>JAQTOZ010000193.1 GCA_028713205.1 Candidatus Omnitrophota bacterium
TACATGGTATTGCAACCGATAAACACTGTGATTCGATTTCCTAACTTCCATTCGCGTATTCTACCACAGTAAAGTATCGGCCTTTCCCATTCACCCCCGGGCATAGCCCGGGGAGCTCTGTTGGCGTGGAGATTGCTTCACCAACCTCCGGCGGGTTCGCAATGACAAGTCATTAAGTCAACGCATCACCCTTTCGCTGTGTCGTCTTTCCCTCGCCCCTACATCGATTGTCTCGTGCCACACGTCACAAGTCCCCAATCACAAGCTGTGAGTTATTCTTCTCTTACCTCTTACCGCTTACAGCTTATCGCTTGTCTTGGGTCCTGGGTCTTGAGTCTTTCCTCAGCCCGCCCACGTCTTGTAGTACCGGCCGCGCACCTGACTCACGTTGGAAATCTGTCCTTTGGCCGGGAGTTTGCTTTTCCCAAACAGGGGCGCCAGGGCACCGGTGATGGTGCTCGTGCAAAGGGCGGCCAGGAACAGGAGATTCCTCTTGATGAACTCGCGACGGCTTATGCCGGTTTGTTTTTCTTTTTTCATTTCCACACTCCTGCGATTTTGTAATGGCAATAAAGGCATTGCGACGTTTCGCGGTCGATTTCGAAATCTACGACACGGTATCCCATTCTCCGGATCACGGGTTTCTTGCAGCCGGGGCAAATGGTGTTTTCATAATCTTCCCCGGGGACATTTCCGACATAAACATAACGGAGCCCTTCCGCGAGCGCAATGTCGCGCGCCTTGACCAGCGTCTCGATGGGAGTCGGCGGAAGTTGCCGCAGACGGTAATCCGGTGAAAAACGGGAGAAATGAAGCGGCGTGTCCGCGCCCGTGTTTTGGACAACCCACGCGCACATTTGCCGGATCAAATCCATATTGTCGTTTTTGGTCGGAACGACCAGATTGGTGATCTCGACATGTACGCCGAGTTTTTTCATCGTCAGAATGCAATCCATGACCGGCTGAAGACGCCCACCGCAATTCACGACATAAAACTCATCGGTGAAACCTTTCAAATCCACATTGGCCGCGTCGAGCACCTGGCATAATTCCCGCAAAGGCTCGGGATTGATATAACCGCAGGTCACGCTGACGTTGCGTAACCCCATGCGCCTGGCCAAAACCGATGTGTCATACATATATTCGTAAAAGATCGTGGGCTCCGTGTACGTGTAGGCAATCGACCGGCAACGCGACGCGACCGCTCCTTTGACCACCGCTTCCGGAGACAAATCCTGATTGATGGTTTCCTCCGGCCAGGCCTGTGAAATCTCCCAGTTTTGGCAATACTTGCATTCCAAGCAGCAGCCGGCGGTCGCAATGCTCAGGATTGCAGTGGCGGGCAGAAAATGGAAAAACGGTTTTTTTTCGATCGGATCGATATGCACCGCACACGGCTTACCGTACACCAACGTATAAAGCTGCCCCCCCTTGTTGACGCGGACTTTGCACCGTCCGCGCTCGTATTCGGCCATCGTGCAACCGCGCGGGCATAGCGTGCATTGAATTGCCGGGGCCGCACCGCTCACGGCTGCGGCCGGTATCGGTTGCGTCATGTCTGCGCCTCCTCCCCGGTACGATAATAGCGCGCCGGTGTCAGCTCAAGCTTGCCTTCCTGAAGGACTTTCTGAATCACCTCGGCGCGTTTGCGGGCTTCCTTTTGCCCGTCGGTCATCACCGCTACCGCCCCGGTCCCCGGCATCACCCTTTCCTGCGGGCGTTCCGTTAAATCATAATAGGAAATAAAAACCAGGCATAAGCAAGCCGTCACAAAAAACACGACCAGCAGCGATTCAGACTTGGGTTGTTTCTTTAGGTCGATGAACATGTTTGTGATCCGCGCTCCTTTTCTCTGCAAAGACCCAAGTCCCAAGTTTGCCCGCCTTCTTTGTGGCGGGACCCAAGACGCAAGACTTAAGTCCGTTGTCTTGGGACCTGGGTCTTGGGACTTGCGTCTATCTTTTAAAAAACCTCACCTTGATCTTCCCCTTCGGGCAATTCCGCCGGCAACGGTTGCAGAGAATACACTCCTCCGTATCGAGCCGCGTCCCGTGAATAGCGCCCGTCGAGCAAATCCGCTCGCAGGTGTAACAATTCGAACAATTCGGGTCGATATCGATCCGCGACAGAGAGACATGGTTTAAGATCCCGAGACAGGCACCCGCAAAACAAAAATACCGGCAGTAAAAACGCTCGATAAAAAATGAAAAGATAAGTGTCAGACCCGTAAAATACCAAACCAATAGCGGCCCCGTGAGCGTAAACGTCAGCGCAAACGTTTCATAATTGGTGACCCGCAACGCCGGATAAAGAAGCGCCGCCATAGCCAGGAGCCAAAGCAGATAATATTTGACCCTCGCCAGCCGGCGGCTCACCCTCAAATTGACTTTCATCCGCCACGGCGATATTTTGTAGATAAATTCCTGAAGGGCCCCAAAGGGACAGGCATAACCGCAGTAGACACGCCCGAACACGAACCCCGTGAGGATAATCAGCGCAAGAAAAATCCACATCAGGGTGGCGCCCTCAAAATCCGGCAGCATCCCGTCCAACAATCCGGTGACATGCGCAACCGAAAAAAGCATTTTTAGCTTGATGCCGAGATAAAGAAAGCCGGCTACGAGCAGCACCGTACGCAAGCGGTTCCAGAGGAAAAGATAAGTCGGAAGACTCAAAAGAAACAATGCGAGAAGAAAATATATTTCCGGATGCCGGGACAGACGGACCTTCCCCTTCCCAGCCGATACCGCCTTGGGCTGGACCAAATCGGCGGCCGCGATTTTTTGCAGGCTTTCCCGGACCGCGCGGCAGACGGCACTTACCGTAACGGTCGCGCTTGAGATCGCATCGATGTCCCCTTCCGGCGCAATGTTGGATTTCGGCCCGAGACCGATAAATTGCTTGAGCCACCAATCCTTTTCAATACCATAGGCATAAGCGCTCGTTTCATGACTTTCAAGCACGCAGATGCCCTGAATACGGTGGGAGGGGTCGATCCCCACCAACATCACGATCGGTCCCGCATACCCCATGACATGCGGCGCAAGGTCCGTGGTCAAAAACGCATAGCCGTCCGGCACCGGCTTCTCCGGAGCAGCGCCTTTTTGATAAACCGCGTAAAGAGGAAATGGATTGTGTTGAAATTCAAATCTCTCGGCGCCCGGGAAGACTTTTTGAATCGTCGCAAGGTCCAAAGTCCCTTGCGGTTCCTGCCGGACCTGGTGCGCCCGGTTCCAAACCACCGCGGCCGCCAGCAACAAAATAAGCGTAACGGTAATCAGTTTCTTCATGATCCACAACCTTTAAGAGAGGCGCTGAAAAAACAAAAGGGGGCAGTCCTCTTTTGTTTTATTTAAATTCTTCTTCACCGAAGGCATCGGACTGGAACACAAAAATCTGAGCCTGCTTCAATTCGGCCTCACTCAAACCGGCTTTTTCGACCGCGCATTGTTTAAAGAACGTTTCCCGGTCCCAACCGGTCTCCGTCGCCACCTCCGGCAAAAAGACCCCGCTCTTCCATCCCTTTTTGACAACGATACCGTCCGTCCCGAGGCGGATATCTTCGTAAGAGGCAATCGGTGCCAGCGGAGTCAAAAATGAAACATGAATATCCAGATCTTTGACTTCGTCCGACGACACGGGCCGGAAACGTCCGTCGTGCAGGGCCGCCGCCATCGTCATCTGCTTGAGGCAGTTTCGCACCGGTTCGTTGCTGACAATGCGTCCGACACACCCGCGCAGCATCCCATGCTTTTTGAGCGTCACGAAAACCCCGCGGGGTTCATCCAGCACGCGGGACTTAACGTCAAGCACGGGTTCCGCCGGACTGTTGGCATAGTATGCCTCCAGATAAGCGCGGACATACTCGAGTATCTTTTTCTTGTCCTCCGCCGTAAGTTCGGGTTTTTGATTTTCATCCATTTCCGCAGCCAAGGCTTCTCCTTTCCCTCCCGGTTGCACTTTGGGAGTCATCGCATGAGTCATTTCCATCGCAGCATATCCCACCACGGCCTTGTGGTCACCCGTGACATCTCCCGAATTCGCATATCGAACCAAGGCCGGTTTGTTCCAGCCCAGATGCTGCCTCAGGAGCAGAACGGTCATCACAGGCCCTATTCCGCAGGCCTCGCACAATCTCTTATCCGAGGCGAGCGCCAATTTCATAAGGTCGCCCTCTTCGACAAGCGACACCCACAGCTTGTCCTTCGCCACGGCAGTATCGTAAGGATAATAATGAGAGAGATCGGAGCTCGCGACCACGAGCACGGGTCGGTCACCGACCGCTTTTGCAATGGCCTCCGACAAAATCCTGGCATTCCCGAGAGTTTGGGCACCCATATAGATAGGTACGATTTTAAGATCCCGGACCGTCTCTTGTAAAAACGGGACCTGCACTTCCACCGAGTGCTCCGTGAATCCGCCCACAGGAACATCGCGCAGCACCGGATTAAAATCACGAATCTTATTCGCCAGTTCCTTGTCGACCGGGACGCGGCCCAGAGGCGTCTCATAGAAATCATGGACATCGACGTACACACCTTCCAACGGTGTCCGGTGCGAAAATCCGATAACGATCACCGAATCAAACCGGTCGCCTTTGATCGTCTCGTAAGCCTCTGCCGCCACTTGCCCCGAATACGGATAGCCCGCATGCGGCACGATCAATGCCCGGACGTTGGGAGTGGGCCGGGACTTCGATTGTTTCAGAAACCCATCGACCTCTTTTTTCAAAGCGGCCTGATCGCCGGGATAAAACTGGCCGCTCACAACGGGCTTGCGTACATTTTCCCCGGCGTAACTTCTGCCGATAACAAAGATCCCGGCAAACACGACTGCCGACAACATCAATCCCAAAATACCGAAACCCCCGAAATGTTTAAAGCCCATAAGTCACCTTTTGCGTTGACCTTCCGTCAATGAGGGATATCGCATTCAAATGATGGAAAAAAGGCACAAAGTATTCTAACATACCTCGAACACATGGTACCATTTCCAAAAGTAGGGACAAAGTTATGCAGTTACGAACCTTTCGAATCCTGACAATCAGTCTAGTCATTTTATTGACGGCAACCGTACCGGCCGGCTGCTTCCTGCACCCCGTTTCCCATCGCAAGGAAACCGTCATGGGAGCGGCCAATGAGATCATCATCGCGGGGAAAAACCGGGCCGAACGGGAACGGATTCTCAAAGAAGCCTTCAAAATCCTGCATGCCATCGACGGGAAAATGAGTCTCTACCAATCGTCGAGCGAAATCGCGCGGCTCAACGCCAAAGGTTTTGCGGAACCGCAACAGGTGTCGCCGGAAACTTTTGAAGTCATCGAAAAATCCGCGGAGGCTTACCGGGAAACCGGCGGCGCCTTTGACATAACGATACTGCCTTTGATGCGGCTATGGGGATTTTACGGCAAAAAACACGGCGTCCCGGCTGAGGAGGCCATCCAACAAACCCTTTTGCTGACCGGGACAAACCGGCTTCGTCTGGATCCGCAAAATTCGAAAGTCGGATTCTCGGTGCCGGGCATGGGCATCGATCTCGGCGGCATCGCCAAAGGCTATGCCTGCGACAAAGTTGTGACTTACTTGAAATCACAGGGCATTCAATGCGCACTGGTCAATATCGGCGGAACGGTCTATGCCCTGGGTTTGTCACCGAACGGAAAACCTTGGCGCGTGGGGCTCCGTCATCCGCGCGACCCGGGCATGGTCTTTCAAGTCCTGCCGCTCGAAAATCAAGCCGTTGCCACAAGCGGCGACTATGCGCAATTTTTTATCGCCGACGGCAAACGTTACGCGCATATCCTCGATCCCCAAACAGGCTACCCCGCCCGGCATTTGGTATCGGTGTCGGTCATTGCCCCTTCGGCTACCACCGCCGACATTCTCTCCACGGCCCTTTTTGTACTGGGCCCCGCCAAAGTTGACTTGATCGCCAACAAGTTTCCCGGCATCCGCTGGTATCTTGCCTATCTGACCGGCAAGGACCAGCTGGAAATGATCGAGGGCCCTACCGCGGACGGAAGCATAAAAAAAACGAGGATTTAAACAAGACCGGCGATAAGCAGAAAACCGGGGCAAGGGACAAAAGACACGCGCCGCGGAACAACGGTATACCCGGAGACCAAAGACTACAGACCGAAGACCAAAGACCTTTTAGGCCTGTTGTCTGTGGTCTGTGGTCTGTCGTCCGAATTTCCTGGTGTGCTTACCACTTACACTGTTCAAAAGATGTGTTAATAACCGGATAGTCATTGCGAGGACGGCGTAGACCGGACGAAGCAATCTGGGGTTGAGATTGCCTGCCTGCCGGCCACTAGCGTTGCATTAAAATTATTGTCTATAACTTATTTCAACAGCTTGAGATAAAACTCAAGCGTGTCGTTTTTTGTTTTGAGAGAA
>JAQTOZ010000015.1 GCA_028713205.1 Candidatus Omnitrophota bacterium
CTTCTGGAAAAATCAGATTTTGGTAAAGCAGAAACAGAAGAAGGTGTAGCAAATTTAGATCAGGCCGTGCTTGATTTTTACCGGGGTGAGAGGAGTTTGGAGTCATTCGGTACCTCCGACCTGACTGAACTCTTGGCGGGGTCCAGCGATCGGGCAGCCGTTGACGGGGTTCTGGAACGTCTCGGTCCCGCGGATGAAGGAACACGACGAGGCATCGCCGGGAAATTGCGCGAAGCCGATGAACGCATGGCGCGTATCTCACAATGGGATATGGCCAACCGTTTCCACGGCACCGAATTTTTGCTGAGCCGCGGTATTTCCGATACGAAAACCGAGCAGTGGGCCGAAGGACCTGCCAGAATTGCTCAGCCGATCTTTTTCAGTCAATTTCCCGGTTATGCGTTGACCTACGCGGGCTTGGAGATGACGATGTCGGCCAGTGTTCCGTTGGCATCGATCCGGCGTACGTCCTGGACGACATTTCCCGTTGCGCAGCAATGGGGTATGAATGCCTATGAACCGGAAATCGTTGCTGAGGGCGCTATCCGCGTCGACCGGATTTACCGTTTCGATGATTTTCAGACCTTCAATGATTGGCTTGATTTTCAGCAATCCTATGAAATGACATGGGCGGGATTGCCGGGTGTTGCGGAACGGGACCGCGAGGAAATGTCGAGTGAGCGGCACCGGCGTTCCTCCGAGGAAATCCCGAGAAATGTTTTTGCCCGTATCGTCAGAAAAATGGTTGATCGTCAGGTGCGCGGGAAAGCCCCGTACGGGATCGAACATGCTGTTTACAATGCGGCACAGCGTGTCCTTCAGCAATGCGGCGGCAACTATCGTTCGGCCGAAGCTTTTTTTCAAAGCACCGTAGGCCGGATGTCACTGAACTCAAGTCGTGATGAGATCATTGCCTATTTTGACTCGATGAATTTTAGTGCCGAAGCTCCGGCCCGTTCGGAGATGAGAGGAAGCGAAAATGATCCGGAGTTTATTCAGAAAGCGGGAGACGCTCTCGCCCGAGATCCGGCGACGCTCGAGCGCATTGAACGGATTGCCGCTCAAGGCGGCCTTTCCCGAGATACGCTGATTGCGCGGATGGCCCAGGTCTACAAACCTCTGCGCGGGGAAGCGCTGGACCGGCTGGAAGCACCGGATGTGATCGGCAACACGGAGAAAATGGAAGCGGCGCTGGCCGATTATCTGCCAAGCAGATATGACCGCCATATGAAATATGATTTGGATTTGCCCGAGGAAGTTTGTCGTTTGATCGGACGTCACCGTATCTATGTTCAAAAAATGGGAGTCTATGCTCCTCGCGTGCGATATGTTTCCGGAATGATTATCATTAACGAGGCGTATATCCCTACCGGTTCAAGTGATCCTCAGTTGGAACGAAAAAGGCAATCCCTTCGGAAGTGCCTATTGCGGCTTGCTCTGCGCGCAGATGTCGATGAGGGGTCGAACTTCCTATGCGACCGGCGTTTAGGGCCGGGGAATTACCGGGTTTCCCGAATATCCCATTGGTTAGCCCGCCATTCTTCGGTTGCCAGACGTGTGCTTGAAAGCTATTTCCGGCATAAGGTCCCGCTGGTTACTTTTTACCGAAAAAATTTGATGAAGCAGAAAAGGAAGGAACTCATCGATTTGATCGGCGTGGCCATTTTGTTTTTTGGTTTTATGGGAGCGTTTCTGCAAACCTTTTTTGAGGGATTGCTGACGCCGAATCCTTATCGTGTTGACCGGGATTCGGTTGTCGCGGTGCTTCCTGTCAGCCCAAACTCAATGTCGGATGTAACTGTCCAGTATAATTTGCCGGACCAGTACGAAACGATGGAAGAACTGCCTACGGCCATGGTCCAACGGCTCGATGATGAGCTGGAAGATTTCAAACATGCGGTGGCGCCTCAGTATGCGGGGAGCGCCATCGATTATTTGATGCAATACCCGCAAGACGCGGATTGGAGATTGAGCCCCGAGTTTTCGGTATTTGTCAGGCGGGCCTTGCCGGCGTTGATTGCGGATCCGAGCGAAGAAGCCAAGTTTGTACGCTCGGTGCTTTTGAATCAACAGTTGATTCAGGCGGCGATGACGGGATCGGCGAAAGACCTGCGCGAGGCGCTCTACCTGTTTGCGGGTGACAACCGGGAATTAAGACAAAAAATCGACTTGATCGTGGAACGGTTTCTGACCGAGGGCGCGGAACATCCCGGCGACATTAGCGGACATTCGGAGTTTTCGATTATTCATTCGTTCATCAATGAAATCGCAACCGGTGACCCGGCAACGGTCGTATTGAAATTCAGCGTTTTTACGGGTGAAGAAAGAGTCCCTCGCTATTATGCGCGCTACCTGGCGCTTCGCGCAAAATTCCCGACGATGCAGGCAAGCCGGTACACGCGTATTTTTGCCGTTCCCGTAATCGACGGGGTTTCACCCGAAGAATCCCTGACACTGTTGAGCCAAACGGACCCCGAAAGTCCTGAGGGGCGGCAATTATTCCGTCGCGTAAGGTTACGGCCGGTCGGCGAATTGACGGAGGCACAGCGGCAGGCTTATTACCAAACGGGAGCTGAAGGACTAAGGGCGCGTAACCGGAGGGAACGTCAGAGTCTGGGTTCCGACGATCCCGCTTCGGAGGATCCCGCGCGAACGGAAGGGCCCAGGGCTCTCATGTTTGATCATTTGCCGGAAGGCATCAAGAGATGGATTGCCCTTTCGTATTTCATGCAAAACGATAGGCACCGGCAAAGCGCCAGAGTTGCGGAACAGACGGATGCCGCAAACCGCAGGGCTGTCCGGACTCTCGCGGGATTTGAAGCGCGCGCGAACAAAACGGATGCCCCTGCCGAAGACCGCGCTCAAGCCGAAGCCGCGAGAATCGAAGCTTTTAAAAAATACTACGTCCATGCGGTTAAAACGGTTGATATCGCCGGACAAATCGTAAGAGAGGAAAATCTGCCGGTTGAGGTGCTCGGTTATGAGCGTCATTCCGATGCTGCGCCCTACAACGTTGATTTCAGCGAACTGGGGCTTCCCTCGGAACGGGGAGTGGTACCGACATTTTCACGCGTCAGTGATTTGTTCGAAAATATTACCTCCGCCGGCTACGGCGGTATTTTTATTTTGTATGATCGCGAACGCATGGCCAACCCCGCGAACGATGCCGGAGCTTTCCAAACATGGCGCGGTCGTTTCCATGATGACCGCCTGGCGCCGATGGTCGCGCCGCGAAGTTACGTCGCGGGGATTCTCTTGAACGGCCGCTACACCCCCGAGCTTTTGAGCCGGTTAAAATCCGAAATCGCGCGGGGCGATTTTTACATTCCGATCTATGACCGGGACGGCAATTTGCTTTTTACTCCCGGAGAATATGACCGTCTCCACAGAATTCGTCAGGGATTGCCCGTATCGCGTCGGGGACAGCAGGCTCAGGTCGCGCAAGCACCGCGGGCTTTGTCTCAACCGTTGCAGCAGGAACTCCGGTCGCCCGGAGATGATTTTAATGCCGTTGTCGGCAATCATCTCAGGTTTGGCGTCCAAACGGCGGGCGGCGTTCAGGATATGGAATTATGGAAAAAGGTGGCCGAGGAACGCGCGGACGGCCGGGGTGTTTTGGGTGAACATATCCGCGATGCCGTCCGGAACGTGAGTGCCGTTCCCGAATTTGAGTTGCTGGATGATGAAGAGAAAGAGGACGCCTTATTGGCTCTGCTTTTTCACGATGTCGGCAAATCACTGCCCGCCTATCGCGCTTTACTCGAAGTCGCGGAAGGCGGCGAGGATGTCGATCATATCGAACGTTCTGAACGTATGGCCCGCCGGATTTTGGAATTACGCTCCCAATGGAATCTCAGCCCGGCCTCCTTTCAGACGATTTTGATTGCTGTTCGCTTGCACAGTCTGGTTACCGATCAATTGCTCACAACCCGGGGAAGTCAGGCCGCGTTGGCGGTTAGGGAAAATCTGCGCGACCATTTGCCTCCGGGTCTATCGCCGGAGCAACGCAATCGTATTCTTCGCGTCCTTTATGTGGTCAATAAGGCGGATGCCCTTTTGGCGGCCGGTGCAGACCGGGATCTGCTCGGGACAGCTTATGATGTGGCGTATGACAAGGCGAAATTGTTTCCAGGGGCGCAAAGACCCGAGACGGGGCCGCCGGCTGCCCGCTCGGAGATGCGCGGCTCAGGATTGGATGGTGGTGATCTGTTTTTTAATTTTGACGATAATGACGGAATCGAAATTCCCGATGATCGTACACCGCGGCGAAAGACTGAAGATGAGCTTCGGGCCATCCTTGCGCCGCCCGATGCCCCTTACCATGATCCCTGGTATAGTTTTCATGAAACGGTCCGGCTCCGGTTCGAGGATTATCTCAAAGATCGCCAATGGAGTGCCGCACGCGAAAAGGCAGAGGGGCATCCGGAGGCTTGGAATGAATTGCAGCAGATGCTTCGCCCAGAAAATTTACCGCGTGAATATGCAAGGTTCGTAGCGCGGTTATTGGGTGACGCGCATATGCGACGTGCCGCGGGTCCCGGCCACCGGGTGAACATCAGCTATGATACGAGCGTTGTCGTTGCTGATATGGGACTTGTTCAAGGGCGGCAGGCATCGGAGGGCAGGATAACCATCGGTTTTAAATATCCCGGTTCTGCGGAACTCTATACCGATCGGGAAGCCTACCGGCCGGTTCTCGAATTAGAACCTTATTCGTTTGAACTCGGAAGCACGCGGGAGACTTTTTATCATGTCGTCCCCAGCGGGAATGTCAGCGATTTCCGTGAATTTGTTCTGGCGCTTTATTTATCCGAGACGATGACGGAATCTGCGGAAGACGGAAGCGACGACGCCACAGCGCAGGACTTAGCGATCGATGAAACCGCATTAATCGATAAGGCCGGGAAACTTGCCGATGTCCTGGATCATGTCGCGGCTTTGTCGGGTACGGAACTTCCAAGCCTCGACGATATCCGGCAACGACGCTTGCCGAAGCAAAAACGGATTTCGCCCTACCGTTCTGTTCCGATGGATGCGGAACCGGCTGAAGGAGAATGGAGCCTCTATCATGCGATCAAACTGGTCAGTATCCTTCTATCGCAATTGAACGGTTTGACAGACCGGCCTGCGGATGTTTCGGCATACGATTGGCTGCTCCAGACGAAACCGGAGCTTTCGGCCCAAAATGAGGAGTCCTTGGATGATATGACCGAAGGCGGAGTGGGGTTGGCGGAGAAAGAAGAAGGCGGCGAAGCGGTTGTTTCCGAACAGCCCTTTGCGATTATTCTGGCGCAGGCCCTTAGGATGCTGGAGGGGATTTTTGAATCACGGAAGGACAGTCATACCCGGGATGATGTGCGGCGAAGTGTTCTTGATGCCAAACACGGTCTGGGCGAATATGCCACGAGTGGACCGACCGAGGCGCCATCGAGGGACGTAAGCCTGGATCAGGTCACCAACCGGATTTTTATGGGTACCGGATTGGTTCAGGCCCTCGCCGATTTTGAAGAGGCTTTCCGGAAAGTGATGGACTCTGACAGCCGGGGACGGGATCTTTGGATACAGACGATTGTCGATGGTTTCGGCGCTGGTGGATATGAGCGGGATGCTGAAATGCGTCAATGGCGCCGTGAAAGAAGCGAGGCCAACAGCCAGATGCCCGAGGTGATTGCGTACGAGATGGTTGGCGGCCTATCGGCCTCCCATCATAAGACTTGGGAGGACTCGGTTTGGAAAATCGAGAGATCACCGAAAGTTGAAAGAGCCCGGGACGGTAGTTCGACGATTACCTTTGATATCACCCGCCGCACCATGGACGAATTTAAAAAATATTGGCCGGAAAACCGCAATTTACGCGTGAAAATACAGACATCCAAAAGCGGACAACGGAGCTTAACCCTGTCTCTTTTCCGGCGTTCCGATGCTCAGCATATCGTCGGTGTTGAGACGTACCAGATCGGACGAGTGGCCGAACCCTATGAGGTTGAGGTCCGTACCTCGCGAAGTCCGGAAGGCAGGGATTTGATTCAGGATTCCGGAGCATGGGATACCGTCGAGACCCAAAAGCAAGCTTTGACGGTTCGGCGGGAAGAAGTTGCCGGTCAATGGCAACCCTTTTATGACGGACATGCGCGCGATGACTTGAATGGAATCGGAAGAGCTCTTTTTCATGCGTATCTCCAAGTGCGCAACGAGGATGCCAAGGACACGGATTCCGCTGCCATCGCGGAGGCCTTAGAGCATCTGATGGCCATGTTCGATGTTCTGGAACGCGCCCATCCTCAGCGCTCGGAGAGTCGCGTGAGTGAGAAGGCGTCTGCTGCCGGTACCGAAGCTTCGGATCGGATACCGGCGCGTTCGGAGACACGGGACAAGGCGGATGTCTTGAGGAAAGGAGGGTTTCAGGTTTTTTGGGTGGGGAACCCATGGGACGGTTCTCACTTCGGAGTGAAATGGGATGATCATCAAATGACCATTCGTTTCCCCTATTTTACGGGCGGCGGCTATCAGGATGTGGAAGTCCAAAAAAATATTGTCGGCGGCAATTCGGAAATTTATGCACCTTTTGGGGCCGAGGTCCAAATCGTCAACGGTAATTTGGTGGTGAAGCAAAGCGCCAGGAGAGACCGTCTTTTTGACGATACCGGAGAACACATCTTCGGGCAAAAGACTTATTTCAAGACGTTTCAAAATGTGAAGATTGGTCTTGGCCCGCAGCCGCTGGATTTCTCTTCGGCCGAAGAGCGGGGGCTCCCTTACTATAAATTATCGTTTTCGGACCAAAGCGGGCAAAAAAAAGATCTTTTAATCATTGAGGGAATTAAGTACCTCCTGGGCCGGGACCCCGAACAAGCCGATATTGTGGTACGCAACGACAAAGTTACAAGAGCCCATGCAGAATTGTGGATTGAGAACGGAAACCTGCATATCTGTGACTTGAATTCCAGAAATGGCACGCGCATCAATGACGGCGAGCCGGTAACCGGAGAAGTTTCATTGCCCCTGCCGGGTTTGACGCATAGCGTCTATCTCAATGTGATCGATGATTTGTTGAGAGTTTCCGCAGCTGAATTTGAGCGATTTGTCAAAACCGGCAATATGTCGCCGCCCATCGATGCGGCCTTCCGGCGTTTCAAGATCGGCTTGAACCTATCCGAACAGGAAAAACTCTCACCGGAGCTTTTGACCACGATTATTCGAACCGTTGCCGTTTTGTGGCATAAAACAGAACGTATGCGCAAAGAACGCGCTCAGACTCAGGAGCCGCCGCAGGCCCCGGAGCCGGACATGGAGGCATCCTCGATCGATGTTCTTTCGCGTTCCGATTTATTGAAAAGTCACGTCACGACCCGGTTCAGGGCCATGGACGATTTCGAGCGTTTACGTTTGGATCCGAGAAAATATGAAGGGCGGAATATTCCCATGCAGGACTTGGAAGATGCGCGGGTGGCGATGGCAAGGGAATTTCATCCGGACAGGCTTAATGCAATTCGGATTGAGTATAAGGATGATGAGGAAAATCCCAAGATCACTTTTCGTGTACTCAATGAAATTATGAAACGCGTCAATGAGGCCTATGAAAGGCTAAAGAAACGTGCCTCGCCTGGAGGACAGCGCTCGGAAGTGCGGACGGTCAAGGCGATCGGTGACAAAAAGCTCGAAGTGTTGGAAGGCATTATCGATGTTTTGAGGTATTACACGCCGGTAGGCGGTGATTACCAAAAGATTTTGGATTTGTACACTGCCGACCAATTTTCATATTTGGATGGTATCACAAAAGAAAAATATCAGTCGGCAGGTACGGCCATGCGGAAAATTCCGCTGAATGCCGCGGACATCGATTTTATCGCTCGCACGCGTGCGGAGAAAAGCCGCCTGACGCGTATGGTCGGTCCGCTTTTGACTGCCCGGAAATTGGCATTACAAACGGAAATGAGTATCTATGGTACCGTGGCCGTCTCGGATGAAGAGACACACTTGCTTGCCGAGATACGCGCGAAAAACATTATCGATATCGGTTTTAACATGTTGGTCACTTCATCTCATCCGGTCATTGCGACGGTGAGCGGTACGGGTGCTGACGGTGAATCGCGCTTGTTCGGAATGATGAGCATGATTCCCGGTCCTGATATGAAAACCTATTTTGATGCACATCCGGATGCTAAAACCGATCATGTCATCAATGTCCAACGAGGAGAGAAAGCGATTGACCCTGCGTTCGAACCGATCGATCTTACCGGCCCGGGGATCTATTTCATCGGCGATATTGTCATAAGTCCCGATGCCCGCGGTGAAGGGCTCGGAATCACTTTGCAGCGGGAAGCGTTCGAGCTTGCGAAGGCATCCGGCGCTACGGTGATCCGCGGGACCACCCGCACCGATTCCGGATTGCTGGATTCGGCGGTAACCGGTGCCCCCGTTTTCCGCGGTAAGGAAGGACCGGGGTGGAATGTCGGCCGGGACGGAAAACCCATTCCAGTCGTGACTTATGCTATTGTGCTCGATGAGCAACTTCAAAAAGATTTAGCCGCTCCGGCACCTCACCCTGCCTCGTCGGGAGGCCAACGTTCGGAGGTGCGGCAGACGCCTCAACGGGCTCAGCTTGCACAGGATTTGCAGCAAATCGAAAACCTGACCGAATTTTTCCAAACCTTACGGCACAATCGAAGAATCAGGTTCAATCCACGCGGTCCCCGGGACCCGAAACGATATTATGTCGGCGAATATTGGCTGGATGAATTCAAAGAATTTTCGCAGGTCCGGGACAGAATAAATATCACACATGGCTATGAAACGCCGATCAGGCTTCGTCACACTTTTAGTGTTTATCCCGGTGATGCGCTGGGTTTGTATGACCTCCTCAACGAGGTGTTGCTGGCAAAAACAGGTGAAGTCCCTTTATCCGAGTCAGAAATCGACGCACGTTTGCAGACGGCACTGGGCATTTTGGGCGAGAAACGCCGGGAACTTGAAACAGCGTTAAATCCGCAAGGGCGTGTTCCGCCGGTTGCTCCGGAAAGGCATCGGGTGACCCGATACCGACCATCGGTTGTGCCGGAGCCGGTCCTAGCGGCGTCTGCTCTTCAAAGATGGAACCGGCTTTATGAAAACCGCAATCATTGGCAGCATCCGAACGATGTGACCTTCTCACATTATGAATTCGGAATTGTTCCCAGGGAAGAACGTCCGGTCGTTTACAATCTGCTTGATTCCATGGCAAATCGGCTTTGGAAGGCGACCGGGCGACCGGAAGCGGCTCCGCAGGTATTTTTGCTGGAAACCGATCAGATCATCGTGAGAATCAGTCCCGAAGGAAATATCTATATGAGTCTCGGTTTTTTGAAAATGTTAGCGGACTTCCGTCAAGGAGCCCCTTATGAAGAGGACATTGCTTGTGTGCTAGCTCATGAGATGGGACACCACCTCCAGAGATTGGAAGGTGCCCAATTTGATAAAAAAGCAGATAAGCTTGCTGCGGAGTACGATGCAGACCGCCGGGCGCAGGATTTGATGAATGAGGTTGGTTACAGCTCGCGAACCATGACGGATTTTTATCGGGCCATTCAGCAATACGCCGAATCCAGACGGTTTGCTGCGCAACGACGTCTTGAAGATGATCAGCGGCGCTGTGAGCGTTTAATGGCCTTGGCAGAAACCGATGATTTTGATCGGACGATGGACGGCGAAGGGCTCGCGCTCTTGAGCGGCGACCGGGATTCCCGGGCATTTCTTTTTGCGACGGGTCGTGCCTTGTCGAGTGGATTTAAGGAATGGTTGTATCGACATCGCGACTATTTCAATCCTGAATGGGAGCCGGAAAGGCCAGGCTTCGACGAGGAATCGAAGCTGGATCATATGATCAATGCCGTTGCCGCAAGCTTCGGCAGTGACGCTATTTACTCCTGGACGGACGAAGAGCTGATGATTCGTCTCAAATCGGCGTCCGACCGCGATTTTGTGCGGGCCATTTTTGCTTTTTATCGTGATCAATTAGCAGTCCAAGCTCAAGCGGCCTTACGTGAGAAAGAGGATTCCTTTTTGGCAGGGATCCCGTTTTTAAAAAGTCATCCTCTCGACGATCGCAGGATCCATCGTATTCAAGCCTACCGCGATACCCATGCTTTGAAGCACTACGGTGAAGCCCTTCATCCTATGTCGGAAGATGCCATGCGCGAAATCAGAGCCGTCGGTACGGCTGAGGCAGACATGGCTGCCATCCGGGATGGATCCACGGCCGCTATTCGGGAACGTGTTTCGGATCCTTTGCGTGATCCGGTTGAGATTATTTTCTTTTTGGCAAGGCTTGATGCCGGTCAACTGACCTCCGAACTCTACGACTGGTTGGCCGAAGAACCGGTGCGCCGGGGATGGGATGCGGAGACGGCCGAAGTTTTTCGCTTCTGGCTGAATGTCCTTTTTGCCCGTTTTGCCGACAATGAACATTCGCCGGTCACAACCAATCCTGCGCGGCTTTTCGATGCGATGCTTTTAGTCCCGCAATCACAGCCCGCCATTTTGACGGATGGTGCTTATCAGGGAGATTATGCAAACCTTGCCCGTTTTCTCGGCCGTGTTCAGGAGGAATGCTGGTACTGGCTTGACGTGGCAGCCCAAGCCGGTTCGGAAGGAAATCTTCTTGAACGGTATATCGATGTGGTTTTGGAGGCGAGGGATGAGGGACGTGCCAGTCAAAAGGATTTGGACCGCGCCAATGCCAGGATTGTGGCGGCCATGGAATCATTTACCGGCCGGGTATCCGAATCTCTCCTGTTGAAATTGTTCCGTTTTGCGCGGACAGGAGGTATGTCCTTAGAATTTTTAAGAACATACAACGAATTTATTTATCGGCAGCTTCGTAGCAATCCCGATTTTATCCGTGTCATGCGGCAGCATCCCGAAGAGGCGAGAGACGGCCTTCCGTTAAGATCTCTCCAAGGAGAAGTCACTGATGCGGTAACCCGGATGGCCCGGGAATTCGCCGGTGATGTGGACGGCGCAGATTTTAAGGCCTTAGGAAGTTCCGTACCGGAAATGTTCGAAAACCTGTTCGCCCTTTTTGTAACGACCGGTGCCGATCTCCATCGTGATGGAGAGTTCTATTTCGAATGGATTGCCTTGTTGCATCGGAAAGCTCTTCGAATGGGGATGAGTGATTTCGAGTTTGTACGGCTCGCCTCGGATTTTTTGGCATCCAAGGGAGTGGCCAAAGATTTGTATGATTCGGTACTGGATCGGATTCTTTTCGCTCAAATTGATGGGGATACGCCGACGGAATCGGACACCGAAACCATGTACAACCCGGGACGTGAAGAACTCAGGCAGTTTTATGACCGGGTGAGTGTGGGGGACTGGGTCGAAGCGGTAAACGGGCACGGGAACGTTATCCAGGGGCGCGTGTGGATGAAGACTTTAAATGGAATCGGGATCGAACATAACGGCGTCCGCGAATGGGTGAATTTCTACGGGGGGAGCGGTACGGAGTGGTATGTGGATGTGGATCGAATATCACTTCGCAGGGTTTTGAAGAATACGAATGTGGAAGTGGTGTCCATCGATGCGGATATCGACAGCTATCTCCGCCAGGGTTTGTATGCCGGCCATGAGCAGGGCTTGGACCAGCTTCCGGTTCGTGTCAAACGGTTGATGGTTCTATTTGCCCTCGGAATCGTGCCTCATCCCAGCCGGCTGATCGGGTCTTACCTTGATCACATGCCCATGGAGGAGGTCCGTATTTTCTATCGTGAGCTGAGGACACGATGCACATTGTCTGTCATGCAATCGCGCGGTCTTGAAAAATTCGTAACCGATGAAGAAAAAGGTATCCGGATCGCGCGTTTCGAGCCGGTGGATTTTAATGATTACCTTATGCGAATTTATGCCTATCAACACTATCGCGGGAAACACGGTGCTCAATGGCGGGATGCGATGCAAACAGCCGCAAGGTATTTTCCCGAGGAGATGCCCTCGGACAGCGCAGTCGACAGTATTTTAGCGCAGGGGCGGGAAATTAACGAACCGGTGATGAGATCGAATATGCCTCGAGAGAGTTGGAATGTGCATGACAATATGGTTTGGGACGAACCTCATCGGCATCTTATCTCCATTCCGGCGGAAGAAATTTTCACTGGCCCGATGACTCTCGCGGTATTTGAATCTCATGAGGAAGCATTGCGGGAACGTTTTGATGCGGCACGAAATTGGCAGGAGGTTGCCGCCATTGTGGCAGATGAAATCCCGCCGGGTGTATTCCGGAACTATTTTCTTTTCGCCCTCTTTTTTAAACGTTATTTGCTTGGGGAATCGAAGCTGGGATTGTCGGAAGGTGATTTTCTTGATATCGCGAAAATCCGTTCACGATTGAGTGATCTTGAGCCGGATGAGCGCCGGCCAATTTTGAGTGCCTTGCAGGTCATTGTGCCGCTCTTTGTCGAGGATGAATTCATCGCCGTTCTTAATCAAAATCTTGTCCAGGGGAGTGTACTCGGGAGGCTTGATCTCAACGAGTTATCGGATCGGAGTTATTCACAATATCCGCATCGCATGGACCCTGCGAGCGGCGAATGGCGGGATGCATGGACGGAAAGATCATTTTATGACGCGCATGCGGATGCCTTCGAGGATACGCGATGGGCAGAACCGGCCACCCAAGCCAATCAAATGGATTGCCTGCTGGGCAATCTTTTTGGTGAGGATTTGGAGGAAGCGGCGCGTGGTCAGACATCGGTTTCGGCCGTTTTGGATGAGATTGAAGCAACTTTCCCGAGGAGTTCCAATACGCGCGACCGGTATTTGGAGATTCTGTGCGAACGGATCCGCGCCGGCACACTGGAAGCATCTTTGGCCGAACGCGAAAGACTCGCCGGGTTGGTGCATTCAGAAGAACGGCGGGACCGGGCTTTCTTGCTGGTGCTTCAGCAAAGGCTCGATGATGCCCGCCAGGCGGGGAAGCCTCTTTCCTTTGAAGAGGAACTCCGATTGATTGTCGGCCTTCGGGATGCCGGCGGTGAATGGGTCAAAGGTGCGGATGGTCGTCCCGTGGATCAGGGGTATTTCCCGGAGATGAATGAATTCCGGGATGATCTTCTCCGGGAACTGGAATGGCGGCAGGCAGGGACGCCGTCCCAGTTGGAATCTGTCCGCCGCTACTACACCTTTGATTTCCGTACGCAACTTCGCAAAGAGGTTGCAAAACGTGATGCTCAAAAGGAAAACCTTATTGTTGCCATCCGCAACCTCAAGGTCGAAGAAAAGCACCGCCTTTTGCTATGGTTGGCCGGATTGACTTCCGAGAAACCTGCATGTATCCGGAAACTCGAGGGGATTACGTTTCAGAACTGGGATGCGTTGCGCGAGGCGGGTATTGTTTCTACGGCCGATTTTCCGAATGCCGGTTTAAGTGTTCGTCGCGAGTTTTTGAAGCAAATCCTGCTCGGGGATACGCGCTCGGTGGTCCACATGAACAGTCAGAAGAACCAGGAGCAGCGGGGGGCTGCCGCATTGATGGCGGTTCTATGGCAAGCATTTATGCAAAAATACCGCATTCAGGACTCGCCGAAAACGCAGAGAATGCTCAAGGTCTGCACCATTATCTTGAATCAATTCAATGATGATCCTCAACGCCAGCTTGAAATTATGACTCGAATGTTGATCGAGTTGGAACGCGTTTCGGCGGACACCCGTTTCTCGTCTATGCACACGGATGAAAAACTCGGCCGTATTGCGCGTGTCTTTTTGGAAGCAACGGGGATTGTCGGGATTAAAATCGGACAATACCTTGCAATTTCAAATAACTTCGGGTTATCGCAGCGTTTCAAAAAAGAACTCCGCGGTCTTACAGAACGGGAACGGGGGATGGATAAATCCATGCTGCATTCCGTTCTCGAGCAGTTAGAAGTTCCGGAGAGAACCATTTCGAGGATTGATGCGGCTGCGGGAGTCAAGACCGTGATTTCCGTTGCGGAAACCGACGACATTTTTAAGGTGAAAAATCTTGAAGTGTACTACCATGCGCAGCGAGACATTGAACGGGGCAAGAAGGCCTTGGTGGAAATCGAGCGCGAGGGGATGATCAACAGTACTCAGCGAGCCGAGCTTGAACAAGAGCTTGAGGAAACCGTTGAGAATGATGCCGATTTTGAGTGGGAAGCTCGTAACGTGGCAAGGGCTGCTGATTTGTCGGCAGCCCGTTCGGATCAACCGCATTGGTTTGTCCGGGCCATGGAAGTGTCTTCGGCGGCACAGGGGATTGATGTGTCGCGTTGCCGGATCGAACGCGTCAGTCTCAAAGGTCCTGTGACGGCCAATTTGCTTATCCGTGAAGGTCGAGCTCCTGGGGTGTCCTTGAAAAAAATTATGGCCGGTGAGGCCGGAGATTTTAGCCCGGCAGAAGTCAACGCGGTAAAACGTACCGTTGCGATCGAGGCCGTACGCGAGATCTTTGAAGACGGATATTTCCATGGCGATTTGCATCCCGGAAACATTTTTGTATCCCGCCAAGCCGACGGGACCTTGGCCGTTTCGCTCATTGACTGGGGGACCGTCGCTTTTACGGCCATGCCCAGACTTTTGTCGAAGCAGGAAATGGCTACGCTCGGCTTGGCCCCGGATTTGTGGCAGAATATGTTTGTCGAGCAGGAAGACGGTTTTCATCTTGTCCCGCTTAGGAAAAGTTCCGAGGCCAATCTCGGACAGCTGCTCGCGATTTTTAAATCCAAAGGTGCGTCACGGGAACAGCAGGCGATTGAACGTCTTTTGATCTTGAAAATGCTCAAGAAGCTGTCGCAGTCGCTCGGCCTGTCCTTGGATACGACGGGGGTCCGGATGTTTCTCGCTCCTCTCGGCGATGCTGTCCCGGCACGTGTTCGTGATGTCGTCGATGCCTTCCTGGAGCAAGTCCGGCAAGGGAAATCCTTGGATCAGATGATAGAAACCGAACTCGCACAGATCAGCGTTTCGACACGCCGGGCATTGGATAAAACCGGCTATTTATTCGGTGAGGAAACCATTGAACCTGAAGGTGCGGAAGCTGGTGAGGAAAATGCTCCTGAGGTTGAGCGCCCTCCTTCGCCGGCACCGTCGACTGGAGTTCAGACAGTGCCGGTCGCACCTGCCGTCGATCGGCTGCGTATTTCCCATGAAGATCTCGGGAGACTTCGTGAAGCCCTTGAAGCCTTTGCCCGCATGCAGAATGTCGCAAGTGCGGATGATGTCAAAGGAAAGATCCGTCCCTATTTCCCTGCCATCGACGAGATTCACCGTCAATTTGAGGGGCCCATCAATCAAATGATGGATGTGATCCAGCATCTCGGTGATGAGACTATCGAGGTTGCTTTGGACGAAGAGGAATTCCGGTTGTTTCAGAGATTTCTCGACATGAGGCCGGATTTCCTTGCGGCGGTTCAGGCGGTTCAACAACTGCCGTCAGGTACTGCCCGCAGCCTTATTCCCGGATTCATGAGCGGGAATCTCGGCGGAATGCTGGCGCAATTGATAGCCTATCAAAGTGCTTTTCAGCGTTTGAAGTTTTTTGCGGATCCGGGCAATCGTACTATCTTGTTGCGACTGTTCGGCAAATTTCAAGCGGTGATTGAAACCTCCCGCCGTGGGCGTGCCGGTTCGGAAGGCGGTTCTGCTGATTTGTCCTCCGGCGAATTGCCCACTGCCCGCTCGGAGATGCGCTCAGAGCCGGACGCTTCGAATACTCTCCGCACCGATCTGCCGGCCGCAGAGCGGTCGGAGACGCAGGTAGCCGGGTCCGATTCCGCAATTGCTGTTGCCGGTGAATTGAACGAGTTATACAAAATGGTTCTAGAGGAAAAGGATAGAAAAATCCAAGAGGATCGGTTGCCGGAGCTTCTTCATAGACTTAATGCAGTTGATAGCAAAGTAAATCTTCTTGTGGAGAATGACCATCTGGATCCCGCGTTGAGAGTTTACGGTTTAAGTCTTGCGATTGATGACATCGCCCAAGGCAAAGCGGGGACATCCCGGGACCAGATCCCCGGATTATTTTCGGAGAAATTAGGTCTCGTCGCTGGGCAGTATCTCAATCAGGCGCTTTTGCTTTTTGAAGACGGATATTTTAGGCCCAATGACAATCCGCTTAATGATTATTACGGGATTCCTTCGGCGTTAAGAACGTTTCACCATAAAACTTATTTGTCTGCGCTTTTGATTTTAATGGGATGCGACGAAGGTCTCGAATGGTTTTCGACGGGTACGGGGCATGTCGAATATATCGCGGAGGTGATTATACATCAAGCGGCTATCGAGAGCGATGGGAGGGCGATGATTGCAAATTCCAAGAGTCTTTCATATCGGGAGAGGAACGGAGTCCCTTTTGATGTCTACATGGGTATATTTGCTCATGAGCTGGAGCATCTCAATATGGGAGTCCGCTATGGGTTTCGCGAAAAGCCAGGGCTCATGAACCGGGAAGAAGTTGAGGAAATTGTCGCGGATTTAAGAACGGCCCGTACTTACGAGCGGATTTCACAAGGAGATGAGGCTTTGTATGAACGTCGCGTGTCCGCTTTTCAGGACGAGATGGGGTTTGCTCGAGCGGCCTTCGATTTGGAGGAGAATCACGGGGTCCTCCAGCATCGTTACGGCGGGCGGGGTATTTTGGAAGGACTTTACCGGGCAGGAGAGGAGAACGGTATCAGTCCGCATGATATTGATCAATCAGCCCATGAAAGCGCAACGGAAATTAAAAGAAAATTTTCTGAAGCAGGGAAAGTCAATCTCATCGATTTCATCATGGCATTTCAAGAAAGTATGCGAACTCGAGGTGTTGAAATTTCCTTCGTCGATATTCCCGAACAGGAAACGGCAGATGCGAATAAAACGAAAGTTCGACAACTTGGGCAACCTTATTTTTTCCCGCGCGTCCTTTCCGTTGAAAGGATCAGCGCGACGGCTACGCGTTCGGAGACGCTCCCCCAGGTTGCTTCGGGGACGACTTGGGTAGATCGATCAGCCGCCGCCCGCTCGGAGATGCGGGTGGGTGCAGAGGCTGATAAGGGACTCACCCGTGAGTTTGCGCAATATGCCGTTGAGCCGGAAGCGAGGTCCGAAACACGGCAGATCACACGCGAGGAACTTCATGCGAAATTAAGCCATCTTGACGAAATGCGGAAGCTGGAAAATGAATTCGGTGCACCGATACCGGCAGGCCAATCGCGGGATTTTGTTTATGAAGAAACCGGGCCCGTGCTCTTTGCGATCGGTCCGCCGGGACAGGAAACCTTTTACCGGGTCCGCAAAGAAATGCGCCAAGGGCGGTTCTCCGGACGTTTCATTTTCACGAGAGTGATGAAGTCGGATGTGTCCGGTGTGGTCTTTTCCGATGCCGGGATCAAAGATTCTTATCGTGTCATGAAAGCGGGGGATTCGGCCGAGATTGCCGGGATCACCGTCTCGATCGCTTTCGATGCCACTCAGCAGCGGCATCGTATCTCATTGACGAATCGTAGCGTGCGTCCCGTGATTCCCGTTCAAGGGATCAAACGTTGGCAGCCCGATCATGATTATCAAATCGCGACCTCCGACCGGCTGCGTATGACTGATTTGATGGATTTTCTCGTGCCCTGCCTTTCCTTGCTTGCCGACAAGACGCCGATGGATGCAAGGGAGGCACTCTCCAAAACGCGTGAATTGAAGCAAAAAATCGATGTCTGGACCACGCTGGATCCCGCTTTGCGCCAGCAGCTTTATGAAAATCTTGTGGAGGTTGCGATCAATTGGCCGAATGCCGGTTATACGGCCGCCAAAGCGGCGTGGCTGCGGGAATTTTTCCAGGTCTATCATCGCGTCTTGTTGATCGAAAACCCCGCCGGAACAAAACCCATTGTGTTTATGGGTGAAATTCAAGCCTATGTGCCTGTCGGCTGGCGCGCCTTTGATTCGATCATCCATGTCAGTCCGGTCGGAAGGTTTGTCAAAAACAAAGATTTAGCTAAAACACGTGCTTTCACGATTCTATCGCTGGATCATGATCATTCCAAAATTGTTTATACTCTGTCTTCCGATCGAGCCAACCGTGATCACGAATCGACTCATCAATTTGATTTTACCGTACTGGCTGAATTCGGCCGCACGTATGAAAATGAACTCGAGCCTTGGATGGCGGAATTCTTTGCCTATGCGGATGGTTTATTGAAAGCGCTCATGGCGTATGAAGCCGGCTCCATAACATCGAAAGATTTACCGGCCGCTATTGATACCGTTTTTGTCAACCATCATACCTTGGTCAGCTTTTTGGCGGATGAAAGTTCCGAACCGCACGCGGTAGCGACTCAAACACTGATGGCTGAATGGATCGAAGCCGCAAAGCGCCTCGATCCATCGTCCGGATCTGCGGGAGATTTCCGTGCGCGCTACCAAAAAGCCGGGGCGGGTATTGCACGTCATCGTGTTTTGATCGAAGGTTATTATCAGGTTTTGCGGAGCCGGCCGTCGATATTAGCGCGAGCCGCAAGGCAGGTGCGTACTCAAGCTTATATCGACCGGATCGGATATATGCCGGCTTATCCCCAGGTCAGCGCACTTGCGGAGATTCAAGTGCCGGAATCGTATGATGACAGTCGGCCCGCACCAGCGCCTTCGAATGCTCCGGCAGCTGTCGCTCCGATAGCACCGTCTTCGAGACCGGGTCCGCAAACCGTGATGCCGGCGACGGTACAGCGTCAAGTCAACGAAAATACGCCCACCTATGTTTTCGAAAAGGCCGGTGAACTCTCCGCTCAAATGCAAACGATCGGTAGGATAGATGCCGGTGCCGTACGCGCATTGTCCGATGCGGCGCTCAACTTATTCGCGGCTTATGCCCGGTTGCCGGCCGCTGAAAAAGCGAAACTCTCGAGAAATATCAACATGGAAAAATTGGCCGAGGATTTGGCTTATGCCTTCTATGATCGGGGCAAGGAGCTGGCCATCGGAGCCGACCGGAAGGTTTTACCCGGAGCGAATTGGACGCAAATGAGACTCGCGGTCGAGTGTTTTACGGGTACCGAACGTTTGGTTGACGCTCTTGCGGCTCTTCCGTCCCAAAGTGCGACTTGGCCCACGCTCCTGAGTAATTTGCAGGCCGGAGACAATTCGATTTATGCGCGATCCCGGTATTATCTGTCAGAAATCTCAAGGGCTATGTCATCGCGCTCCGAGATGCGGACGGATGCCGGGGAAATTCAAGCTCAAGACAAAGTTTATGATTCCCCGGATATGCTGGAACGGGACATTCAAGTCCTCGAAGCGAGTTTAGAAAGCAAGGGTATTCAAAATCTTCCCCGCATCGCATTCCACGGTCAGCCGACGAGAAGGGCCAACAATCTTTACTTTTGTTTTGTGATGGATCCGGAATCGTCGGCTTATTGGGATGCGCCGTGGAAGACGGAACAGAAGGGGCCGAAAGATTTATGGATAGCCGGTCCCGATTTTCGCGAGCGTTTCCTGAAAGAGCCGGAATTTCGCGAGCGGCTGCAAGGTACTGTCATCAGAACCGCCAATTATAGTGAACCCGATTATCAACAAGGTGTGTTTCCCGAGATTCACCTCCTTGTCGATGGACACAATCGCCTTTTCTCTACCGAGGGTAAAGGTGAAGAGGATGAAGTGCAAGTTGTGGATCCGGATCAAAAACGGCTTTCGAGATTCCGGTTCTTTTTCCTGGAAAAAGCACTGGCTCCTTCCGAGGTGTCCGATGACATGATCACGGCCCGGATCAGTATCACGCCGGAGGAATATGAGCCCATCCTTCGCTGGTCGAAAGCGGCGGAGGCAAGACCGGCGGAAAAAGTTGCCGAATTGGATGGGATTAATTTCTATGCTGGGAGACTGCTCTATAAGAAAGCTTTGGAAGTTATGGATCAACTTGAATTGAAAGATCAAACTCCTCCGGCTGAAAGTGAAGCGGCCCGCTCCGAGATGCGGCGTCCCGGTCGGCCGAGATCGGAAGGCCCGCGAGGTCCTGCGACGCTTGATGAAGCGATGCTCGCGATCGAAGACTCGATTGCTCGGGGGAATTGGAACGACTTGGTCAGAGCGCGTGACGCATTCGAAGAATTGGCGAAAGAAGAAGGTGCGCTCAGCGACCGGCAGATTGCTACGATCATTCGTTTAATCAAAGAACATGAAAACGATCATTTGGAGGTAGGGAGACTGAATGTCCTGGCGGAGTTGAATACGTTGGTTCGTAAGCTGACCGGACCGGGCCATGTGGCTTTATGGACTCAAGCGAGTTCGGAGACGATTACGGAAGCCTTGCGCCTGGGCGGAGGCGGGGAAGTCGTATTTGCGGACGAGGAACGGATGAGCGCTTTTGATGAGAATGGCGACGAACAACCGTCCTATATGGATTCCACTGCCGAAGAAATCTCAGGCAATGCTGCAATGGGGAATTTGCTTGAAAATTGGCGGGTGCGGGACAATCGCCATGACCGTGCCATAGCGCTTGCGAATATATTTGCCGCCATCGCGGAAGGTCCGCAAATCAGAAACAAGATCACTCGCCGGCATATCCGGACGATTATGGAATTTATTACTCGGTACCAATGCGGACTCCCGGCGTTACGTGCTGTTGCGTCGAGTCCGGCAATGGCTTTGCTCAGCGTGCCGAATTTCGAACGGCTGATGGCGGCATTGGAAAAGACGGATTTGGAGAAATGCCAAAGACTCGTTCAAAAACCGGAGCTGTCTCTCGAGGAGCGTTCTGCTCTTGCGGAGGAGCTGAATCGTGCCGCCTACCTCATTGAAGCTATGGATGTGATGATCCGCAACGTCCCCGAGATCGGGGATGCGATTCGCCATTCTCATTTGCGTGTTGTTTTGGAGTGGAAATCGGTTGCCAAATACCGTGATCCTCTGACGGCTGAAGCGATGGGTGAATTATCGGAGGGATTGGATACCGGCGAAGGCCGAGTGCTTCGTGGGCGGATTGAAAGGGTCGATGGGGATTTGGCAAGAGCGCACAGGAATTTGGAAACGGCGCTAACTCACCCGTCGAGCGGTGCCGAGAACACCTATGCCGAGTATCTTTTTGGGCAAAAGGCGACGATCGATTCACAGCGGAAACTTGAGTTGGTCAATGCGCTTTTGGAATTCCATCAAGACGTTTGTCTCGATGGGGACCCTGCTTTTACCGAGCCGGCCCCCGATCAGGAAAACCGAGCCGATGTCCCGGTCCGCCGCTTTGAAAACGCGTTGGCTTGGATGTTGCGTGGGCTGAACCCCCAAAAGACATATGATTTGGAACACGCACTCCGTGATTTGATGGCATCGTGGGGCGAGAGCTTGAGAATCCGGCATGAAGGGCTGACGGGGCCGGAACTCGATCGCAGCATTGCTGCGGTGAATCAAGCCTTAGATGGAACCGGTAATGTCCTTCAAGTCCAAAACGGTTTTCTCCGTTTGGTCCCATCTGCTCCTACGGCGGCCCCGGCTTTGTCGGAAAGCGCACGTTCGGAAATGCGAGCCGGTCGAAGCGCGGGCGAGATGAACCGCCGGGGATTTCTCCGGACCGTGTCCGGTGCGGTAGTCGGCGCGATGGCGGCTGCGGGACTG
Organism: Candidatus Omnitrophota bacterium; assembly: GCA_028713205.1. Classification (GTDB taxonomy): domain Bacteria; phylum Omnitrophota; class Omnitrophia; order Omnitrophales; family Aquincolibacteriaceae; genus JAQTOZ01. The sequence goes on from JAQTOZ010000015.1 coordinate 21,559, forward strand.
GAGAGTCCGGTCCTCGGCGGAGATGGAACGGCAGACGCGGATGCTTTGAGGCAAACGCCGGATGAGGCCGAGATTTTTGCCATGATCGATCAAATCGCACGCACGCCTTACGAAGATGCCCGCGGGCAGCTTCATTCGCAGGAGAAAATCGTAAGGTTTTTATATGCGGTTGATTATATGTTCCGGAAATCGATCGATGTTCAAAATCAGATGGTCAAAAGCAAAAAAGATGGATACGACACGTTTCGTACGGCTTCGGAGCTTTTCCGCACTTACACGGCCGAAGATGCTTATGGCATGATGCAGCGTTATGCCGCTTTTTTTAACCGGGACAATCGGGAGATCATTGCGTTAACTCCGGAGGAGAGAAATGAGGTCGGCCGTCTTATGACGGAGTTTTCAGATGGCGGTATAGCGGAAGCGGGAGGGCGTGTCTACCCGTATGAGATTGCCGAGGACAATTTTATTGCCGGGGCCTATGTCAAACTTGTTTTGTCGGCTGTTGATTCGGAGGGAAGGCCGTTTACGGATGAAACGAAATACCGGTTTTTGGAAAATATTCCCCGTGATTTTAGGGCATTGCAGCAAAATCCGGAAGAACTGCCAAGTTTGCCGGGGAAATTGGAGTTGATTGAAAAGTTAAAGGGGAGCACGGCGGAAAATATTCCCGGACATCCGTTGTTGGCGGCGGAGGTCCCTTTACCGCCGCTGTTTGTGTGCCGGGAGGCCGTGCAATTTGTCCGGACCGTGCTGCAGGGAAGTACCGACGAACCGCAATGGGCTTTGGTAACGGAGCCTTTGCTTCCGCATACGCCGGGACATATTGTTTACCTGTTCCGGGAAAGACAGACCGACGGCCGTTATCTTTGGGGATACGTCGGCTTTAATCCGAGGCTGCAATATAGTTTTCCTCAATATGCCACGATCAGCGCAATGCTTGCCGGCGAACCGTCGCTACGGGAAAACAAAGAAGCCGGCGTCGTCGATTTGGACCGAGTGATTGCCGGCGAATACAACGACAGCCTGGGGCCGCTGGATTCGATCGATCGGCGCGTTGAGACCATGATCCAGGAACATCGCGAGTCGACCGAACCGGATTCGGTTATACCACAGGTGTTGGGTACGGCGGCTTTGGTTGCTACGGCAACGGCGGCGGGGGCGCTCCTTTTTAAGGGACTCATCAACAATCGACGCGATCGTAATGCAAAGGAGACCCAGCGCTCCGAGGTCCGGACTCGATTGGACGAAGTTGTCGAAGGACTCGAAATCCCGACGGCACCGGAACAGACAGATCCGTTCGATGCGGAATACCCCGCGTTTCTCGATTTCATCAAGCGGAATAACTTTATCGTGCATGGCACCCGGGACTATCCATGGGGCAATCCGGCTGTGAAGAGTCTTGTCGGTATTATTCTGGACGGCAAAATTCAGCCCACCGTGACTCTCGATGGGACTGCTGTTTGGATCGGTCAGCCGGCGATGCAGGACAAAAGAGGCGGACGGTATTACGGCCCAATCTATACGATTTTGCCTCCGGACATCAAAGACGAGGATACGCGGGATGGTATCAGTGCGGAAAAGCATTTGCTCTACGTCGTCCCGAATGAAGCTTACCGGGGCTATATTTCCAATGCGTTGAAACATGCTTTCGAGAAAGGTTTTATCGATGATTTGGCTTTTCAGGGCGTGATGAAAAAGATCATTACGTATGCAGATGTTTTGCATGACGAAGCAGGTGTTGCCGGGAGGGTTCTCGATGCCGCGGGTGCTTTTGCCTCCCGCTCGGAGAGCAGAGATGCCGGAGAGGTGTCCGATCCCGGAACGGAGTCTCGGGCCGAAACACGGGCGGCGCTTCCCGAAAACCCGCTCGGTTTGCTGCGACTGGCAGAAATTTCGAGGAAGCTGGATCTTGGAACGCTGCAACACCTGGTCGAGCGATTCGAGATGCCCGGTTTGGATGCTGCCCGGGCGGCGGCCATGGATCGGGTAGAACTTCGTACGGCCATCTTGCAAGTTTTTGCGGAACAGGCGGACCGGCAGTTGCAAAAACCGGATTTAGAGAAGAGGACCGCTTGGACGAATGTCGCGCAAACGCTCCGTGAGGCGGTAGCGAAATCCAAGGAGACTGATTTGGTTGAAAGGGCCAATGAGATTTGGGCCGATTACGGGGAGGAGCGGCGGGCCATCGATGCGCTCATTGCCGGGATGTTCGATTCCGAAGGCACACCGCAATATTTCGATATTCCGGGGTTTTTGGCACAGCTCCAGAAATTGGCAGACGAATATACGGACGAAGTGAAACGGACTCTCGATTTGCATGCCGATTGGCGCGATGTATCCCCGGCCTTTTTTGCGAGTCTTCAACAGTGGTCGGCTGATTTGAACCGGCAATTTCTTCGCTATCCCCGCGCGGCCATTCGCAGCTCAAAGGATGTGGATCGCCTCCAGAGACATGATCTGATTGTATCCCATGTGTTCGATGAGGATTTAGTGGAACGAATCGGCTCAATCAATGGGACATCGGTTCGGGTGATTCACGGTCTTTGGGGCAGCGAAGGTTTGTCGGCGCGCCGTGATTTTGATCGCATGGCCCAAAAGGGCCGTTACGAAAGAATTTTGATGCCGGTTCCGCCCGATGCCGAAGACGATACGGTCGATACCCGCTCGGAGACCCGGCGAGAATCAGCTACCGAGGCGATTCTCGGGCGCATCAACCAAGGTCCTTCGCCAGGGAGTAACATTGGGCAGGCGGCAAGCGATTTGGCTGAGATCAGGGCCTATACCGCTACCGCGCTGGTCGGTTCCACCCGCTCCGAGTTGCGTCAAGACTTGGGACAAGATGTTCTCATTGCCCGAAGCGGAGTCCGGGAGAGTTTTGCGATGCTGGGTGAGGAAATCCTTGAGCAGAAGGCCAATCATGAGAACAGGGTCGCGGAATATGAAGCGGCGAGTCAAAAAGGTTTGGCGACCGGTCAGTTAAGATTCCGCCATCCCGAAGTGATCGGTCATGTGTGGCTGGAGGCGGACGGTCTGACGCAGGTTATGACAGCCCCGCGTTTTTCGCTCAAGCGCGAAGGAGGAAAAGTCCTTGTCGCTGAAAATATGCATTCAACGATGCTTGAGACGCTCCAAGCCTTTGACGGGAAGGAGGCCTTTTTGACTTCTCCGGTATCTTTCGATTTCAGCTTGTACTTTGACGAAGCTGCCGGCAGAAACTATCTGACGATTATGATTCCGTTTGATCGCGACCATCCGGACCTTATGCGCCGCCGCTATGCCGATGCTTGCCGGTTTGTTTATCTATCACTGCTGCAAGTGTTCGATCCGGATATTTCGGTGGTTGATGATATCGAAATGCAGGTCCCGCCGGACGTTCATGAATTATTCGGTGAAGACTTCAGCGAAGTGATTAAACAAATTCCGGAATGGCTTGCGCTGACCTGGGAGTGGCCTAAAACGGCGGGCGGTTACCGGATCTGGAATTTCAGGCAAGTTATGCAATTCATCGATGGGTGGCAGGAACTCGGCGAGGCGGATCAAAGGTCGGAAACGCGTAAAGATCCAATGCGGACTTCGGAGGCCGGAATTCGGAATGAAGAAAATATAAGCGGGACAATCCGCAATCCGCAATCCGCATTCCTCATTCCGGAAAGCCGCTCGGAAACGCGGGAACTTCCGACAGAGATTCCCAGCCAAGTCCGGGATTTGGCGCAATATGCCGTTCAAATCCAGAAAGCGATTCCGGTGGAACTCCATGCGATCCTTCAAGCGAACCCGGAACTGCAAGCCGCGGTCCGGGATATCGCCCCGGAACAAATCGTTGATTTAAAACTTGCGGCGCTGGATGCGCTGGCTCGTTTTGTTCAGACCGGTGACCGGTATCAATCGACAGCGACTGTGCCGAACGGTCGGGAAAATTTGGCGTTGAGTATCCGGGAGATTGGGCAGGAGCACCGCATGCAATTTGTCGAGGAACAGGTTCTGTATCAGCTGGCAGGCGAACGCAGACGCTGTGCAGACTTTATTACCGGCATGGACCAACGTCCGCCGGTCCAGGAGGAAGTGACTCGCTTTTTGCGTGATGTCGCTGATTTGTATGAGGATTACAGAGAGCGTTGGATTCAAGACGTGATGCGCCGGGAGCTTATGCCGGACATGACCGAGAGTGATTTAAGAAATGACTGGTATCGATATGCGGAAACATTCGTTCAAGAACTTGATGATTGGTTTGAGGCTTTGCAGACGACTGTCCTGGAGGCGGCAGAACTCCGGCCCGCCGAACCGGCCGGATTACAGGAATTCGATTTGATGCTAACTCCAAAAAGGGAACTCGAGATGGTGGCTTATAGTGATGCGAAGGATCAACGTGTCGGCAGTGCATCCGACTTTTTGAGAACGAAATTCCAGATCCATAGCTACGATTCAATTTTGGCAGACAGATATCAGCAAGTTGTCTTCCCCTCGGAAACGGATGCGGCGGCCGCGCCGGATGCGACGGTCAACCGGGCTGAGATACGGCGGTTTGACGGTGCTAAGGGAATTATCCGGACAAGCCTGCCGATCACGGATGAACAAATCGCGACGCTGGATACCTGGAGTGAAATCTCATTATTCGATGACGGAACCGTACAACTGGTCCGAAAAGCTTACAAGCATGAGATCATCGAATCACCGCTTGAATTTATGGATCAGGAATTCAAGGATGTACTCGAGAAGGCAGGGATCGGGCAAGTCTACTCAGAATATATTATCGCGCAAGCCAAAGCACATCCGGAGAGAGCATTTACCGTGCTGGATTGGGGGGCGGGCCAGGGGACTGCACTTATGGATTTGGCAAAGAAGCTTAGGGCTCAAGGAATTACGAATGTCCGTTTGTTCGGATATTCGATCATGTATTTTAAAAACTGGGCTGCGGCCGGGGAACTGGGCGTGGAATTTATTCTGGATCAATCTGAAAATTTACCGGAACATTTCAAGCCCGGGGAAATTGATTTTATTTTCAGCTACTGGGGATTGCGGCAGCTTCCCAAGGATGCCGTTATCGCTCATTTGCAGGTTTTGTCCGGGCTTCTTGCCGACGATGGCTTCCTGCTTTCCAATGAATTGTTGTCCGCCATGTTTTCTTCGGAACAAGCCGTTGCACGGGAACGATTGAAAAAGGATTTCAGAACGGTCATCCAAGTTAAGCGGGAAGAAGATCCGGTGCCCGGGGCCAGGAACCGGTCTCAAGCAAAATCGCTCAATGGATTTTTGTTGGCCAAACAAGAATTTCCACAAAATAGTACACCGTCAGATGCGGAAATGGGTGAGCTCGTGCTTCAGCGTTCCGAGATGCGGACGGAACAGCCGGCACCCGCACAAGCCGGTAACCTGCGGCTCCAGGAAGTTCATCGGCAACGATATGAACAAATGAAAACAGGCACTTGGTATGGTTTGTTGACGGATGTCGATTTTGCCATGACGGATGAACTCCAAGTGATATCGCCGGCAATCATCCGTTGGATTGCCGGAAAGTTGCTGGAGCAGCGGCGCATCGGTCTCGTATCCTTAAGGCCGTATCAAGTTGATCCCAAGTTGAAGAGACTCGATCCCGTGACCGGAAGACAAATCGGCGGGCCGCGTGATATGCTCGAAGTGGTCGAGAAGATTCAACTGGAATTGGGCGCAGAACATCGCGGGGCATTGCACTATCTCGATGTTTTTCCCCACGGCGGGGCCTATGGGTTTAATGTCGGTCATCCACAGCAACGATATGATTTCGGATTTTCTCCGCTGATCACAACAGCGGCCATGAAAGCAGATTATCAGAAGGAAATCGGACAGTTGTTGCGTGATTATTTCCGGCAGCGCTTCGGCGAAGATTACGACGTGCAGCAACGAATCCGTTTTCCGCTGTGGGATTATGGCGATCCTGATTCGGGAATCGTTTCCATTTTTACGAGCCTTGGCGATAAAGTCGGGGACGTTTTCGGGGACGCCGATTTTTGGAATCATTTGGTTATTGCGATAACGCAATTTTTCGCTGCCCGAAATCAAGCCGTCGAAATTTTAAAGCTTCGGGACGGCTTTATTGTGCGGAAAGCCGGTATCGGGAAACAGGCTGCGGTCGATCAATTCGCACGGCTGGTGGGAGGGCCGTCCTTTGTCAGTTTGGATGATGAAGGCAAGAGTCATGGGGCGGCATTGACCAATCGCTATGGCGGGATTTCGGTGGATGAATTCGACGAAATGAATGCGGATGTCATCGGATATCCTCTGATCTCGGGTAAAAGATTTGATCAAGCATGGTTGGAAGCGGTGGGGCCGCTCAATTTTGCCGGGATTCCGGATAGGGCCCGCTCCGAATCACGAGGTCAATCTGCGTCCAGCGTTCAGCGCAGAGATGAACCTTCCCGCGCTGAATTGAGGCAGGTTGCGCCGCAGATCGATTTAACAAAAACGGATGTTCCGCTTTGGCAAAT
>JAQTOZ010000194.1 GCA_028713205.1 Candidatus Omnitrophota bacterium
TGCCTGTCTCTTCGCCATCGCGGACTCACTCTCCACGGATTTTCCGGATGATTTTCGTCGTGGACCGTCCCGGGACCAATCGAATCCGCTTGATTTTTCCGCCCCAGCTTTCGACTTCCTTTGCGCCCGCAATCTGGCTTTTTTTCCAGTCCGCGCCCTTGACCATCACGTCCGGTTTCAAGGCCAGGATCAATTTCAAGGGCGTCGGCTCATTGAAAAGCACGGCGTAATCCACGCAGGCCAGCGCCGTCAGGACCCGGATGCGGTCCCCTTCCGGATTAATGGGCCGGTCCGGTGTTTTGTAGCTTTTCACGGACTTGTCGGTATTGACGCCCACGACCAGGACATCGCCGCTCGCGCGGGCCCGCTGGAGATAGTCCACATGTCCCAGATGGAGAATGTCGAAAGTCCCGTTGGTGAAAACGATTTTTTTGCCCGCGGTCTTCAGCCGCTTCGACAAAGCCGGGACTTGCCGGGTTGCGATGATTTTCTTTTTCATCTTACAGACCCCCGGGGTTCAATGGATGATGGATTTTGATGCAAGAATCAAGGTGGCGATAAAAGATTTCCCGGCGAACGTTCATGAACCAAAAAAAAGTTCTTCGATAGCTTCCGCAATGGCGTGGAGCGCCGTGATGTGGACTTCCTGAATGTGCGACGTCTCGCTCACCTGGGCAATGAAGCACAGATCGGCAAGCGGCCTGAGCTGTCCGCCGTCCTTGCCGGTAAAGGCACACGTCACAATACCCGCGGCCTTTGCGCTGGCAACCGCTTCCAGGACGTTTTGGGAATTGCCGCTCGTGGAAAGGGCGATCAGAACGTCGCCGGACTTGCCGATGCCTTCGATTTGCCGCGAAAAAATATTTTTAAAATCGTAGTCGTTTCCGGTCGCCGTGAGAATCGAGGTGTCGGTCGTCAACGCAATGGCGGCCAGGCTCTGTCGCTCTTTGCGGAACCTCACGATAAACTCGGCGGCAATGTGCTGGGAATCGGCCGCGCTTCCGCCGTTCCCGCAAATGAGCAGTTTATGTCCGGCCTTGAGCGCCTTGACCATTTCTCTCGCCATGGATTCCAGGACGTCCATTTGTCCGTCCGTAAAGCTCCGCTCCACGGCATCTTTATGCTTCTGCACAATGTCTTCCAGATTTCCTTTAATGATGGTCGCCACTCGTCCGTCCTCTCTCTCTCTGCTCTAAAACAAATTTCGATTCGGCCGCTTTGGCCGCGCCGTTGCGCGCGGTTTAGCCCATGAAAATTTCGGCCATTTTGTAAAACTCAGGCGGTACCGTCTTGAGCTTCCCGACGCTATCGGCAATCGCAACATCGACAATTTCACGGCCCTTGAGACTGGCCATGCGCCCGTATTTCTCCTGCATCACGAGCTCAACGGCTTTGACGCCAAACCGTGTTCCCAGGATACGATCGAAGGCCGTCGGCGAACCGCCGCGTTGAATATGACCCGGTACCGTGACCCGCGTTTCGTACCCGGTCTTCTTTTCAATCATCTCCGCGAGCCGCTGCCCGATTCCGCCGAGCCGCTCGTGTCCGAAATCATCTTTCTCATGATCCAAGGTCACTTCCATTCCAAGGACCTTGGCGCCTTCGGCGACCGCCACGATACTGAATACCCTGCCGCGCGCGTGCCGTTTTTTGATCAACTCGCAAACTTTGTCGATGTCCACCGGCACCTCGGGAATCAAAATCACATCGGCGCCACCGGCCAGTCCCGCTTCGATCGTAATCCAGCCGGCATGCCGCCCCATGATTTCCACGACCATGACCCGGTTGTGAGACTCCGCCGTGGAATGCAAACGGTCCACGCATTCCATCGCGATGTTCAGGGCCGTATCGTAGCCGAAAGTGTAATCCGTGGCGTTGAGGTCATTGTCGATGGTCTTGGGCACACCGACAATTCGCAACCCTTCTTCTTTATAAAGTTTATTCGCAACACCGAGCGTATCTTCGCCGCCCACGGCAATCAACGCACGCAAATTGTGTTTATTGAAGGTACTCTTGACCTTTTCAACGCCGTCCGGGTGTTTGTGAGGGTTCGTCCGCGACGTCCCCAAAATCGTGCCCCCTTTGGGAAGAATGCCCGCCACAGACTGGTAATCCAATAAAATAAAATCGTCATCGATCAGCCCCTTCCAGCCATTGCGGAAACCGATGATCTGCCAATTTTGCATCATTCCGTAGCGAACCACCGCGCGAATGACTGCGTTAAGCCCCGGACAATCCCCACCGCCTGTCAAGATACCGACCCGTTCCATTTTTTGATTTCCTCCTGAATGATTCATGCTTTGCGTTTCCTGATTTTGAATGCCGTCATTAAAACGTTAAGCGCCCGTCAATTGATTCTTGTCCGAATCCCATTCCTGGAGCTCGGAATCATGGTCCTCGATACGCTGGACATCACAATGGATCTCCACGCGGTTCTCCGTCCCCAGGAGCTTCTTGATCCTGGAGCGGATCTGGTCCTGGATTTCGCTGAGGAGTTCCGGCACCTGCCCGCCCGACCAAAGGACCAGGGACAGCCGGATTTCCACGTTCTTCCCGTGGACGATCGTCTTCACTTTCGATTCCTTGACCAGATGAAATCTTTTGATGACTTTCTTGACCACGTCTTCGATCGCCGTCACGGAAACAACGATCGGTCCCAGCTCGCTCTGAAAGATAATCGCTTCCGCATTGCGCCCGGACTTGACCAGCATCTTGGAGAAAATGAGGCCCACCAGAATGAAAAATAATCCCGTCAGCCCCACCTGAAACGATTTGGCCGGAGTGCAATAAATATCCTGGACCTTGAGGAGCGCATCCTCCAGGGACAGAACGTGAAAGGACACGATGATCAGCAGGCTTCCCAGAGTCAAAAAAGCAAATATGGCAAACAACTGAGCGAAAACATTAACGACTTTCATGCGCCTACCCTGCCTTCTCTTCCTCGACGGGCTCCGTCTTTTCGGAAGTCACGTAGGTCTCGATAAACTTTGTCGTCACGGCACCCTGGCGGAAACGCGGGCGGTTCAAAATTTTGACATGCAGAGGAATGGTGTTTTTGATCGGACCGATCGTCGTTTCTTTAAACGCCCTGAGCAAAATCGCGATCGCTTCCTGCCGGTCTTTGCCGTGCGAAATAAATTTAGCAATCATCGAATCGTAATAAGGCGGCACTTTGTATCCGGGATAGCCGTAACTATCGACCCGGATGTGCGGGCCTCCCGGCATGATCCAATTTTGGATCAGGCCCGGCGAAGGCATAAAATTATTGTCAGGATCTTCGGCATTGATGCGGCATTCCATGGCGTGACCGCGGATCTGGACTTTGTCCTGGGTGATGCTCAACTTCTCGCCGGACGCCACGGCAAGCTGTTCTTTGACCAGGTCAATGCCCGTGACCATTTCCGTCACCGGATGTTCGACCTGCAGCCGTGTGTTCATTTCCATAAAATAAAAGCTCCCGTCAGAATCCACGAGAAACTCGACCGTCCCGGCATTTTCATATTTGAAGGTCTTCGCCACTTTGGCGGCGACATCGCCGATTTTTTGTCGCAATTTCCGGTCAAATCCCGGCGCCGGAGATTCCTCAATCAGTTTCTGATGATTGCGCTGGACCGAACAATCCCTCTCGCCCAAATAAATCACATTGCCATGGCTGTCTCCGAAAATCTGCACTTCAATATGCCGGGGCTCTTTGATCGCCTTTTCCACATACACATCGCGGTTGCCGAACGCCGCTTCCGCTTCCGCCTGGGCCGTGAGGAACGCGCTGATCAACTTTCCGTCATTGTGCGCAAACTTGATGCCTTTTCCGCCTCCGCCCGCCACTGCTTTGCAGATCACGGGATATCCGAGCTTCTTGGCCACGCGCAGGGCCTCTTCCTGGTCCCGCACGACCCCTTTGCTTCCCGGGATGATCGGGACCCCGACTTTTCGGAGTTCCTGCCTTGCCATCGATTTGTCTCCGGCAAGCCGGATACTCTCGGGTTTCGGACCGATGAATTTGATTTGGCACGACTCACAGATTTCGGCGAAGTGCGCATTTTCGGCCAAAAAGCCCCAACCCGGATGAATGCCCTCGACATCGGCCACTTCGGCGGCCGAAATAATCGCGGGAATATTCAGATAACTTTCCGCGGCCGGCGCTTCGCCGATACAAATGGCATCGTCCGCAATCCGGACGTGAAGCGAATCCCGGTCCGCTTTCGAAAACACGGCCACGGTATGAATGCCCAGTTCACGGCATGCGCGAATAATCCTGACTGCAACTTCTCCGCGATTCGCGATCAATATTTTCTGGAACATAGGAGAGGACCTCTAAAACCGATTGGCGTTCAAAATCATGCCTTCTTGATCCTGAACAAAGGCTGATCAAATTCGACGGGCTGGCCGTTCGCGACCAGAACTTCCATGATCGTCCCGGCAATTTCACATTTAATTTCATTCATCAGCTTCATGGCTTCGACGATACACAGCACATCGCCCGGCTTGACCGCTTGCCCGATGTTGACGTACGGAGGTTGATCCGGCGCCGGGGCTGCATAAAAGGTACCGACCATCGGGGACCGGACCAGAGCCACATCGTCGGACTCCTGGGGAACGGCACCGGCCTTCTCGGCGGCCTCCGCGCTCCCGCCGGCGGCTTTCATCGCAGGCAGGATGACCGTCGGCGATTCCAGCGAATGCTCGACGTAGGTTCTGCCGCCCAAGTTTTTGCGGAGCTTGATCTTGAGTCCGTCCTTTTCAATTTCGATTTCGGTCAACTCATGCTCCTTCATCAAAACCAGCAACTCTTTGATCTCTTTAATATTCATATGTTTCCCCTAAGAAGCTAGCAAATCTTATTGTATGGAATTCGAGTATTAAACCTAAATCTTCGATATCTGTCAATGACAGTTAATTCTTGCCGCAGCAGTGGGACTAGTTTTCCTTTTCGCCGGCTCTTTTTCGGGTTGCAATGGAGTGAATCAACCCCTGCAGCCCCAAAACATAGCTGTCCATCCCAAAACCGGCCACTTGCCCCACACAGGCCGCGGCCGTCAGAGAATGCTGGCGGAATTCCTCCCGCTTGTAGATATTTGAGATATGGGCTTCCACGGCCGGTATCGTTGCGGCGCTGAGCGCATCGCGAATCGCCACGCTGGTGTGGGTATAAGCGGCGGGATTAATCAAAATGCCCTGAAAGGATTTCTTGGCCTTACCAATGAGGTCCACGATATCGCCCTCGTGATTCGATTGGACGATTTTAAGCTCAGCCGCATGGGCCTTGGCCACTCGTTGAAGGGTGCTGTTGATTTCTTTAATCGTGATCCTTCCATAGATATCAATTTCCCTCTCCCCGAGCAGATTGAGATTAGGCCCGTGAATGACCAGAATTTTCATCGCCGATGGCTTTCGCTTCTTTTCCGTCATCGCGCTTATCGTCCCTGCGGCTTTGTGGCTTCGTCCACAAGCATGATCGGTATCCCGTCACGCACCGGATAGTTCAATCCGCACTTGGAATTTTCGCATACGATGGCGTCGTTTTCCGATCGGACATTGGATTTACACGCGGGACACGCTAATATTTCCAAAAGGTCTCGGTCAATCATGACTCCAGCTCCTCCATCTCATGAATTTCTTTTTTCTTTAATCCACCGTGAAACGCGTAAAAAATACCGGCGATCAGGCTGACACCATACACTAGCATATCCAAAAGGATTGAAAGTGCAAGCGCCCTTTCGGAGAGCATGAATTTTTTGAAAAAAATGATCATGCCCGCTTCACGCACGCCCAAACCGCCGACGGACGGGGCCATCGAAACAATGGCAACCACCGGCACCAGCAGAAAGAAAACCGACATCCCGATTTGCACCCCAAGGCCGCGCGCCAAAAAATAATGGACCAAAATGAAAAAGGTCTGGGCGACCGCCGAAATCAGCAACGAGGCCACCAGCATACCCTTGTGATGTTTAAATCCGTAGATGGCATGGTACAGTTCGCCGAGACGGTGCTTGAGCTTTTCCGATGGGATGAGCACCTGTAAAAATCCGAAGATACCTGCAAAACGTTTGCTGGCAAAAAACAGCACCGAAAAGATCATGATCCCCAGAAACACGAAGATGATTTGATATACGCGCGGGTCGTCAAATTGTTTGCTGGCTACGCCCAAAGCGACGAGCGCCATAATAATGATCGCGATAAAGCCGATGAGCCTGTCCGAAAAAACGGATGACATGGACTCGATTTTCTTGCCCGTATGTTTGTAGGCATAATACGCCTTGGCGACATCACCCCCGATTGCCGATGGAAAAAAAAGATTGAAAAACAATCCCATAAACGCCAAATAAAGTGATTCGAGATAGGATATGGAGATCTCTTGCGTTCTAAAAATCAA
>JAQTOZ010000195.1 GCA_028713205.1 Candidatus Omnitrophota bacterium
AGGCCGCACCTTCTTTATGAATATCGACAAAGATCTCGCCGAGCTTACCGTCTTCATACGCACCGGTCCGCAAATACACTTTCTGACCGCCAACGCGGGCTTCCCCCGTAATACCGTTACGCTTTTTGGGCATGCGCCTTCTTTTGAGAATGGGCTTATCCGACGGCACTGCCCCCGTTTGGGCATTCTTTCCTTCGACTTTGGCATCTTTCGAGGAACTTTCATCCGATTTGCTGCTCAGCGGCTGGGAATGCTTGGAACCGTCCCGGTAAAGGGCCACCGCCTTGAGACCGAGTTTCCATGACTCAAGATAAATCTTTTTGATTTCGTCGACTGTGCTCTCGTGAGGCAAATTCACGGTCTTAGAAATGGCCCCCGAAATAAAGGGTTGCGCAGCCGCCATCATGCGGATATGTGCCATCGGCTCGATAAAACGCTGACCGAATTTACCGCAACGGTTCGCACAATCAAATATCGGAAGATGCTCCGGTTTAAGCTGTGGCGCACCTTCAATCGTCATCATGCCGCAAATAACGTTATTGGCTGTCTCGATTTCCTGCCGGGTAAATCCCAAGGCCTCGAGAAGATTGAATTTGGGATGGTTGTACTGTTCCGGCTTAAACTCAAGTCGTTTCAGTGTTTCCTCTCCCAGCACCCATTTGGTAAAGGCAAAACCCAAATCAAAAATGGACGGCAGGATGGATTCTATCTTGATGAGGTCCTCTTCGAGAAATCCCTTTTTGCGCAAAACCTCACGATTGATCCCGGGCGTCCCTTCCAAGCGCGAGGTCCCTTGGACATATTCCACGATATTTTGAATTTCAGGCTCCGAATAACCGAGCCGCCTGAGCGCCTCCGGGACCGACTGATTGATAATTTTGAAATAACCGCCACCCGCCAACTTTTTAAATTTTACCAATGCAAAATCAGGCTCGATCCCCGTCGTATCGCAATCCATTAAGAGACCGATGGTCCCCGTCGGCGCGATAACACTCACCTGTGCGTTGCGAAAACCAAATTTATTGCCCAAAGTTAATGCCTCATCCCAATCTTCGTATGCCGCCGCAAGTAAATCCGACCAACAATATTCTTTCGAAATTTTGAGGGTCTGATCGCGATGCATTTCGATGACCTTGAGCATCGGTTCGCGGTTTTTGGAAAATTCCGGGAAAGGACCTTTCGCAGACGCTATCTCGGCCGATGTCTTGTAGGCATGTCCGGTCATGATGGCGGTGATGGCACTGCAAACAGCACGGGCTTCCGGACTATCATAAGGAAGGCCGCTCACCATCAAAAGCGTACCCAAATTGGCATATCCCAAACCCAGAGCGCGAAAATTGTGGCTATTGCTGGCAATCGGCCCGGTTGGGTAAGAACCAAAATCAACGATAATCTCCATCGCCATGGTAAAAATGCGAATCGTATGCCGGAATCCTTCGACATCGAAGGTACCGTCCGGATTGAAGAACTTCATGAGATTAATCGAAGACAAGTTACAGGACGAGTCATCCAGAAACATATATTCGGAACATGGATTGGAAGCATTGATGCGGCCGCTATGGGCGCACGTATGCCAACGGTTGATGGTCGTATCAAACTGAATTCCCGGATCCGCACAGGCCCAAGTCGCGTAGGCAATCTGATCCATCAAATCCTTGGCCTTGTAGCTGTCACAGACTTCTCCTGTGGTCCTGAATTTTGTCTGCCAATCCTTATCCTGAAGGTAAGCTTCCATAAATTCATCTGTTATGCGCACAGAATTATTGGCATTCTGTCCGGCGACGGTCTTGTAGGCCTCCCCGTTGAAATCCGAGGGATATCCGGCATCAATAAGGGCCTTGGCCTTTTTTTCTTCGCGGACCTTCCAATTGATAAAGTCCGCAATCTCCGGATGATCCATATCCAGACAAACCATTTTGGCGGCGCGACGCGTCGTCCCGCCGGATTTCGTCGCTCCCGCTCCCTTATCGAAGACTTCCAGAAAAGACATCAATCCCGAAGACGTTCCGCCACCGGAAAGTTTTTCCTGGCGGCCGCGGAGCGCCGAAAAATTCGTTCCGGTCCCGGAACCGTACTTGAAAAGACGCGCCTCATGCTTGATGAGATCGAAAATGGACATCAGGTCATCTTTGACCGATTGAATAAAACAAGCCGAACATTGCGGATTGGAATACGCATCCGTTGTCTGTTTCATCGTATTTGTCTCGGGATCCCAATGCCAATTGCCTCCGCTCCCAAGAATTCCATATTCCTGATAAAGTCCGCAATTAAACCATACGGGGGAATTGAATGCCCCTTTTTGTGAAACAAGCATGTGCAAAAGTTCGTCCTCGAAAGCTTGCGCGTCTTCCGGCGATTGAAAATAATGTCCGAATTTTTCCCCGGCAGTGCGAAGCGTATGGGCAATCCGATAAACGACTTGACGCACGCTCGTTTCCATCCCGGCCCCCGGGACACCTGCCTTGCGAAAATATTTGGACACAACAATATCGGTTGCAAGTTGGCTCCAATCTTTGGGGACTTCCACGTCTTCCATCTTAAAGACGACGGAACCGTCGGGATTTGTGATCAAGGAGCTACGCTTCGTATATTCAATTTCCGCCAGAGGATCGCCCCCCACATGCGTAAATCTTCGTTCCACGGGAATGCCGTCATGCAGGTGTATGCCGTCGTCTTTGGAGATCATTCTGCTGCTCATTTTCTTAGCTGTTTTGACACTCATCCCGGAATCTCCTCTTTTTTTCCATGTATTAAATAGTTTTACTTCTCATTGTAAATTTTACCATATATGGGGGCTTAAAATAAATCGCTATACCATATGTAGTGCAACCCGTGAATAGATCGTCCTTGCTGTATTTCATCTTTAGTTCTTTTTTATGTTTTGAGGAATCTTGACAGCTGCCCCTCCACGGAACATCCCGCAGCTGTTGATTTCATTTGAATTGAACCGCCGAGTCGATAAAACGCTTCGCTTTTTCTATTTTATCATCGGCTTATTTTCCGGCTTTGGCTGGAACTTCTGATCGACGAACCCCACATCACGCGCATGACTGCATGAAACTCAACTGACCACCTGCCACATCAATCCATCTCATCATGAATAAATTTCTACGTCACTCATTCATTCGTTTTTTTTCTTCAAAGAACAATTCGGCAACCAAAGCGTCGGGCATTTTATCAAAGTCCGGAAGAGTTTCAAGAAAAAAAATTAAAAAAATTTAATGGTAAAATAAAATTAAAATATATTTTGCTTGACGTGAAAATAAATTATGAATTTTTATTTTCCGATACAAAATTCCGAGAAGATCACATCGAGCAAATCCTCGGAATAAACCTCGCCCACCAGCTCCTTCAATGCATCGAGAGCCGCTTTTAAATCAAGGGTTACAAGCTCGAGGGATGCTTTCGCCGAAAAAGAAAGATGGGCGCGCGCGACTGCGTCCGAAGCGATCTCTAAAGCGTTTTTATGCCGCAACCTTGTGATTTGCTCACTCTCTGTATCCAAATCCTCTCCTAGAACAGCGGCCAAAATATTTTTCTCGAGTTCTTCCAAGCCCGCGCGCGTTTTGCTCGACAGACAATGATGTTCTTTTTCATGCGTCATATTCTCAAGCGCTTGCCGGTCCAATTTTACGGCAAGATCGGATTTATTGACGAGCACTAAAACCGGTTTTCGAGGATCAAGCTCCTCAAAGATCATCCGGTCCGCGTCCTCTAAGGGGCAAGAACCGTCTACCATATATAAGTAGAGCTGCGCCTCTCTCAAAGCTTGCCGAGTCCTTTCCATGCTCATCCGTTCCAGAGGATGTTCGACCGCAGGCAAAAGACCGGCGGTATCGATAATCCGGACATACACACCTTCGATTTCCAGCGATTCTTCAAGGCGATCACGCGTCGTGCCGGGAAACGGCGAGACTAAGGCACGGTCGCGTTCAAGTAAGGCATTAAACAGAGAGGATTTGCCGACATTGGGTTTTCCGACAATGACAATCACAACGCCTTCTCTCAATAAAACCGCACGGGTAAAACTTGCCAGCAATTTATTAATCTGATATTGAATACCCTCGAGTTTTTGTCCGATCGCAGGATTTGAAAAAACATCAAGATCTTCCTCCGGAAAATCGATCGAAGCTTCTAAGTGCGCATAAAGAGACATCAATTCTTCTTTCAATGCCTTGAGCCGTTGTGAAAGACCTCCGGCCAATTGCCTCACGGCCATATCCAGCGAACGCTGACTCTTGGCCTTGATCAAATCCAGCACGGCCTCGGCTTGTGTTAAATCCATCCGGCCATTCAGAAATGCCCGTTTGGTAAATTCTCCCGGTTCGGCATGCCGCGCATTTGCCTGAATGAGAATATTCAAGACGCGTCTTGTCACCGCCAGACCGCCGTGCGTGCTGATTTCAACGACATCCTCGCCGGTATACGAGTGGGGCGCTTTGAAAAAACTAACCAGAACCTGATCCGCCGCTTTCCCTTCCGGATCCCGGATTTCTCCATAATGAACGGTGTAAGAAACCATGGATTCGATGGCTTGTTTTCTTTTCGGCCTAAAGACCTTCGCGATTATGGCCAACGCTTGGGGACCGCTTAAGCGAATGACGGCAATGCCGCCTTCGCCGATAGGCGTCGCAATCGCAGCGATGGTATCTTCCAGTCGAAAATCAGCCATGGGTTATCCCGCCCCCTCGTTTGGCGTCCTGGTTCATTTGATGAGCTTCCTGACTTCACCGATGAGATAAAAAGAGCCTGTGACGACCATTAAATCATTCCGCCCGGCCATGCGTCTGCCAAACTCAAGCGCTTCCGCAACATTCCTCTGAGGATAAATCCTTTTGAAATGGGGTCTGGCCTCCCGCAGCAACACCTCCATCTCTTGAGACCGTGGAGTTGGAATTGGCGTAAGAACAATTTCCTCAAAAAAAGTCCCCAAGATCTGCAGCATTTTATCCGTTCGTTTGTCACGCGATGCCCCAAAGATCAAAATCTGCCTGCGATGAGCAAAAAGCTTTCGAAGACTGCCGACAAGCGCCTGGATGGAAGAAGGATTATGGGCACCGTCGATCACAATGTCAGGACGGCCTTTAAAATACTCCAATCGCCCCGGCCAATGGTCACAAGTCAGACCGAGTATCACCTTTTCATCGGCCATGGGATACCCATACCGGTCTTTAAGAATCCTTGCCGCTTGAACGGCCGCGCCGGCATTGATTCTTTGGAAATCGCCTAAAAGCCCGAGCGGGATATTGGGAATGGAAGCTGCGGTCCAAGCTGTGGCTTTTTTACTGCGGATCCGGCGCCGGATAACGTCCCGTGCCGCCTTCTTTTGCGGGCTGACAACCACATCCGCTCCGCCATGGATAATCGCGGCTTTCTCATCCGCGATCTTTGCGATCGTATCGCCCAAAAAGGCTTCGTGATCCAAATAGACGGGCGTTAAAATCACAAGCGGGGCATGAATGGTGTTGGTCGCATCCAACCTGCCGCCCATGCCAACCTCAAAAATCCCGATCCGGACCTTCGCTTGCTTAAAGGCCAATATCGCCAAAAGGGTCATGATCTCAAAATAAGTAAAATCGCCGATCGACTTCTGTAGCCGATGAGTTTTAAGAACGTTTCGAACGCGGCGCAATCCTTCGATCCAGGTCCTTCGCGAAATCATCCTTCCCTGAAGCCGTATTCTCTCGCGAGGATCTTCAAGATGAGGGGAAGAATAAAAACCGGCCGGAATCGCACTTGCCTTGAGAATAGATTCCAGGAAAAAGCCGGTCGATCCTTTGCCCTTGGTCCCCGCAATCAAAACCGGGAAAAAACTCTTTTCGGGATGATCAAACCACTCCAGCAAAAGCCTCATGCGTTTCAAATTCCACAAGCGGTTCTGCGGATGAAAAATGATCCGTTCAAGGTTCAAAAAAGAATTGAGATAACGCAAGGAATCGGAATAATTCATCGTTTCGAGTTCCCGGTTTCGGGTTTCAAGCCGTTTTTCGCAGGCCAAAAACCCAAAACCAAAAAACGGCTTGAAGCATCTCGGGGCAATTCCTCAATGTTTGAAATGCCTTTCACCGGTAAAGACCATGGCAATACCGAATCGGTCGCAGGCAGCAATCACATCATCGTCCCGCACGGAACCGCCCGGTTGAATGATGGCGCGGATCTTATGTTCAGCCGCTTTTTCAATCGAATCGGGCATCGGGAAAAAAGCATCACTGGCAAGCATCGCGTGTTCCGCCCGATAACCGGCCTTCTGGCAAGCAATGTAAACCGAATCAACACGCGACATTTGTCCTGCG
>JAQTOZ010000016.1 GCA_028713205.1 Candidatus Omnitrophota bacterium
AGATACCACAAAAGAAGCCAATGATCCTTTGCATCCAGCTTTTTCGTTGGCGCTTCAACTCGTTCTTGAGCATGCACAAATCCGAGGTCGGAAGTCATTTTACTTTCTGTGTTGACCGGTATTTTCGCCTTTGTCCACTTCAGAGCGGCAGCTGAATCGATATTTTCTTTTGAGGCGTTCTTATTCAAAGAACTCGTTGAGGAATTTGCTGGAGAGAACAAGTCTTTTTTGAATTCCACTTGAGCATGGTCATCCACCACAACGCTATTAACACTTTTTTCTTCTACTTTTGACGGCAATGTAGTTAAATAACTCCCGCGTCCGCTACGGAAATGTCCGTACAACCTTTGCTGAATCTCCTTTTCGGTCAATGTTTGAGGCGCATCCGTCCCTTTACGCTTTGCGCTAAAAAAACTCATAATTCAGACCTCCTGAGATAATATCGAAACATCATCAAGTCCACTCGATCTACCGATGGTTACGACCGACTTTAACATGATCGCGAATCGGCAATGAAAACTTTAATAGCTCGATGGGGCCCAACTGTAATTTTGCACGCTGAACAAATCCACATTTTTTACACAGCTCAATAGCCTGAACCATTTTCGAAGTTGTTTTAAAAACGACTTCTTGGTATCCAACCTCTCCGCAAAACTGAACCGCATTTTCAATAAGTTGTCTTCCGATATTTCTCCGTCGATATGCCGCAGCCACAAAAAGGCGTCTCATGAGTGCCACACGGTCATCTTCCTTTTTAACACCGATGGTCCCAACAATTCTATTTTCATCCGTCGCGACCAAAAAAGCTTCTCCGAGGGCACCGTAACTTGTCTGAATATTTTGAATGTCTTCCGTAGGGTAAGCGGCTTTTGCCTCACCGAACTCTTGGCTCATAATCTGCGTGATCAATTCAATCACAGGAGCTGCATCACCGAGTGCAAAACGACGTACTATGATCATACGATTCTCCTACTGATCGGTTATGGGCAATAAAAGCTACCCTTTCTTCTCTGCGGGTTTTTTATCAGCGGCAGGAGTTGCCGACGCAGTCGTTGCGCCCGCTTCTTTTGTCGCATCTTTGGCTTCCTTGCCTTCGCTGCTCTTCTTTACCTTGATTTTGATGCACTTCACTTTTGGCAGGCCGAAGATTTTGGAATTTTCATTCCAGCGGTTCTCTTTTTCAAGCCGCTTAATGCGCTCCAACCTCTTTAACACATTGCGATGTTTTGTTCCAACGCTATCGCATCTCAGACTCGGATGCTGTGACATAACAACTTAGCCCCTTTCTTCTCTTCTGAACCCGTTACAATTTCCGCGATGTTACAAGATTATGACACGTTTTTAACTCTGTTCTTCTAGAGCTTATGGCCTTTGGTATCAAGCTTTAGAGAGACATCATAATACTCTTGCGCGGACACCGTATTATACTCAGCACGATTTGTTTTTGCTAGTTGAAAGTGAGTATTTTTCATTCAAAAATCGGTATTCACGTCCCAAACTTCCTCATCTTGACACTTGTCGATGAAACTGATTAAAAAAATGAGGGCCGGCATAGGTTATAATGTGCATGCTGGTACATTGGATTGTTGCTGATTGCTCTTTTCAAATCCACATTCTGGACCAACCCAACACCCCGCACACCCGCCGGATCGTTTTCATCGCCAGTAATTTTTTAACTGCGTTGGAGATATTTCAAACAGAACGATCGACTGACCGCGGACAAAAAACAGTCATATCGATACTGAATTTACGGTCATTGATGTCGATCGAACGGCTCAGGCTAAATTCCGTATATACGCATCCTGGGGGGCAATCCTTTGAGATTTTAATTTCCCTAGAGAAATCTTTGCTTCTTCACGATTTTCATAGGCATTCACACATACCTGCAAATAAGGTCCGCTCGGGACAACAAAACCCTCCAATCCTTTTTGACTGAGGGTTTTAAGAAGACGGTCCGCTTCCGGCTTTGTCTTATAGGTCACAAGTTGGATGGTATATTTGCCTTTCCGGATTTGTTCGGATTTGGCTTGTTCCATAACATTCACAACAGCAGGCACCACCATGGCTGATTCCGATACGGGAGGTTGCTGCTCAACACTTACGCCCGGGTTCCCGGCTTGATTCGTGATGCGATTCTTATAGGCACCGAACATGTTTTCTCTCAATTTTTCTCTGAGTTCCGAAACAACTTGCTCGTGCCTCGTTCTTTCCGCTCTTAGTTCGTCAAAAGCAAAACGCTTTCCCTTTTCTACACCGAATGAAAATGACAAAACATAAAACACAATCAAGATGATCCCTCCGACCATGATTTGATCTAAACGCACGGATACTTTATACCGCTCAAGGAACGCCAATTTCTGTCCTTTGATCGAAGGGATGATCTGTGCTCTGGTTTCGAATAAATCAGCCTGCATGGTTCTCATTTCCATGGCATAATTTACGGCAACTTCGTTCAAGTTCCTGAGCGCTACTTTTCACTTTTCGCGTCTGAGTTTGATAATCGACTTCAACGATACCAAAGCGAGGAGCAAAGCCTTTATCCCACTCGAAATTATCGACAAGAGACCAATATAGATATCCCCAAACCTGCACACTTTCTCGTATCGCCCGATGAACAGCAGCAACATGATCCCGAATAAAACGTGTCCGTTGCTCATCATCAGTCGTGCAAATACCATTTTCAGCAATTAAAACCGGCAGCTTCAATTTCCGCAAGCTCTTGAGCACCTGATAAAGCCCTTCGGGATATATTTCCCACCCCAATGAATTGCATTCACAAATATCCTTTCCGTGATGATCTTGCGAACACATATCCCCAAGCATATCGGCCCCAATCCATCCTTTGCTACGGACAAACTGCCTCGAATAATAATTGATGCCGATAAAATCCAACGATTTTTTCCTGGGCAATGCTTCGCAAAACAATCCCGGGAAAAAAAGCATTCCATTTTGAACGGCTTCAAGAAAAAGAAAATTGACAAACCATCGCCGCAACGTTACGACGAGTCGATCACGTATAGAATTCGGTCGGCAAGGCATCATATGCGTCATGTGTTGCGCGATCGAAACCCAAACCTGCGTTTGGAGTGCGGACTCATAGATTTGATGAATAACCTGGTATGCATGGACGTGCGCTCGCACAAGGTTTTTAAAAACGATAATCGAATCTTTAAATGAGTGATTTCCGGGAGGCCAGTCACCCAACAAATAGCTGAAATAAAGATAAATCATGGGCTCATTGATGGTGATCCATAGTCTCACATCTTTTCCCAAAACCGAAACGACCTTCTTGACAAACCGGGCAAATAAGGCTGGGGCATCCGGTAGCAGCCATCCCCCCTTACGCATAAACCAAACCGGATTCGTAAAATGATGCAGCGTAACAATCGGCTCGATATGACGTGATTTCAATTCCCGGAGGATATCACCGTAATAGGCAAGGGCAACTTCATTCCAAATATTCTCCTCCGGTTCAATCCTGCTCCATTCGACGGAGAACCGGTAGGCATTATGGCCTAATTTTGAGATCAGTTCGATGTCCTGACGAAAAAGCCGGTAGTGATCGCAAGCCACCCCCGACGCATGTTTCAAACGACCGGACTGTTCCCATTCCCACCAATCGTTGAAACGATTATTCCCCTCTATTTGATGGGCAGACGTCGCAGTTCCCCACAGAAAAGACGAAAAAGGCGATTCATACTTCTCAGTCAAAGCCGCTTCACTCCAAATTTAATTGACCAATTTAACACGTTTGACCGGCCACCATATGACAAACGCTTTTCCCACAACATTATTGCACGGCACAAATCCCCAGTTCCGGCTATCGGAAGATTGTGCGGAATTATCCCCGAGCACAAAATAACTATTGGGGGGAACGACAATATCTTCTCTTTCCCTTCCGTACTTCCAGTCTTCTCGATTGTAGTAATAATGCTCGGAAAAGGGGGGGTCCAACACCGCCTCGTTATTCACAAGGAGCTTCCCATCCCGTATTTCAAGATGCTCACCCGGGAGCCCGGCCAGACGCTTCACGAAATCTTTCTTTTTATCCAGCGGATACTTGAACACAATGATATCTCCACGCATCGGCTTTTTAAAATGATAGGTCACTTTGTCCACAAAAATACGGTCACCCTCTAAAAAAGTCGGCCGCATCGAGCCGGTGGGGATTTTATAGGGGCCAACAACATACGATCGGATTAAAAAGGCAAGGATGGCTGCCACCAGAAGCGGCTCTCCCCAATTTTTCCACTTTTCCTTAAACCATGCCTTCCTTTCCGTACTAAAATAATGCCATTCATAGTTCATCTTCTGAACGATTCGCTTGCGATAAAAAAGAACCAAGGCCAACACAATCAAAACTGACCAAATCATCATTTCATATTCCCTTTTTTTTAAACTTATTCATCAATCCTAAGAATGGTGATAAAGGCTTCCTGCGGCAAATCGATTTTCCCTATTTTTTTCATTCTCTTTTTACCTTCTTTTTGTTTTTCCCACAACTTGCGTTTTCTCGTAATATCACCGCCGTAGCATTTAGCTGTCACATTTTTCTTAAGCGCACTGATCGCATCACGAGCAATAATCTTAGAACCTATGGCCGCTTGGATCACGACCTCGAAAAGTTGGCGCGGGATAACTTCCCTAAGTCTTTCGACGAGACTCTTCCCTCGGTCATAGGCACTTTCCTTATAAACAATGCATGAAAGGGCATCCACAACTTCTCCATTGATCATCACATCCAACTTCACCAATTTAGACGGCCGATGCCCAATGAAATCGTAGTTAAAGGACCCATATCCCGATGTCAGTGATTTGATTTTATCATAAAAATCCATAACAACCTCGGCAAAAGGAATTTCGTAAGTCAAAATCACTCTTGTCTGATCAATATATTCTGTGCTCTTGTACGTCCCCCGGCGATCCTGACATAGTTGCATGATCGGGCCCAAATGCGTTGACGGAATAATCAAGTGTGCACGGATATAGGGTTCCGCGATGGATTCAACCTCTTGAGGCGACGGCAGGCTGGTCGGATTTTCTATCTCTAAGGTCTCGCCATTTTTTTTACGGACCTTGTAAACCACATTGGGCGCTGTGATGATCAACTCCAGATTAAACTCCCGTTCCAATCTTTCTTTTGCAATGTCCATATGAAGAAGACCTAAAAATCCGCACCGAAACCCATACCCCAACGATGCCGAAGTTTCTGGTTCATAGACGAAAGAAGAATCGTTGAGTCTAAGTTTTCCCAACGCATCGCGAAGGAGAGCAAAATCTTTAGCTGCAATCGGATAGAGCCCGCAAAATACCATGGGCTTGACGTCATGATAGCCTTCCAAAGGTTCGCTGGCAGGATTCTGAGCCTGAGTAATCGTATCTCCTATTTTGACCTGAGCAATTTCCTTGATGGCAGCCACAACATATCCGACTTCACCGACACTTAAGTCTTCTTCAGCCTGAGGACGCGGGTTAAAGATACCGATCTCTTCGACTTTATGCTGGCTGCCTGTCTGCATCATGAGAAAGTTATCGTTACGTTTAATTGATCCGTCCATGACACGCACGTAGGTCACAACGCCCTGATACACATCATACTTCGAATCAAAGATCAACGCCTTGAGAGGTTTTTCATAAGACCCTTGAGGTGCCGGGATCCTCTCAATGATCGCATTCAAAATCTCGTCAGTTCCCTCACCCGTCTTTGCGCTCGAGCATATAATGTCGCCGGCGTCGATATCTAAAAATTCCACCAACTCCTTTTTAACTTTCTCTGGATCGGCAGTTGGCAAATCCAGTTTGGTAATGATGGGAATGATGACAAGGTCTCGCTCCATGGCCAAATACAGATTTGTCACGGTTTGCGCTTGAATTCCCTGACTCGCATCAACCAAGAGCAACACCCCTTCACAAGCCGATAAACTCTTGGAAACTTCATAAGTAAAGTCGATGTGTCCCGGAGTGTCGATGAGGTTCAGAATATAATCGCGATATTTGATACGCACCGCGCGCGCCTTGATGGTAATTCCGCGTTCACGTTCCAAATCCATGTCATCAAGAATTTGGTCGCGGAATTCCCTTTTGGAAATAGCGCCGGTGTTGAGCAAAAGACGGTCGGCGAGAGTCGATTTTCCGTGGTCGATATGCGCGATGATGGAAAAGTTTCTTATCTTGTTCGATTCGGTCATGTCGCGGTCACCTGCATGACCTCAGTGCGCGTATGGCATCCGCACGGTCCTTCGCTCCAAAAATGGCTGTTCCTGCCACCAAAATATCGACGCCGGCCTCAACCGCTTGAACCGCGGTTTCGGGATTAATCCCTCCATCGATCGAGATCATCCCTGAATATTTTGGACGCAAGTCACTGATTTTTTTCACCACTCCCGGCATGAAGGCTTGTCCTCCAAAGCCAGGTTCCACCGACATGATTAAGACCAAATCAACGTCATCAAGGAACGGTAAAATTTTTTTCAAAGGTGTTTTCGGGCGCAACGATAGACCCGATTTTGCTCCAGCTTTTCGAATCATTTTTAGGGTATGTCTCAGTTTGGGCTCGGCTTCAACATGGATCGTTATATAATCCGAGCCCGCGTTGACATAGTCTTCGACATAGCGCAGCGGATTTTCGATCATCAGATGAACATCCAACGGTACTTTTGTGATCTTGCGTATCCCTTTAATAACGATCGGACCGATCGTCAGGTTCGGCACAAAATGCCCGTCCATTACATCCACATGGATCATGTCACATTGAGCGCCCTCAACCTCTCGAATGTCATCCGCCAAATGGGCGAAATTTGCCGATAAAATACTTGGTGAAATAAGAATTTCTGTTTTTTTTGTCATCGCTGGCACTTTCCAATCACATCTTATCGACTTCAAAATCATTCTTAATAGAAGACTGGATCTTCGTTCCCACCGGACCGATCAAAGATAGGTTTATATTCGATGTCTTAAATATTTCTCGCGCGAGTTCCCGGATCTGTCCCGTCGTGACCATTTCAATCCCTTGCCGGATTTCTTCGGCGTCAGGCATTTTATCGGAATACATCATGCGTTCACCGACCCAAAGGTTATGGTCCAAGGTATCTTCGAGTGTCATGTAAAACTGACTCATAAAGTATTCTTTGGCCCTTTTCAATTCATCTTCATGAATACCTTTTTTATTCATCTTCGACAGTTCCTGCAAAATAACCGTGATCGCTTTGGGGGTCTTGCAGGTCTCGACGCCCGCTGAAATAACCATGGCGCCGGTATCTTCAAAAAAGCTGAGCCCTGAGCGGATTTCATAGGCCAAGCCGCGTTTTTCGCGCACCTCTTCAAACAGGCGGCTGGACATATTCGCACCTAAAATGACATTAAGCAAAATAAGTTTGTACCGGTTTTGATCATAGCGAGAAAACGTATGAAGACCGATGACGAAATGAGTCTGTTCGGTTTGTTTTTCCAAAAACAGCGTTCTCGGCTTTGTTTGCCTCGACACCGACTTTTCATATTGAGATGCCGGGTGCAACGAAACCCGTTCAAAACATTTTTCCACAATAGGTTGTACATCACGAAGCAAAACCGGGCCTGACACCGTCACCAAAATATTTTTCGGATGGTAATACTGATCACGATAAGCCTTCATCGAGTTGCGGGACATAACCGTAACCGTTTCAGCGGATCCGGCAATGGGTCTTCCCAATGGCTGGTCAGGCCATAAAAGTTCGCCCATAATTTCATGGACATATTGGGACGGCTGGTCCTTGTACATCTTAATTTCTTCCAGGATGACCGTTCTTTCTTTGTTCAACTCATCGACGTCAATCAAGGCATCGTTGACCATATCGGCCAAAACATCTAAAGCCTGTGGGTAATGCTGGTGCAAAAGCTTGGCAAAATAGCATGTTGCTTCCTCGCCCGTAAACGCATTCAACAATCCGCCGACTCCTTCGATCTCCTGCTTGATTTGACGCGCAGACCGCGTTTTGGTCCCTTTAAACACCATATGCTCCAGATAATGAGATATCCCCGAAATTTTCTCAGGTTCAAAGCGGGCTCCGGCACGGACCCAAATCGCAACGGCGGCCGAATTTCTCTCAAGCATTGGCAGTGCAACAATGCGCAATCCATTGGAAAGCTTATGATATTGATAATTCATCGTTACATCCTTTTAAGTTTGATTCCGGTGAAAATCCATATAACTTTGCAGGATCCTTTGAGCCGCCAAACTGTCTCGTACCTCTTTGCGCCGGCTTCGGCTAAGATCTGCTTCTAACAGAATCCTTTCAACCTCTTTTGTGCTCAACCGTTCGTCCCACAAAACACAGGGGCACTGGAGCTTTGTCTTTAACCACTCCACGTCCCCCAGAACCTTTTGAGCCGCAGGTCCGATTTCACCCTTGAGCGTCTTCGGCAATCCGACGACTATCTTGACCGCATGTTGCGCATCGATCAACTTCATGATTTCCGCTAAGACCTGCTCCCGGTTACGGACATCAATCGTCGTCAAT
Organism: Candidatus Omnitrophota bacterium; assembly: GCA_028713205.1. Lineage (GTDB taxonomy): Bacteria > Omnitrophota > Omnitrophia > Omnitrophales > Aquincolibacteriaceae > JAQTOZ01. The sequence goes on from JAQTOZ010000016.1 coordinate 8,496, forward strand.
GGCGTTGCGATGGCCAACTCCTCATCCGCCTGTGCCACACCAATGCGTTTTTGGCCAAAATCGAATCCCAATAGCACACCCACGATCGGTTCTCCGTATTATCCCTTGACGGCACGAACCATCTGACGGACAAACTCGATCGCACGCATTGTCTTTCCGCGATCTTTGCGCAGATGGTTGATAATCGCGCTACCGACAATCACTCCATGACTGAACTCACAAAGTTCTCGCGCTTGTTCCGGAGTTGAAACTCCGAAACCAACCAAAATCGGCTTCTTCGTCAAACGCTTCAATTGGGCCAAGTGCGCACGAACATCTTCGGGTAAGAATTGCCGTTCCCCCGTTACTCCTCGTAAAGAAACATAATAAATGAATCCCTTTGATCTTTTTGCTATTTTCGAGGCGCGTTCACGGATCGTCGTCGGCGCGATGAGATGAATCTGAGGGAAGCCTGCACGCTTACATGCCCGATCCATATCGGGGTCCTCGCCCGGCGGCAAATCCGGAATCAGGATACCGTCCAAACCGGCCGTCTTTGCCCGCGAGATAAATCGCTCCATGCCGAAATGATAGACCGGATTGAAATACGTGAAAAAAATGATCGGAATCTGAATTCCCATGCGCCGGATTTTTGAGGTTACGCGAAAGGCATCTTCAATCGTGACACCCTTTTTCAAGGCCTTCTGCGACGAATATTGAATCGTCGAGCCATCCGCCAACGGATCTGAGAACGGGAATCCCAATTCGACGATATCCACACCCGCGTGATCAAATTCTTCCAACAATTTTTCTGTCGTACCAAGATTAGGATATCCCAGAGTGATAAAAGCACAGAATATTTTCTCTCTTTTCCGCATCAATTTTTGAATTCGCGACAGCATTCGATTTCTCATGCGATTTTCCATTCCTTCTTAATGGTATCAATATCCTTATCGCCTCTCCCCGAAAGACAGACCACGACCGATTCATCCTTGCGAGTTTTTGGCATCAAATTTTTTAAGTAACCGAGCGCATGGGATGGCTCTAATGCCGGCATAATGCCTTCAAGTTCGGTCAGCAATTTGAATCCTTCCAAGGCATCTTGATCGGTAACCGCCTTGTAGGTCACTCGTCCCGAATCTTTCAAGAAAGAATGCTCAGGGCCTACTCCAGGGTAATCCAAACCAGCAGAGATGGAGTGGGCTAACTGAATTTGCCCGTTCTCATCTTGCAGGAGATAGCTTTTCATACCATGTAAAATTCCCGGTTCACCTTTTGTGAGCGTCGCCGCATGATGATGTGTCTGAACCCCTTCGCCCGCCGCTTCAACTCCAATACACTGAACCTTCCGGTCGTTAAGAAATGAATAAAATAATCCCATAGCATTGCTACCGCCTCCGACGCAAGCCACAAGATAATTCGGCAATTTCTGATAGCGTCGAAGAAAAACACGGCGCGTTTCCTTTCCGATCACAGATTGGAAATCACGCACCATCATGGGGTAAGGATGCGGACCGCCGACAGATCCCAGAAGATAATACGTATTCTCCACATTCGTAACCCAATCTCGGATCGCTTCATTCATCGCATCCTTAAGCGTTTTGGAACCTGAGCGCACCGGAACAACTTCCGCACCCAGCAACTTCATTTTATAAACATTTAACGCCTGACGCCGAACATCCAGATCACCCATATAAACGACACATTTAAGTCCGAAAACACAAGCTGCGGTCGCAGAAGCAACCCCATGTTGCCCAGCGCCTGTTTCAGCCACAAGTCTTGTTTTGCCAAGCATTCTGGCCAGCAAAGCTTGCCCGATTGTATTGTTGATCTTATGAGCACCTGTATGGCACAGATCTTCCCGTTTGAGAAAAATCCGGGCGTGATTAAAATGCTCACTCATACGTTTTGCTTCATACAAAGGAGTCGGGCGGCCCGCATAATCTTCCAGATAGTCTTTCAGTTCGCGCTGAATTTTCGAATTGCGTTTAAACTCACGATAGGCTTTTTCAAGCTCATTCAACGCACGAATTAAAGTCTCTGGAACATATCGTCCACCATACACACCAAAAAAACCTCTTGAATCAGGCACCTGTTTACTCACGATTTATCCTTTGATGACGCTCATCTCTCATTAAAAGTTGCTACGCAGGACCCTTCTCTAGCATTATGACATCACTTGGACAATCTGATCGTTCTTAACCCAACCGCCCTCACCATTCACGAGAACAATCCGGCTCCAATCTTCCCGCTGATCGACGACAGACACATTCAACCCTTCTCCTAAACGGAATGCCACTTGATCACTTTCCGAAGGCCCATAACGGATCTCGGCTTGTTGGGTAATCACAATTGCATCCCGAAAAACGCGCGTTTCCCAATACTTAGCAATAAAAAGAAGCAATGCCAATCCTAAAAGGACTGCCAGTGTTTTTCGTTTCCATCTCCAGGGCGCATCGCGCCAAAAATAAAGGGCCAATCCCCAGCTGGACATAAGTAAAAAATAACAAAACGCCAGCAGCATTTTTACTTCGCGCGTCGTCAGCCGTTCGAGAAACCAAACGGATACACGCAAATACCAGTTCCGATTATCATCGATGCGATATTCCAAAAGACTTCGAACGTATTTTAGATTGCTCCGGATATCATGATTCCTGGGATCCGATAGTAATCCGCGTTCATAAGCCCAAATCGACATCCCGATTTGGCCTAACCGAAAATAGCTGTTACCTAAGTTATAACAAAAAATACCTGTTTGGGGATATTTTTTAGAAAGATCTCGATAATCTTCCATCGCCTCCTGAAAATGGCCGCTTCGATAAGCTTCGTTGGCCTTTTCAAATCGCTGGATATCGTTCGGGGACAATGCCCACAACGAACGCCCCATCAGCAAGAAGGCCATCGCTATCCATACGCTCACGATACCAATTCTCAATTTCATATCTCGTTTCCCTCAAATCCTACGAACCCCATCAATGATGTTTTCTTTCAACTCGATCGATGGTTTGTTTCAATATTTTTAGCACATCTTTCTTGAGCCCATGCTCCAATCTCCCCTTCCCAAAGCGTGCCTCTTCGCAGACCTGATAAACCTCTACGATGCTTGAGAATAAAGGGTCATCACGTCCCAGCGTGTTTTCAAGTTCCCGCTGAATATCATCTCGGGTTGTGGCTAAGGCAGGAAGATTAAACTTGTCGCTCAAGTATTGCGTCAAAATCCTATCGACCTCTTCAAAAAAATCCATCGTATCATTCAAACTCTTCGAATACATCAACGGTTTTAAACGACGGGTCTTTGCCTCAGCCTGTGAGCGCGCCATTTTCCTCCTTTTCAAGCCAACATCTTTGTCAAAAAGGCGCCTCACGTATTCCCGCCACAGTCCAAACAATACAAGCAAAGTCAAGATCACATCCGTTGCCGCCAAACCGAAATAAATGCGTTTTTCCCAAGACTGCATGATTTCATTCGGCAATCGCTCTTCGATATACCGGATGTCTTTTCCTTCCATACTGATCTCTTTCTTAAACATTTCTTGTTGACTCAACATTTGGGGCAGCTCCAACGGCTTGTCGGAAGCCTTCACATCAATCTGAAAATCTTGTGTCATTTGCGTAAAGTAGCGTCCTTGACTCGGGTCAAAAAAACTAAAAGTTAGCTTGGGAATTGTCATCCTTCCCGGCACAATCGGTATGAAAACAATCTCGAATACCTTACGCCCTCCGATGACATTACCCGTCTTAAAAAGTTGTGACGAAGAGTTCGCTTCATAGACCTTGAAGTTTTGAGCTTCGGGGATGGTAGGTTGCTTGAGAGTTTCGATATTGCCCTGTCCTTCGATGGTAACGACAACCGTAATGGGTTCGTTTTGATCAATTTGCTGTTTGTCACATGTTGCCACCATCTGGAAGCGGCCGACGGCCCCTTGAAAATCGGCGGGCTTACCTTCTTCCGGCAACGGCTTAACCTCTATCCGGATCGGCGGTGGTTTCAAAAGACGGTCTTCACGCCTTGAAAAAAAACCTGAACCACTGAAAAAGCTATCATTAAAAAACTCGTCAAAAATACTTGAGTTTTGCGGTTCCTGACGAATCGACGCCTTGATGTTTCCCGGTTGAATGGTGTATTCCGCCGCTGCTGTTGGGAAAAGTGCGATTTTTCGAATGTCGGCTTTCACATAGCGCTTGTTATTAACGCGTACGGTTTCACGCTGAACTTCACGTTCCATCGGAAATTCTTCTATCCAAAACCCACTCATCTCCGGTTCTTCCGAAAACCCTTCATAGCGCGTGTCGTATCGGGTATAAAGAGAATAGGTTAAGACAATCTGTTCATTGACATAGACAGAGTTTTTATCTACCCAGGCCTTAACAAAAATATTATCGTCATCAGGTTGAAAGTTGGGTGTCGCTTCTTGTGCCGACGCCATTTTGGGTTGCTGAATGGGAGGCGCCGTAGGCGTAACCGGAGGCACCTTCACCATCTGCTTTTGACCGGCCTTGACGTCCAAAACAAGTTGCGGCGCCATATACCGGGCATTGCCTACGAGAACCTCGATATTATCCAACGGAAAACGACCGGCCGATCGAGGAATCACCACATAGGTAAACTCGACCATATTCGAAGACATGTTATTCACAAAGGTTACTTGGGACGCCCGTCCCGTATAATACACATCCAAATCTTTGAATGAAGGGAGACGTGGCGCTTGAACGTTCCCATGCGCATTTGTAATCGTAATGGTCAAAAGCACTTCTTGATTGATTTCAGCCGCAGTTTTACTTAGCTTCGCATCCACATAAACTTCCTGAGCCGATGCAACAGGAACCAAAACCCAATACAAAAGCGCAGATGTTATAATCACTCTCTTAAGCATGTAGGACCTCAAACCAAAATTCTATAGAAATCATAACTTAATGTCAAACAACGAGTTAAGCAAAGACTTTTTGCACTGAAGTTGTCCCATAATATTTTCCAGGGATTTTCTATCCTTGATATGAGCAGAAATCTTGTAGCCGGTCTCTTCGTAGGATGGGAATGCATCCACCTTGAGTCCGTCACACTTATCGCAAATCAAATGAGCAACGTCTTTGAAGGTCTCATCATATGCAACGAATCTTGGAAAGCGAAGCCCCTGTATGGCCCGATAAAATTTCTCTCCCCTTTGCCGTCTCTCGGAATTCGATTGATTTAAAATAGTATTCAGACCTTTTGCTTCGACAAAACTCTTTAAACTGTTCTCATCCGATTCCACCTCAATCATATCTGACAGCCATTCTCCAATTTTCATTAATTCATTCACGGTCAGCGCCGCATTTTCCACAACGTATTTAGCAAAGTACTGTTGATTTGCGGACCCCATTTTTGTCAAAACATAGCCCCCCTGAAAAGGCATCTTCTCGTCGGCGATAGCATCCAACAGCATTTTGTCCAAATGGGCAGTCTCGTGATACTCCTGAAACACTTTTCTACCTGCCGGCAAACCGATCAACGGGAAAATTCCTTCGATAATTTCTTTCTCATTCATGTGAAAACAGGCAACAGCCTTCTTCAGGGTCATGGCCCGATCAATATCCGTCCAAATATGATTCAGGTTGGATGCAATGGCATAAATAAAGCAATCTCGTTCATCCCAATCTTCATTTATTTCCAAGACACCAATCTCACGCAACCCAATGCCATGAGCCGCGGCCAAACGTTTGTGACCACTTAATACATACTGACCATGATGCGTTACAGTGATTGGGAGCATCACACCATGCAGACGCACGGATTCTCTGAGCCTATCATCTTCGCATCGATAGCGAAGGCCAAAGCGCGCATCTTTGGATAGGGTATCGCAAGAAACTACTTGATAACGGTAGATCTCCATTCCTTTTCTAACTCCATGATAGATTTCCCGAAGACCTGATCCATCGCTTCAGACGATTCGCCCCCTTTTCCATAGCGGGACAACAACTGTTCAACCTTAAACATTCCAAATCTTTTGATGAGAAATTCGACAAAGCAAAAAGATTCCTCATAAAAAAGGTTTGCATACAACGGATCTTGATCCGTCGGCTTCGACTCATGCAAGATCTGTTCGAGCGGCAACAGAGAATTCGTCTCAACAGCCGTTTCGAAAAGAGTCAAGTCTTTCTTGCTAACTTTGTTTTCTTCGTAAATCGCAAGCCCCTCATGAATCCATGACGGCGCTTTGTTCTGGCTCATGACCGACACAAAAACATGCGCCATTTCATGGGCAATGATTCCATTCAATGCCGCATCACCAAAGGCAGGCTCATACACCGGCAATCTTATTTTGCCATCATAAATACCCGATACCCAGAACGGGGATTTCGTAATCTTTTGGAATTCATCAGTATCATAGAGCAAAACAATAACAGGCTGTTTGAAATGGTACCCAAAGTCTTTCGTTTGCATCTCGTAGTTTTGTTCCAACAAATCGAGAATGCCCTGTGCATTTCCCAGCTTCTTCTCACCTTGATATTTCAAAATAAAATTTTTCGTCGACATTGTGGAAAAACGCACATCCAGCGGAACTTCTTTGTTGATTTTTTCTATTTTTTCCTTCACCGATTTAGTCGGATGGATCAGATAGGCTTGCCGATAATACCGTTTAGCGCCCTTCAATCGATTTTTTAAATACTCAATTTCCCCTAACAACTCGTAGGCCAAAGGATTGCGTTTGTCATAGCGCATGGATTCTTTTAGCGATTTTTTTGCCAACTCATAGTCATGGTGCTGAAAATAGCTAACAGCTTCGTTGTAAAGCTCAGCAGCGATCGGCATCATCGGCAGATTGGCCCGCTCCGGGGCGCTGGAGACAAATCTTTCGATCTCTGTTTGTTGCCTTTCGTTGAGTTCTTTGATGACAGCCTTTTTGTCATCATCTGTTGCCAATCCATTAAAACCATTACCGAGAAAAAAAACCGCAAAACCAAGGACGATGAAACACACCTTGCCGGTCACGAGCCCTTGAGGATCCTTGGAAACGGATTCTTTCATGATCAAGCGATCATTGTCGGATGCGAGGGACATATCACGCCGGATCTGTCTGAATCATCCGAATGCGCTTCCGTAACGCGGGGTGATCATAGAAAAACCATTCATAAATCGGATTCGGATCGGGATCGGCTAAATTCATGCTGCCCAATTTTTCCATGCATGAGGCAAAGACATTCTTTTCCGGACATGCGGCAATCGCAAACCGATCAGCCCCACGTTCAAGCCATCGCGAAAACCCGTTATGAAGCGGCGTTAGCACGATACCAAAAACATAAAAAATCAAAAAAAGTAACGGCATACAAGCAATGTCATGAGCACCATAATACCCAAGATAACTTGCCATCGGTCCTATCAATTGATAGGCAATCCAGAATGACAAACAAGATATCAACACCCCAAAACCAAAATGCCGCCACACATCATGATGTTTATAATGTCCCAACTCATGGGCCACGACTGTTTTAACTTCTTCCACCGTGAAATTGTTAATCAGCGTATCGCTCAAAACAACACGCTTTGTCTTTCCAAATCCCATGAAAGCTGCATTGGCTTTCTTAGTTGTCCGGCTAAGATTCAGCGCATAAACATTCTCGACCGGTAAGTCAAAACGTTTGGCCAAGTCTAATATTTCATGGTTCAAATGTTCATCGGTGACACGGCTGTACTTGTAGAAAAGAGGAACAATCAGCACCGGGAATAGTTTCCCCATGACATAACTGACAAGTGCATACCCGCACCAGGCATAGAGCCACCAAAGATTCGGGGAATACCAGATCAACGCGTACAGAGCCTCCAGAAGCACACAGGAAATCACAAACGAAAGCAGTGACCTTTTGCAGAGATCTTTCACCCAAGACTTCCATGATTGGTTGGAAAGACCGTAGCGGTGCTCCAAATAATATCCGGAATAAAAACTCAATGGGAGATCAAAGATCAACATAAAGACCGACAGGCAGACGAAATAAATTGCCACGGCAAGATAAGCGTTCCCGCCGACGGATATCGACCATAATTTCCATTGCAAGGAAAGAGGGCTTAGAATAATCAGCAGTAAAACTGCCGGCGTAAAAAAGAGATTGAACAGTGTCAGAATTTGCTTCTTGCGTTGATATTCTTTGGCCTTGCTGGTTTCTTCACTCATTTCATTCATGATTTTCACTCCTGTTCAAGTCCGGTTCTGCGGGTTATTTGTTTGCAGAAACCCAATTTTTGAGCATCGTCATCACGCCATAATGATCCGAGGCATAAACTCCTTGCTGATCAGGCTGTGTAAAAATCAAATCAGCCGATAGCAACTTTTCAGATAAACCTGAATCGCCTTTGACAAAGATATAATCCAAACGTCGATCAGGCAATCCGTGGCTTGCCGTAAATAGATTCCGATTATCCCACGAAAATCCATCCCCCTTCGGATGCAACCTGCCATACGTATCGACAAAATCCCCCTGGAGTTTCATGAGTTGAATTTCCTGCGAATCGGGTGTGGAATTAAAATCCCCCGTCACGATGGCCTTGAGACCATGAGACTTATTCTTTATAATCTCCAAGATTTCGCTAACTTGTCGCTCTCGGACGGCCCCCTCATCCAGTCGCCAAGATAAGTGAGTATTAAAAATAGCCAGTTTTTCTCCGTCCACGTCAACCTGGACGCATGTGACATACCTCCGGTAATCTTCACGCGGTGACTGCGTTGTGAGCATTAAAGAACTCCACGTTTGAATCGGAAAGCGAGTCAACACCATGAGCCCGGAAGAATCATTGGGAAAAGCACTATAATTCAGTCCACTCCGTGCAGTGACTTCATTTGCCCACGCCGCATCAAATATTTCCTGAAATCCTATGATATCAGGTTGAGCAATTTCAATTCCCTTAAAAATGACCTCCCAGCGCTGACGCCAGGGGCCTTCCTCATTCCACGTATTCAGGGTCAATATCTTCATGCTGGTTAATGCCTATAGGGTCTCGGATCGCATTCTACTAAGACGCGCAATCATCTCTTCCCGAATAGCATCCTTGGTTTTTTCTAAGCCATGCCCATCATCCTTAATCGTGATTGGCTTGCCAACGGAAAGCCGAAATTGTGTAATTCGCTCCACCCTCCAGGATCTTTTAGGCAGCGCGTCTCCGGTACCGTCAAGAACCACGGGCAAGATTTTGGCATTTCCGGCCGATGCGATTTTAAAAGCACCCATCTTAAAGGCGTGTATTTTACCATCAACGCTTCTTGTCCCCTCAGGAAACAAAAGCACACTCACACCCTTTTTCAGCCAGCGAGGCGCTTCCAATATAGCTTTTCTCCCACTTTCATGGCTGGATCGATCGACCTTCATATATCCGGCCAACGCCATATGCCAGCCAATAAACGGAACCGAATACAATACCTCTTTAGCCAAGAATTTAAAATTGAGCGGCAATCCTGCAAGAACAATCAGGATATCCAACATACTTTGGTGATTCGCAATCACCAAGTAATTCGCACCGCGGGCCAAATAACGCTTCCCCTCCACTTTAAGTCGCCAAAGCGGACAGGACCACAATATCATTTTTGCCCATAAAATCGTGATAGCATGCATGAAACGACCGCTTCTTCCTCGATCAAAAACCAATGTGAGAGGCATACCGATCATAAGCCCGCAACTAAAACAAAAAACCGTCACGAGGCTCATCATGGCCCACGAAAATGCGGACACTAGCACGCTCAAGATAATGGGGACTCGCTTCCTTTGAGACTGCATAAGGAAAGCATTTTAATGGTTAGCAGGATGAAATAAAATACAAATTTGCGGACGAACCAAACCGGGATATGAATCGATGGAGGGCGAACCTGCCTAAAAACACACGAATGGAAATAAACCCTGTAACAAAAACTGTTATGCGGCTTTTTCCGCGAGAAAACGGGTGCGAATTTCGGTTAGAACATTTGACAGAACTTGTTGTAATGCATCCAAACCTTTGGAGAGGATTTGCAACTCCTGGTCGCTCTTTCGGCTCAAGCAATCGATAATCTTTTGATCCAGTTCTGCAAATTGGTTTCCGCTATTAACCACTTGTTGCCCGACCTCGGATTGGATTGTCCCATAGCCTGGAAGCGTATAAATAAACAAACCGGGAAAGGTATCAGGACTCGCAGCGGTACGGTATTGATCACCCGGTAACAAAACAGCTAATCTATTGTTAATCGCAAATCCTTCGCCCGTCGCTGTTCCGCTGAGCCTCTTTTCCGTCATCGCACGCCTTTGCAACATACCTTCAATTTGTGCGCGCATTTTTTGCAAAACATATCCCAGAGATGCTAGGGGCATAAATTTAGCATAAAATCGGTCACTGTAACTCGATCCGAAAGTTTGGCGCCATTTCTCCTGCGCAGCTTTGATGCGGGTTTCTGAGATCTGCCGTGTCTGTGCATCTGCATCAACAATCAAAAGTGCAATTACTTGATTTTGATGCAAGGTTAATTCAAGCAAAGCCCACGCCATATCATCATCGCTGATTTCTTTTTCGCTCACGATCATCAGTCCGCTGGGGTTATTGCTGGCGGCCAAAAGGCTCGGATACCGCTCCATAATACCGGCAAGTGGCACCAGGTGCTGAGGCAAGGCGATTTCGCTTTTTTGAATGATCCTTGCAACTTCTTTGAGTGCATCGGTATCCCCGACGGCAACAATGAGCCCGGCAACAAATGCGACAGCCACTTGCGGCGATTGTCCCGCTTGACGGCTTCGCTCAAGATTTAGATTTGATGCACTCCAACCCACGGGCGCAACCGATGGTTGATCGGGTGTAAAAGGCACCTTTTCTGACATTCTCTGTAGCATTGCCGGAACCTCTGCAGTTGGAGGAGCCGGCGGATATTCTCGGCTTGTCCTTATACCTATAGCAGCCATGACCTTATCTGGAGCAATGTACCTGTCTCCCACATCCGCAACATTACCCAAAATATAATTACCTTTAAATTTCACCATATCGCCTACTTCTTCAATCATCGGCAATATCACTTCTCTTCCATCAATCGTAAATGGCACAAAACGATCAAGATCTTCCCTGTAAACTTCAACTTTAAAGCCCAGTTGTCCGTCATACATCACACGTGTGAAATGAATATCAGGAGTTCCTTTAAGATCCCTGACATTAAATTTATCGATTCCTTCACCAAGGACAATCGCATTCAAAAACGTCTTGACTGTATTTGCCGGGTCACAACCCATCTCAACGCGAATTTCGCTACGAAGTGCCAAATTTTGCGCTTCCATGTAGGACAAATCAAAAATTGTGGGATGACTTTCCATCATGGTTTGTACATAGTTTTCGTTGCCCGTAATTTCCGCAATACGCGGTGTTAAGATTCCATAACTTACCTTGTCCTCCCGGAATAAATCCATAAGCCCATCCGTGTGAAATCCTCCCGTAATGAGAATCGCCTTTTCAATTTTTTGTTTCTCCATCTCACTTTTGATCTTTTTATAAAATGCCGTTTCGCGTTGTTGAGCATAATCATAAAAGCGAAACCCCATGAAATAGGTATCCACCAACAGCGGTGTCGAAGTCGCTTTGCGGGCTGATATTTTGTAATCAAACTGATGCTTCCCAGTTTCAGCGATTGTCGCACGAATCGTCTCCAACCTTTTCACAATCGAATCCGGATGAATCCAATCGCGTCTGTAGTAAGCACGGGCCCATTCCTTGCGGCTCAATTCGAGCTTCATCAACTTCCGCAGCAGATCTTCATCACGGAAGAGTTCCATCAAATCGCGCTCCCGCTCAGTCAAGGTCAGTTCATCAAGGATCTTTTTAAACAAGGCTTCAATCTCTTCAAAAAGCGACTGAGATTCAAGCTCACTTTGTAGAATGAGATACCCCGCATAGAGACTGAAGGCCGGATAATCATAGAAGTTAAACCCTTTGGGGCCTGCTTCGGCAACCAGGGTTTCCAAAAGATGACGCGGCGCATATTCAAGTCCAGCAGCTCCGGGATCCAAACGATTCATACTAATATGCTTTTCTTCTAATCGGTCCACTCCTTGAATCAACGTTTCGGAAGCCTTCATGCCTTTGAGAAACATCACCAGCTGGTCCTTTTCTTTAAGCGCCTTTTCACGATTCAGTTCGGATTCCATAGACTGTAGGGCTAAAAGACGTGTAATTTGCGGCCACTCAACTTGCGCAAACAGGCTTGTTAAATCCAAACCAAGAAATTTGCGGGCATCAATCGACAATTGTTTCACATAGGGCAGGAACTCACGATTCCCTTGCTCGAATTTTTTCCACTCCGAAAGCAACCGCCGGGTGTCCGGCGTAAAAAAACGAGATGAAAGCAAATCAAGGTTTGATTCGTAATCTGTCAGAAAGTTATCAACTTCGGTTTTGACGCCATAAACCTTTTTAAAGGCTTCATAATTCGAACGATAGAGTTCGACTTCTTCAATACCGACAGCTCGAACGTCTTTGGGAGCATCCATCATGTAATACTCGGCACCGGTAAGCTGGCCTCGCTTGGCCAAATAGTCCGCAATCCGTGTGTTCTTTTCTTCATCACGGAAAAATTTCAGATATTCTGCGTTTAATTCTTCGGCGGCACCTTCGACAAAAAGCAGATTAAACTTGTAGGTATTGTGTAAATATTCCAACAATTTTTTGATTCGCACTTGAGCATCGTAATTACCATGTGCATTTTGAATATGGAGGACAAGCCGTGGATCCGCTTTGGCTGGTGCTTCGTAGATTTCCTCAACGGTCGCAAGTTCCTGAGGGATATCGATACGGAAATAATTAGGGGTTTCCTGAAACGGTCTCGCCCCAATTTCAACCGCGGGCAATGCCAAAACGGAGTTAGTAAAGGCAAAGACCGAACAAATTACACTCGTTATGAGTTTATTTGCGACTTTACTCATAGCTGATTATCCTTTAGCAATGCTTTTATATACTATTAGAACTAATTAAGTATAGCTGAGAGCCAAGGGAGGGTCAACCTACAATGGATTTTTTTTCTGGAGGGCTATATCTTGTTGACAACATGTTAACAAATGCTATAACATGCTCTATTTGAAAGGGATATGTCGAGACTTCCCAAAATTAGAACCAGACTCATAATCGATAACATCGTCGAAATCTTCAATCATATCGCTTTTGTCATCGTCCAAAGTTTCATACATTTGCCTGGCGTCAAAATGAATCGCCTCACGCGGAACTTCATTTAGAAATCTCGATGGAAGGTTATACTGCCTTGCCCCATGCAATCGTCTCTCTCTTGCATACATGAAGTAAAGAAGCTCTTTGCATCGCGTAATGCCCACATAGCACAATCGTCTCTCTTCCTCCAAATCATGCGGATCATCGGTATAAGATTTAACGTTTGGGAATATCCCTTCCTCCAATCCCACCATATAAACAATGGGAAACTCCAACCCCTTTGCAGTATGGAAGGTCATGAGTGTGAGTACGTTCGTTCCATTATCCCAAGTGTCCAAATCCGTCATCAACGAAATTGACTCGAGAAATTTTTCCAGCAATGCGCCCTTCATCTCATCGGCTTGTTCTTCTTCGAAATCTTTGATGACACCAAAGAACTCTTCGATATTTTCAATCCGCGATTTTGATTCGATAGTCCTCTCCGCTTCGAGTTCTTCGACATATCCCGTAAACTCGAGAATTTTCGTCAGAATTTCGCTAACCGCAAGCTCATTTTTTCTCCTCCGCAGTGTTTCGATAAACCGATAAAAATCAGCTATCGAATTTTTTATTTTAGGGGTCAATTCTTGAATCCCCCTGGAATCACGCAACACCTCATCGAAAGAGCATTTCGCTGATTGCGCATAACTCTCGAGGATCTCATAAGCCTTTTTCCCAATACCGCGAGTCGGGACATTCAATATCCGTTTCAAGCTAACGTCATCATGGGGGTTCTGAATAATTTTTAAATATGCGATCAGGTCTTTGATTTCCCTGCGATCATAAAACCGAACCCCCCCAACGATCTTATAGGGTATATTAAAACGTCGCAGGACGTCTTCGTAAATCCGCGACTGCGCGTGTATCCGATAAAAGATGACTTGATCCGCAAGCGTGCGGCCATTTTGAACATGCCGTTGGATTTGGTCGACCACATAACGAGCCTCTTCTTTTTCATCGCACGCTTCAAATATCCGGATGGGTTCACCTCCTTTTTTTTCGGTCCATAAATCCTTGGCCTTTCTGAGCTGGTTACGCCTTATCAAAGCATTGGCTGCGTCAAGAATCACCGAGGTCGAACGATAGTTCCTTTCCATTTTGATCATGCCGCACTCAGGATAATCAACTTCAAAATTCAGGATGTTGTTGATATCGGCGCCCCGCCATGCATAAATCGATTGATCGGGATCCCCCACAACGGTTATCTGTCGTCTTTTTGACGCCAGTAATTTCACGAGGCGGTACTGAGCGTGATTGGTGTCCTGATACTCATCAATCAAAATGTGTTGAAACCGGTCTTGCCAACCTTCAAGGATAGTGGGATTGCGGTCAAACAAAAAGACCGTTTTCATGATCAAATCACCAAAGTCACAAGCCTTCAACTTTGCCATTTTCTCTTCATAAAGTTGATAAACCTTCCCGACATTCCCCTCATACATATCCTGTGATTTTTCCAAATATTGAAACGGCGTCATCAAAAAATCCTTAGCCCGTTGGATTTGTTCCCGCACCCCTTTCGGATGCGCTTGTTTCTCGTTCAAATTAAGCGTTTTGACACATTCCTTGACTAACGTGAGTTGATCATGCTCATCATAAATTGAAAATCGCGGATCTAATCCGATGGCTGCACCATCCATGCGAAGTATTCTGAGGCATGTGGAATGAAACGTGCTGACCCAAACATCATGACTCACCAATTTCTGGACACGCGCCTTCATCTCCTGTGCCGCTTTATTGGTAAATGTAACACCTAAAATATTAAAGCTGGGAATCCCCTGCGATATCAGATGGGCTATCCGATGAGTCAGAATACGTGTCTTACCGCTACCGGCACCCGCGATAATCAGCAATGGGGTATGTCCCCAAGCGACAGCTTCCCGTTGCTCCTCATTAAGATTATCCAGGACAGAATCCGGTTTCATGCCATGGCACCTTGTGGTTTTCTTATCCACATTTTAGTCATCCCTAATCTGATATCCTTTGTCAAAAGCGTCTTCAAATTGATAGACATCCTTGAAATCATCGAGTTTATCCTCAGGCTGTTTTCTTAATATACCGACTTCAACCAATGCAAACACAATGGTCCCAAAATCTTCTGTTTTCTGGATTCCCCAATAATTAAGGACGGTCCTCGCCATCGGGCCAAACTGCTCCAGAGCATAGTCGCGAATCCCCTCTAAAAGCTCTTTGCCTGAGATATGACGGGCTTTCGGAAGCTTGCTGACGGTATGATGCAATGCCGCCATCACAAAGCTATAGGCCTCAAACTTGTATTGTTTATGCTTATCAAGTACGGATTCGATTTTTTTAAGATAATTTTCCAGCTCCTTCATTGACCCACCATCACAAGCATCTCATCCTTTTCCAGCTCCTCCGAAAAGCATCTTTCTTGCACTGAAGACGATCGCTGAATCATTTTGTAATCCCCTCGATATTTTGTCTCGGCCAGTTCGTGTGCTTTCCTTAATGTCTCCGGCTTTGCGTCCGTTTTGATCAGTTGCGTGTTAAAAACTTCTTGAAAACCGGATTCGATGTTGAACATGAGATCAACGATATCATTTTTCGCAGGCACATGAATTGACTCTTGATGCATCATGACCCCGGCTGATCGCTTCTGAGCACCCCCCGCAATTTTTCTTTGCCCAAACGCAAGGTCTGTCGGTACCGGGTATTGGAAACAATCTTGCCCCTTGTTGACGATCTCATCCTTTCGAAAGAAACGGGTTTCAATTCCATTTTTTTCATACCCTCGTTGGACTGCACGGTGAATCTTCGTATAGCTTTTGAGAACCGAGGAAAAAACCTCGTGTCTAGGGTAGGGTGCGATAAGCGAAAAGACAAGATCATTCCCATGAACAACCACTCCGCCTCCCGTTAGTCGTCTGCAAATTCTGTTACCCACGTTAGTCGTCTCTTCTGGCCAAGACGTCGCATAACCAATCGTCATCCACCTTTCCGACGAGAAATAAAATCTTAGAATGGGGAATACATTTCCGGGATGGCCGTCAAGTCTATCTTTCGCGGATCGCGGTTTGCGCAAGGCGTCTTCCATTTGTCGGAAGATAACTTCATCGAGTGCCATTTGGAAAGGCATCGGCGCACTGATGACAGGATAATGATGCCAAATCATCATAGGAATGACAATCCGCCAGATTTCATATCAAACAGGGAGAACCGTAGGCGTCAACATTTTCTCGCGAATTTGATCGCGATAGCATAAAATTAATTGTCGTGCCGCGAGGACTTCATCGGGCCGGCTAATCGGAAGTGTGTGGGGAGCCGTTTTCACAATTTCCGGATTGCTCTCTATCTCCAGCCGAATCCGCTTCATGGCATCGATAAACTGATCCAACATCTCCCGCGATTCTGATTCCGTAGGCTCCACCATGAGCGCCTCATCCACTACCAGCGGAAAATGAACTGTCGGAGCATGAAAACCAAAATCGAGCAATCGCTTGCCGATATCCCCCGAGTGAATATGTTTTTCTTTCTCGGCTTTCAACGTCAAAACAAATTCATGCATGCACGCTTCATCGATAGCCACCGGAAAGTAAGGTTTGATTTTTTCTTTGAGGTAGTTGGCATTGAGAATCGCATCTTCACTAACCTGCTTAAGTCCTTCGAGCCCTAACGACCGTATGTAAACGTACGCCTTGAGCAACACACCGGCATTTCCGAAAAACGAACCGACGCGGCCGATCGATTGATCGGCCTTTTCAATCAAAGCGTACTGTTCCTTTTCTTTAACAATCCACGGGAGCGGCAAAAATGGTGCAAGATGCTGTTTGACCCCGACCGGACCAGAACCAGGGCCTCCACCGCCGTGAGGTGTAGAAAATGTCTTGTGCAAATTGAGATGCACAATGTCAAACCCCATATCTCCCGGTCGAGCGATCCCCAGCATCGCATTGAGATTGGCCCCATCATAGTAAAGAAGCCCCCCGCTCTGATGAACAAGTTTTGTCACCTCAAGAATGTTTGTCTCAAATAGGCCCAATGTATTCGGATTCGTCAGCATCAGACAAGCCGTCTCATGGCTCAAATGATGTTTCAAATCGTCAAGATCAACGCGACCTCTCGAATCCGACTTGATTTGGACCACATCATATCCCAGCAGTGCTGCCGTTGCTGGGTTGGTTCCATGACTTGAATCCGGAATTAAAATCTTGCGCCGCTGACTCTGATTACGGGCACGATGATAGGCACGCACAAGCATAATCCCCGTCAGTTCACCATGTGCCCCTGCAGCTGGTTGTAAAGTAAACCGCTCCATTCCTGTAATCATTTTCAAGCTTTGTTCAAGTTCATAAAAAACCTGAAAATAGCCTTGAACCGTTGAGGCGGATTGCATGGGATGAACGGCGGCAAATCCCGCCAAAGACGCCACCCATTCGTTCACTTTGGGATTGTATTTCATCGTGCAACTCCCGAGAGGATAAAAATGGGTATCAACGGAAAAATTCTTCCGGGACAGATTCACGAAATGCCGGATGATTTCCGGTTCTGTCATTTCCGGAAATTCAACCGGCCTTTGGCGGCCCAAATTCTTCGGAACCCCGCTAACGGCTTTCGTTTTCGCATAGCGCTCCTTGGGCAAACTAACGCCCAACCGTCCCGGGCTGCTTTTTTCGAAACTCAGCCTATCATCATTTGATATCAACATTTCGCAAGCATCTCCACAAAGCGGTCTAAGTCCTTTTTGCTTTTCGTCTCGGTAGCGCAAACAAGAAAGGAATTTTTCATTTCAGGATAATGTTTCCCTAAATCAATGCCGGGCATAATATGATCGGCAAGCAGTTTTTTCTCGATGTCTGAAAAAGCCGTTTCAGCCGTAACAAAAAATTCGTTAAAAATGGGCTGACTCAAATTGACCTTAAAACCTTTCAGTTCTGCGATCCGACCGCGCAAATAAGCAGACCGGTCCAAATTGATTTCGCCCACTTCTCGGATGCCTTGTTTACCCATCAATGTCATATAAGCACACGCAGCGAGTGCGCACAGAGCCTGATTCGAGCAAATGTTCGAGGACGCTTTTTCACGCCGGATATGCTGCTCACGCGCCTGCATTGTCAAACAATAGGCACGACGCCCTTGGGCATCAACCGTCAAACCTACCACGCGTCCAGGCATGCGGCGCATCAAAGCCCGGGTCGTAGCAAAGAGCCCCAGATATGGACCTCCAAATTGAAGAGGAATTCCTAATGGCTGCCCCTCCGCAACAGCAATATCGGCATTCCATTCCCCAGGTGATCGAAGGATCCCTAACGATAGCGGATTCACATCAAGGATAAATAGGGCGCCTCGGGCATGGACTTTATCCGCGATGCCTTCTAAATTCTCAATGGTCCCTAAAAAATTCGGACTTTGAAATACGGCACACGCTACTTCATCCGTTAGAAGTTGTTGAAACTCCGTCGAATCAAATTGCCCCTTGTCATCGAAACCTATTTCCTGCACAGAATACTCCGTACCCTGCAGATACGTTGTGAGCACCTGGCGATAGTGCGGATGAACCGAACGTGCGACCAGTACTTTTTTCCTTCCGGTGTGTCGAAGTGCCATTAAAACGGCTTCCGACATGCTTGTGGCACCGTCATAATGAGAAGCATTTGAAACATCGAGCCCCATCAGTTCGGTCACTAAACTTTGGAACTCAAAGATGGTCTGCAATGTCCCTTGCGAGGCTTCGGCTTGATAGGGCGTATAGGCAGTATAAAACTCATGTCTCCCGACAATCGAATGCACCGCTGCTGGGATAAAGTGTTCGTAACGCCCCCCCCTGAGAAAAGACAAACGCGTAATCACATTTTCATTTCGGCGGCCTAAATCACGAAAACACGCCTGAATTTCG
>JAQTOZ010000196.1 GCA_028713205.1 Candidatus Omnitrophota bacterium
AAACGGCATCAGATAGTCGCGCACCAGCGGGACCACGGCGACGACGCCCCAGAAACCGTAGATGACCGGGGAAATCCCGGCTAGGACGTCGATGATCGGATAAATCGCCCTTTGCACTTTCTTGGATGCGTACTCGACAAGATAAATCGAACTCAGGAGCCCCAGCGGGACTGCCAGGAGTAGGGCAATGCCCGTGACCCACAAGGTCCCGGAGATAAAACTTGCCAGTCCGAATTGCCCGTGACTGGGGTGCCAGATGCCGGAAAAAAGGATGTCATGAAGGTTGTTGACGGCCAGTACCGGCCGGGACTTCTCGTAGAGTCCGAAAAACATCAGGAGCACGAAGCTGAAGACCGCCAGGCACAAAGTCAGCATGGCTCGTTCCGCGAACAGATCTTTGAATTTGCGCATGTTCATATGGATATCCGGATGGGGTTTCCTCGTGGATCGTCCCGGTGCGACCGGTCCCCGTTAGGCCAGTCCTTTCAGCACCTTTTCCCGTTCCGCCGCCGGCAAGGGAAGACTCGTGCCCACGTCATTGACGATACGGGACCCTTCTTCGCTTAACGTGAATTGAATAAATGCGAGCGCCAAGCCCTTGGGCTTGCCTTTCACGAAGAAATAATTTTTCCGGGTGACCGGATATTTTCCGGCTTCGATCGCTTGCACGGCCTGTCCCCGGGTCGCGTAAACTTCATCGGGGTCCGCCACGCCGTTTTGATTGGCATCGATCGGAGCGATTGCGACGCCCTCCACGATTTTCCCGTCGCGGGTGAAGACATAACTGAAATTGGTGTACCCGATCCCCAACGGATCACGACGTGCCGCTTCCAGAAGCCCCGGGTCGCCGTAAACGCCGATGCCCTTGAGATCTTCCTGCTTTTTCCCGAAATAGGCAGCCCAACTCGCGGCTGCGCCGCAGGAATCGGACCGGGTGTACACGTGAACGGATTTGCCGATGGAATCGCCGTAAAGGTGGTCCCACTTCGTGACCGTTTCGGTGATGTACATGCCGGTCAGGAACTCTTTTTTGATTCCCTGAGCGCGGATTTTTTCACCGGCCGGATTTTTTTGGCTGATGACCGGGAAGACGGCGTCGTGGAGGACATAAACCGGAGTGATTCCTTTTTCGATCTCGGAGGGGTCCGGTTCGCGCGAAACCATGCCGATGTCGACCAATCCTGCGATGGCGTCGGCCGCGCCTTTGCCCGCGCCGCCGGCCGAGACGTCCACCTTGACTTTGGGATGCGATTTTTGGAAGGTCGCGGCCCATTCCACCGCGGTCGGATAAATCGCCCAGGCGCCGGACAATGTCAATGTCCCTTCGAGTTCTTTCTCCGTTTCCGCGGCCGCCGTGTTCATCAGGGTGCCGAGGCACGCGCAGATTAGTATCAAAACAAATAAAGTCTTCTTCATATTAAATGCCCTCCGGGAGTTTTTATATGCCAAACGTGCAGTTATATGCAAAGTCTACGTGATTTATAGACAATTCCGGCCGCTTTGTCAATTTCTAATCTAACGTGGCTGAAAGACCCAAGTCCCAGGACCTAAGCAAGTACCACGTACCACGTTCCAGGTTTCACGTTGAAAAAAATGCAAGACCCCGCACGCGTCGTGCTCATACATCATTCGAACGGAATGATGATGAGCACGCACCAAAACCAACCGTTTTGGTGTCCGTTAGAGCCGAAGGATCTGAGATCCTTCTCCCGCCGTTGGCGGGATCAGGATGACAATAAAAACCTCGATGCGTCTTGGACCGAGCAAGATGCAAGAATTAAGAAGTAAGGAGTAAGAAGTAAGGAGTAAGAAGTAAGAAGTAAGAAGTAAGAAGTAAGGAAATCAGGAGAGGAAAAATCCAAAAAAACAAAACACAACACCTAATCGGTTGGGTTCGGTGCGATACCACCACTCACGCGCACCTAAACCGTCCGTTTAGGTGCGAACCATCGAAACTCGCGTTCCGAGTTCCGCATGGTTACGTTCCGCGATCCCATACGAGAACATCAAGTTCTCGATGGGGCGTGCCCAATCATTTGGATTGGGCATTCGTGTGTGGTATCGAGCAAATAGCAACTGATAGCAATCTTGAACATTAAAACAATTGCGTATTATTCAAATATATATTGATTAAACAGAATACTTAATTACAATATCCTCATGCACAACAATCAACTCACGGACGATAAAATCGCCAGTCGCATCCTCATGATTCGGGGACAAAGAGTCCTGTTAGCAACCGATATTGCCAAACTTTACGGTGTCACAACCAAGCGACTCAATGAGCAGATCCGTCGGAACAAAGTCCGCTTTCCCGCTGACTTTATGTTTCAATTAACGAAGGCGGAGACACACCAGGTAGCCGCAAATTGCGGCCACCTCCGGCAAATTAAATTTTCAGCCGTGCTGCCTTACGCGTTTACCGAACACGGCGTTTTGATGCTCGCAAATGTGCTTCATAGCGAAAAAGCAGTGCTCGTCAGCGTCCGAATCATTCGCACCTTCATTCGACTTCGCGAAATCACGGCAACCCATAAAGAACTAGCCCTAAAGTTGCACGATTTGGAGCACAAGGTCGGAAAACACGATGATGAGATTCAGTCGATTTTTATAGCCATCCGCCAGCTCATGAAACCTTCCGAGCCCCCCAGGCGAAGGATCGGCTTTCATCCGTGAATAAGGCAGCGGAGAGCGGTTAGAGAAACACAGACTCAAGCTTGCCCGCCTGTCCGGCAGGCAGGCCCGACTTCTTTGTGGCGGGTCCCAAGACGCAAGACACGGGGCACGGGAAAATATTTGTAGGGGCAACCCTTGTGGTTGCCCATAACGTAGGGGCGGGGTTTCCCCGCCTGTCGGCGAGGCAGGCCCGCCCGTGTATCTTGTTGATCGTCATCCTGAGCCCCGCAGAGGGCGAAGGATCCCGGTTTTGAGATTCTTCGTCCCGCCTATTGCGGGACTCAGAATGACAATGAAAGGCTCGATTCGTCTTGGACCGAGTAAAAAGCAAGGAATAGAGAAGTTTCGAGTTTAAAGTTAAATGAGCCATTCAGGAATAAGGTGAGTCCGAACCCGTTATTGTGAGACAAAGTTTTTAACTCGAAACTTTAAACTGGAAACTTGAAACTCCCTTGCCCCTCGTCTCCCGCCCCATGCCCCGTTCTCTCGTCTCACGCTGCTTCTGGACAAAACCCGGCTATTTCTCTATAATCCCTAGCTCTTATTTCATGAACGAACAACCGAACTGAAGCACTAGAGAAAGGACTTTTACAATGAATCCATTCAAAATTAAAGATATCCGGGGCCGTGAAATCCTCGATTCCCGCGGGAATCCGACGGTGGAAGTGGATGTGATGCTGGAAGGCGGCGTTGTGGGCCGTGCAGCGGTCCCAAGCGGCGCTTCGACCGGGGAACACGAGGCGGTCGAGCTTCGCGACGGTGATAAAAAACGTTATATGGGCAAGGGTGTTTTGAAGGCGGTCGAAAATGTGAATACCACCATCCGCATCAAGCTGACCGGTAAGGACGCCAGCAATCAGGCGGACATTGACAAGCTGCTCATCAACTTGGACGGTACGCCGAACAAGGCCAATCTGGGCGCGAATGCCATCCTCGGCGTTTCGCTCGCCAACGCGCGTGCTGTGGCCAACTCCGAAGAAATTCCGCTCTACGAATTTTTGGGCGGGGAAGAAGCGCATGTCCTGCCGGTCCCGATGATGAACATCATCAACGGCGGTGTCCATGCCGACAACAACGTCGATTTGCAGGAATTCATGATCATGCCTTTCGGTGCCGACCGTTTCAGCACCGCGCTGAGAATGGGCGCCGAGGTGTTTCACAATCTCAAAAAAATCCTTCATGACAAAAAACTTTCGACGGCCGTGGGCGACGAAGGCGGATTTGCACCGGACCTGAAATCCAACGAAGAGGCCCTGGACGTGATTATGCAGGCCATCACGAAGGCCGGCTACAAGCCCGGCGATGATATCAAAATCGCGCTCGACCCCGCGAGCTCCAGCTTTTACGGCAACGACAAAACCGGCGAAAATAAAAACCCGGAGAAATATGTGCTGCGTGCCGAGGCCTCGCCGGTGAAGACGGCCGAAGAAATGGTCGAATTTTATGCCGGACTTTGCGAGAAATATCCCATTTTCTCCATCGAGGACGGGCTGGCCGAGGACGATTGGGCCGGTTGGAAACTGATGACCGAAAAACTCGGCGGCAAAATCCAGCTGGTGGGCGACGATCTTTTTGTCACCAACACGAAGCGGTTGCAGAAGGGCATCGACGAAGGCATCGCCAATTCGATCCTGATCAAAGTCAATCAAATCGGGACTTTGACCGAAACCATCGAGGCCGTGAAACTTGCGCATGAGCACGGCTACACAGCGGTCATGAGCCACCGTAGCGGCGAAACGGAAGACACTACGATCGCCGATTTGGCCGTTGCGCTCGTGACGGGCCAGATCAAGACCGGATCGACTTCCCGCACGGACCGGATTGCCAAATACAATCAGTTGTTGCGCATCGAAGAACAATTGGGCTCGCGGGCGGTTTACGCGGCGACCCTGAATCTGGCGGTCAAAAAGGCATAAGGCATGAGAAAGATTTATCTCGCGTTCTGGATCGTTCTGATTGTCTGCGCCATTTTTATCTGGGTGTACTTTCCGATCATCTCCCGTTATCGCGGCATGAAACTTGAGGAAGAACGGATCACCAAGGAGATTGCCGCGCTTGATGCGAAGATTACGGCGCTCGAGGAAGAACGCGAGCTTCTCATCAATGACGTGGAATATCTGGAGAAGACCATCCGCGAAGAGTTCGGACTGGTCAAACCCGGCGAAATCATTTACAAATTCCTGCCCAAACAAGCGGAACTCCCGCCCGCCAATGAGGTTTCCGCAGCCGCTTCCCGAACGCTCGCGGCACCGGTGGTTTCTGCCGTTGCCGGGCAAAGCGCGGTGATGCAATCGAAACAAACGACGCCGGCAACGCAAAAGGCCCAAACGGTCCAGCCCCCGGCCGCAGTTAAGACACAACCCAAGCGCTCCTAAATACACATTGAAATCCGGGGCGCTATCCTTTACAATTGCCATGCTTTGAAGGATTATCGGGATTGAGACCTTTCCTCTGATCGTTGGACCATAAGAGAAGTTTCAAAGAAGCTCAGCTTTTTGAAAATAACCCAGTTCAAGGTTGCGAGAGTCTTTCCTCCGGCAGGGGATGGCTGGCGTTCGAACCAACTATCCCCTGAATTGAGGTCAGGGTATTGTCATCCTGAACTCGCCAAAGGCGGTGACGGCGGGTGAAGGATCTCAGGTTTGAGATTCTTCGGCCGGCCTTCGGTCGTCCTCAGAATGACAGAACCTCGAGAAGCGCTTTCGGTAAGAAGGTGCGGTTTAGCCGCGAAGCGGCAGCACCGCGGCCCTCAAGTGAATTATGTTGCACAACGCGGGGCAGTCTAAGACGCATCGAGGAACGCGAGATGCGCTTAGCAGTCCCGCATGGAACGCATGCGGGACAGTCCGCAGCGACCCAAGTATGACATCGCGGGGCACTAGCACCGATGTGCTAGTACTACGCTGTCGGAAACTTGAGGTTTCCGTACAGCTTCCCGCTAGGCAGTGATTATGGAAGAAGGTGCGGTTTAGCCGCGAAGCGGCAGCACCGCGGCCCTCAACCAAATATACGGCGCGGGGTGGAGCAGCCTGGTAGCTCGGCTCGTAAAGCCGCAAGCGGCCACGAGCCGCCGCGTGATCTCCGAAGGAGATTTTACGAGGCGTTGGGCTAATTGATAATATGAAATGTTTCGTTTATGTTCTTTTGAGTTTGAAAGACAATCAGTGGTATATAGGACAGACCGATCAAAGCCCCGAAGATCGTTTGCGGGAACATAATGATGGGAAGTCTGAATCGACAAAATACCGGCGGCCTTTTGAATTGATTTATTATGAAATGTATCTTAATAAAGAAGATGCGTTAGGCCGTGAGAAATTCTTGAAAAGCGGCTCAGGACATAGTTTTATTAAGAAGCAATTAAAAAATTATTTTATCATACGGCGCGGGGTGGAGCAGCCTGGTAGCTCGTTGGGCTCATAACCCAAAGGTCCTTGGTTCAAATCCAAGCCCCGCTACCATTCGACGCGGGTCCATACCGGACACATGGGTAACACTTCGTACCGGAGACATAGGTTACACAATCTCCGGTACGAAGGGGTACTCAAGCGGTTCTAGTTTAGCACTATCCTCATCGAAATATCCTAAATCGT
>JAQTOZ010000197.1 GCA_028713205.1 Candidatus Omnitrophota bacterium
GATTTTGCTATAATACGCCCCGATTCAAGCCCGGAAACTATTATCTACAAGATAAGAGTGTTGAGGCGGCGTAAGCCGCCCAAATTATCTAAGGGCATAATATAAAATAAGTTACGCTTACACTTTGTTGTTAAAGTTAAACGAAGTGGGAAGAAGGTTGTGTATGTGTCCGGCCTTCTTTGAAACGCTAAACCAATTAGGAAGGAAGCATTTAATTTGCCACAGATAACGATCAAACAACTTTTAGAAGCCGGTGTCCATTTTGGCCATCAGACCCAGCGTTGGAATCCGAAAATGAAGAAATATATTTTCGGTGAGCGAAATGGGATTTACATCATCAATCTCGAAATCACTCTGACCTGTATGGATCACGCCCTGCGTTTTTTGAAACAGTTGGCGGCTGAAGGCAAGAATGTCCTTTGGGTCGGAACCAAAAAACAGGCCCAAGAGTCAATTCGCGAAGGTGCCAAAAGCTGCAAAATGCCTTATGTGGAAGAGCGCTGGCTTGGCGGAATGCTGACCAATTTTGAGACGGTCAGGAAATCTGTTCAGCGATTGGAAGCCATCGAACAAATGGAAAAAGAAGGCAGCTTTCAGTTTATTACTAAAAAAGAAACGGGCGTCATTAAAAAGGAACATGAAAAGCTGTGTAAGAATTTGGCCGGTGTCCGCGAAATGACAAAGTTGCCGGGTGCGATTTTCGTCATTGACTCCGAAAACGAGGAAATCGCGATTAAGGAAGCGTATAAACTTAAGATCCCGGTCATCGCTGTGTTGGATACGAATGCCGATCCGGATTTAGTGGATTACCCCATTCCCGGTAATGATGACGCGATCCGCGCGATCAAACTGTTTTGTGAAGCGGTGGCCGGAGCGATCCGGGAAGGCCGGACGCAATTCGAACAAGGGATGGCCGACAAGCGGCCAAAGGAAGATGCCGTGGATGTTGCGATAGCCCAGCCATCAGAACAACCGGCCGAACCGCAAAGCGAAAAACCGGATGTCGATGCGCCATCGCTTTCAACGGTCAAAGAGGACGAGAAACCGTTGGATGTGACTGCGGCTGCAGATGGACAGGGTCATGCCAAACACGGGAAAACGAATCCCGCGATAAAAAAATAATGACAGGAAAGGGTTTTACCGATGTCGATTGAAAAAGTAAAAAATGCACAGGCGGATCTTATAAAACTCAGAGAACTTACCGGTGCCGGTATGATGGATTGCCAAAAAGCTCTCAAAGAAGCGAAGGGCGATATCAAACAGGCCCAGGATGTTTTAAGAAGGCGGGGATTGGATATTGCAAAAAAGAAATCCATGCGTGAGGCCAAACAGGGCCAGATTGTTTCTTATATCCATGCCGGGGGTAAGCTGGGTGTGTTGGTTGAGATCAATTGCGAAAGTGATTTCGTCGCGCGGAACGAGACGTTTCAGGTTTTAGCAAAAAATATTGCGATGCAGATTGCGGCCGCCCATCCGCTTTACGTCAGCTCGGGGGATATCCCGGAGCAGGATTTGGCCAGGGAAAAGGCGCAATTTGCCGAAGAAGTGAAAAGCAAACCGCCTGCGGTACAAGAAAAAATTATTCAAGGGAAGCTCGAGAAACGTTTTGAGGAAATTTGTCTTCTGAATCAAAAGTATATCAAGGAAGACTCCCGGACCGTCCAGGATTACTTGAGTGAGACGATTGCCAAGCTGGGTGAAAATATCATCATTCGGCGCTTTGTGCGATTCGAAGTCGGTGGTACCAGTTTGTAAGATGGAATGAGGTTGCGACTGTAGCCTACAACCACCTCGTGCGTGTTTGAGTATCCTAGAACCTCCGTTAATCTCTTTGGAATATCATGAATAAGCCCGTCTACAAAAGAGTCGTTTTGAAACTCTCCGGAGAAGCTCTGCAGGGTGAGTTGGGTTACGGTGTCGATCCCAAAGTCGCCAAATCGATTGCGGAACAAATCCGTGATATTCATGAATTGGGGATCGACGTGGCGTGCGTGATCGGTGCCGGCAATATTTTTCGTGGTCTACAGGCGTCCCAGCAGGGGATGGATCGTTCGACCGCAGATTATATCGGAATGCTCGCAACGATCATTAACTCGATGGTCTTGCAGGATCAGCTCGAAAAACTCGATGTGCCCACGCGCGTCCAATCGGCAATTGAGGTCCGTGAATTGGCGGAACCCTATATCCGGCGCCGTGCGATCAGGCATCTTGAAAAAAAACGTGTGGTGATTTTCGCAGCCGGGACCGGCAATCCTTATTTTACGACGGATACGGCAGCGGCATTGCGTGCGATTGAGATCGGTGCCGATGCGATTTTGAAGGCAACCAAGGTGGACGGCGTTTACACGCGCGACCCGATCAAGTATAAAAATGCGAAGAAATTCAGCCGGCTTCATTATTTGGATGTGCTCAAAAAAGGGTTGAAGGTCATGGACACGACGGCGATTTCGCTTTGTATGGACAACCGTTTGCCGATCGTGGTTTTTAATTTGACGAAACGCGGAAATATCCGGCGCGTGGTGATGGGGGATCCCATCGGAACTTCGATTACGTAACTGAATCCGACTTGCAGGGAACGGAGGAGAACTATGGCTGACGGGGTCGTCGATATCAAAAGAATCGTAGATGATGCGGAAAAAAAGATGGTCAAGGCCGTTGAGATCACGAAAAAAGAATTTCTGAATATCCGTACGGGGCGTGCGTCGATTGCGTTGGTCGAAGGGATTCAGGTGGATTATTATAATACACCGACCCCCCTGAAAGGGCTCGCGAATATCTCGACGCCGGACCCCAAAACGATTGCAATCCAACCTTGGGACGCATCGGTGATCAATGAGATCGAACGCGCGATTTTGAAATCGGATTTGGGGCTTACGCCGATTAATGACGGCAAAGTTGTTCGCATCAGTATTCCGTCACTGACGGAAGAACGGCGTACGGAGCTCACTAAAATTATTCGCAAGGTCGCCGAGGAAGGGCGCGTCGGGGTTCGCAATGCCCGTCATGAAGCCATTGAACATGTGAAAAAACTCGAAAAGGCAAAGACGATACCCGAAGACAGCTCCCACGCCACGCAAAAAGATATTCAAAAGCACACCGACAAATTAATTGTCCAAATCGACGAAGCCTTGAAGCACAAAGAGGCTGAAATCCACTCGATCTGATTTTTGGGCCCGTAGCTCAGCCTGGCAGAGCACTGCCCTTTTAAGGCAGGTGTCGATGGTTCGAATCCATCCGGGCTCATACTTTTGCTTATGCAAAAGTATGACGCCGTCAGGACTGAAGAGGTCCTGTGCGGCGTTCGCCCGGTTCGTAGACGAACTTCCAGTTTGTCACGAGCAGTCCTCGTGCGTAGGCGCGAGGGCATTCGGGCTCATTCTTCTTCCCATGAAACAGTGTAACGCTGCGACGGCTCAAGAGGCCGTGTCGGGCGTCCGCCAGCCGTCAGGCTCTCAGGCATACAAAACCACGATTAAGGGATAATCACATAGGTGTGTTTATCCCTTTTAAAATAATTTCACTTAAAGACTTTATAAATAACAAATTAATGTTATGCTTTATTAGGGGATGGGGATATTTAAGTCGATTGCGGAGCCATTCAGTAAAACATAGCGCGATCACTTTAATTCAAACAATTTATAGCATCAATCCTATCTCTAAGGGGGCCATCTTGACAAAATTTGAAACGGCGGGCATTTTTTCATAAGCCCTTATATTTATAAACATTGATATATGACTACTTAATCGCAACATTCGGACTTATCGCACTATGCGAGAGTATTGAACTTAGAGCTATTTCATATTGGGATTATTTTAGTCAAACAACCCGAGGGAAAGGAAAAATGAAACAAGGGGTTCACAATTTATTTTTGAGAATCATCTCTAGTTTCACGCTCGTCTTTTTTCTTCACAGCACTTTAGTCTGGAGCGCGCCTGCGCTGCCGGCGTTTCAAAATCCCGTTGTTTCGGCTCAAAGTCCTGAAAATGAAATTATCCAAGTACTGAATCAGTTGCCTGCCGATTTAGGCTTTCTGCAAAAGTCCTACATTCCCGAATTCGCAACGAAGAATCCTCCGGCCTCCAAAGAGGCCGAGCTTCCGGAAAACAATCAGGCGCTCACTCCGTTTGTGGTCCATATCCAGGACGCGCACTCAAACCCCGACGCGCAAGCTCGCATCCGTGACATGCTCAACTGGCTTGATGTGCAGTTTGGTTCGAAGGAAGGCATCCCGGCCATGATTGTGACCTTGGAAGGTACGGTGGGCGCGATCCATCCTGAATATCTGGAACTCTTTTCTGAATTTCCCGAAGCCAACGAGTCCTTCGTGAAAGATCTTCACGAGAAAGGCGAGCTGAACGGTGCCGAACTCTTTGCGTGGGACCAGTACAAGAAACGGAAGGCTGGCCAAAGTCAACCGGTTGAAATCCGTGGTGCGGAGACGCCGGAACTGTACCGCGACAACTTGAAAATGTTCCGCGATCTTTTGATGGAGCAAGGGCAAGTGGATTCGGGATTGAAGCCGTTGCGTGGCCTGATCGAGATCGCCAAATCGCGGATCTTGAATCCTGAGCTTCGCGATTTTCTGCGTGCCAAGGAGCAGTCCAAACACAACCCGCCGGTTTACTTTACGCATGAATTGGCAAAGGCGGCGGACCGTGTGCTGGGGATCGATTTGAAGGATCGTATCGAGCAGTTGCGCTTTCCGAATCTGACGCGATTGATCTATTTGTCGGAGACCGAACCAGCGCTTCGGCAAGAGGCTGCGAAGTCGGAGTGGAAGACGATCCGGGGTAAGCTGACCGAAGCGGGAGTCGGGGAGGAATGGCTTTCGATCCTGGACGGATATTGGGAAAACACGAAGGCCCATCCGATGCCGTTGAGGCGGGCGTTCGAGAAGGTGTTTGAGAATGCGAAGGCCCGCGGGATCCCGTTTGCGGATTATCCCAATTATGTGGCGTGGGCGTCGTATGCGTTGTTGTCGCAGGAAGTGAAATCGCAGGAGCTCTTTGAGGAAGTCAAGCGTTTGGAGCAAGCGATTGAGGAGAAGCTGGCGGCGAAGGAAGATGAGAAAAAGTTTTTAGAGATTTACCGCGATTATGTTTTATTTGAAAAGCTGCTGCATCTCGAATTGACGCGCAGCGAATTGGATCAGTTGGAAGCTTTGGACGGGCGCTTGCTGCCGAAGAACCTGGCGGTGCGTGTAGCGTCATTGAGCGGGTATTCGAAGGACGGCAAGGCGGACGGGAGTGTCAAGACGAAGGTCGAGTCGTTGAAAGTCAAGGAGCTGGAAGGGTATTTTAACCGTGCGGGTCAGTTTTATCTGGATGCGCGCCGGCGCGATGAGGCGTTGCTGGAGAACACGATCAAGGCCGCGCGTGAACGCCGCTCGAAGATCTTGGTGATGGTGACGGGCGGATTTCACACGGAAGGTCTGACGTCGTTGATGGAAGAACGGAAAATCGCGCATAGGGTGTTTGCACCGCGGATCACGAAAGTGGATGGCGGCGGAATCTATCACAAAGTGATGAGACGGGAGAACGCGGATGTATCGAATTATTTCAAGGATCCTTCCTTATTAAATAAGCAGGAGGCGTTATTCTTCAAAGGACTCGTTGAACAGGCTGCGCCAGCCTTGGCGACAAAATACAATATTCCAGCCAAAGATTTACCGAAATGGGTAGCACAAGCCATTCAAAGCAATCCCGTATTGAAAAACCGTTTTAATGCGAATCCTGATTTGATCGCAGATCCCAGCTATGTGCGGCTGGAGGCGAAGGACCGCACCGCGACGGAGCCGTTGACGAATCAGACCGTGCCGGAGACTCCGGCAACGACAGGTGTTGGAGTTTATGGCCAATTGGCGCAGCCCGATCTTGCCGGCGGTCGAGCTTTGCTTCCGGGTCAAAGCGTGATCGATGTCTTATTTAATTCCGGCCATCAGCCCGTCGCGAGGCCGGTTGCACAAGTGCAACCCAGTCAGGTGATGCGTATCGGAAATGTTGAAGTGGAAACGGGTATGATTCCGAAGCGCGCGGAAATTGTTTCGGTGATTGCCGAGAGTGAGGATGCAACGTATGAATCACCCGAAGACGAATTTGCGAATCGAAGTGAAATCAGAAAGCAGCAAACATTTGTGCAAGTCGGCGATGAAGAATTTGTGGTTTTGGAGAAGTCCGGGAGGCATTCTTTGGACTGGCGCAGGGCCGTTCAACTACCGGACGGCAGCT
>JAQTOZ010000198.1 GCA_028713205.1 Candidatus Omnitrophota bacterium
TCATAGCCCATCTCGGCCATCACCTGGACCAAACGAATACCGTAAACAACGCCGCTGGCGCCCGTCAAAGCGATGACATAGGGTTTCATGGACGAGTCCCCCGAACGATCAAATCGAGCCACACCGCAACAAACAAGCCGATGCTCGCGATTCCGTTCATTATGAAAAAGGCCTCCTGGATTTTACTCATACCGCCGGTCCGGATAAGCCAATTCTCACGGACGAGGCAGGCTGTCACACCAAGGATTCCGACAAGGAAGACCAAACCGAGTCCGGCCAGCCAACCGGCCACAAGCCAAGCGATCACCGCGCCTCCGTGCATAATCTCAGTCATGACGAGGCTCGCGCTGACACCAAAACGGGCGGGAAAGGAATAAAGTTTGAACTGCCGGTCAAATTCCAGGTCTTGCAACGCGTAAATAATATCAAATCCCGCCACCCAAAACGTCACGCCGATTGTCAAAAAACACGGAATCACATCCAACGCGGCCTTGCTCGCAATCCACGCGCCACAAGGTGCGATGCCGAGTATGATACCCAAAACCCAGTGGGAGAACCACGTAAATCTTTTGGTCCAGGGATAACAAACGGCCAGAGCCACGGGGATCCAGGACAAGCGGAAGCATAAAGAATTTAACCGGTAAGCGCTCCATTCAAAAACCAGCAAGGAGCCCAGGGCACACCCCCACACAAAAAGGGCTTTGATTTTTCCCGTGGGCAAAGCGCGGTTTTGTGTCCGCGGATTTAAGGCATCGATGGAACGATCGATCAAACGATTGAGGCTCATGGCCAGGGTGCGGAAACTAACCATCGCGACGGTGACCCAAAAAAGCAGAAACCAGCGCGGCCATCCGTTTTCCGCCAAGAACAGGCCGAGATATGCAAAGGGAAGCGCAAAAACGGAATGTTCGAATTTGATCATCTCGAGAAAAACGGAGATCTTCGAGAAAAGCTTACGAAGGAAGGCCATATTCGCGCCAGCGTTCCGTCACCTTTCGGACGATGTCCGGAGTCATCACCACATCTTGGGGCCATGGCCGTTTCATCCCCTCGGCTTCGCTTTTACGGGTGGCATCGATGCCCATCTTGGAACCAAACAATTCGTAACTGGCGGAATGATCCAGTTCGTCCACCGGCCCTTCCGCAAAAACGATATCGCGTTTGGGATCGATTTTGCCGAACGTCCGCCACACGACCTCGCGGACGTCCTGAATATTCACGTCCTCGTCCAAAACAATGATGCATTTGGAAAACATCATCTGGCCGAGCCCCCAAATCGCATGCATCACTTTTTTCGCCTGCTCCGGGTAACTCTTGCGGATGGAAACGATCAGGAGGTTATGAAAACACCCTTCCCAGGGAAGATGGATGTCCGCGATTTCCGGCAGTTGTTTTTTGATCACCGGCAAAAAAATCCGTTCGATCATTTTCCCGATGTAGCAATCCTCCATGGGCGGCCGCCCGACAATCGTCGCGACATAAACCGGATCGCGCCGGTGGGTCATGGCGGTCAGATGAAAGACCGGAAACTCTTTCGCCCCCGAATAAAATCCGGTGTGGTCGCCGAACGGGCCTTCCATTCTCATCGCGCCCTCTTCCACAT
The DNA here is from genome assembly GCA_028713205.1 of Candidatus Omnitrophota bacterium. Taxonomy (GTDB): domain Bacteria; phylum Omnitrophota; class Omnitrophia; order Omnitrophales; family Aquincolibacteriaceae; genus JAQTOZ01. The sequence goes on from JAQTOZ010000198.1 coordinate 1,604, forward strand.
AACCTTCCAGCACGATTTCGGCCTCAGCCGGCACTTCCAGGTCAATCGTCTTGCAACGCACGACGTTGACCGGCTTGCGGCGCAGAAACCCGGCCAGCACCCATTCATCCAAACCGGGCGGCAGCGGACAGGCCGCCGAAAACATGGTCACCGGATCGGCGCCGATGACAACGGCCACTTCCAGGCGCTGTTTGGATCCCGCAGGCAACGCACGGAAATGGGCCGCGCCGTCCTTGTGGATCTGCCAATGCATTCCGGTGGTTTCATTGTCATAGACATGCATGCGATACATGCCCACATTGCGCATGCCGGTGACGGGGTCCTTGGTGATCACCATCGGGAACGTGATAAATTTGCCTCCATCGCCGGGCCAGCATTTTAAAACCGGTAATTTGTCCAGCATGGGCCCTTCGCCGCGACGAATGACGACTTCCTGACAGGGCGCCGCATGGACCCTTTTGGGTAAAAGGTCATGCAGGCTTTTCAACTTCAAGACCATTTGGATTTTTTGAGCAAAATCCGCGGGAGGCTTGACATCCATAAACTCACGGATGCGCGCAACCATCTGTTCGTCCGAAGACACTCCCATGGCCCGGTGGAGCCGCGGGAAAGAACCGTAAAGATTGATCGCCAGCGGAATGTCCGAACCCCGGACCTTCTTGAATAAAAGCGCCGGCCCCGCCTTTTTGACCACACGGTCCGTGATCTCCGTAATTTCCAGAGAGGGATCGACTTCCGTTTCGACTTCGCAAAGTTCGCCCGCGCTTTTCAGGTCGTTGAGAAACTCACGGAGATTTTGATACGCCATACGCTATTTCTCTTTTCGCCGGCGGGGAAAACGGAGGATGCTCCCGAGGGCGCCGAGGGGGACTTCGAAGATTTGCGCAAAACGCGACCAACGCATGCATTTGAGGATTTTTTTGAGACGGATCCATTCGTCCACTTCAAAATACTGAAACTTCTTCAACGAGGCCTTGGCCCTATTGCTGAGTTCCCATTCCGAAACAATATCAAAAAATGCCGCAAAAAAAACCAGGCCGAATCCCCAAACCGACACCGGCCTTAGGCTCCCCCATCCGGGCCCGGCAAAACTCGCCGCCAGCAAGATCCAATCGCACCAAATCACAAAAACCAAAAACTTTTTAAATGCCGTCGCCAGGCCCAAGAGCGGCGCCGATTGCTGCGTCTTTAATAGAAGTACCGTTTCCCAGGCCGCCCGGGCAATATCCGAAAAGGACGTGCTCTTCCCGACTTTCGCCGGCAAATCGAATCCGCTGCTGAGACCGCGCCGCGGGGCATCGGAACTTTCAGCCAAACCGACGATCAGATTTTCATAACCGTTTGCGTCCAGGATATGGCGGGCAATTTCATACCCTGTGATCCCTCGCCGGCTCTGAAATTTTCCATACCGGTGGAATGTCATTTTTTGCGTAAGAAAGGCCGCACAACTGACGACTAGAATAAAAGCAAGTAACAAGAAATCTCCTCCTGGCTCCCGGCATCGCACCGTTTGAGACGGATTATAAAGAAATCAATTCTCCGATTCAAGGCGGAGAATCAGATCCTTCATATCCTGGGGAAGCGCGCTTTCAAAAGAAAGCCGCTCATGCGTTCGAGGGTGGTCAAAAGCAAGGTTGGAGGCGTGCAGGGCCTGACGCTGAATCCACGGAGACGGCACACCGTAAAGCGCATCGCCCAAGACCGGGTGCCCCATGTGGGCCATGTGCACGCGGATTTGATGCGTGCGTCCGGTTTTGGGTTCGATCTTCAAAAAAGTCGCCTTGCCGAACCGTTTCACGACTTTAAAAAAAGTCACCGCGTCTTTGCCGCCGGAAGGCCGCACAATGACTTTTTTGCGGTTCAAAAACGCCCGCCCGACAGGCTCCTCGACGACGCCTTCATCGTGCTGGACGATCCCTTTGACGACCGCGTGATAGGTACGGGCAATCGTATGCTGTTTGAATTGGTTCGCCAAAGCAGCGTGAGCAATATCATTTTTAGCGACCACCAAAATCCCCGAGGTGTCCTTGTCCAGCCGGTGAACGATCCCGGGCCGGATGTTACCGCCGCTGCTTGAGAGCTGCTGCGTGTGGTACAGCAGCGCGTTCACGAGCGTATGCCGTAAATTTCCGTGCGCAGGATGGACCACCATGCCGGCCGGTTTATCGACGACCAGGACGGTGTCATCCTCGTACACGATGGTGATCGGAATATCCTCGGCACGCGTTTCGCTTTCTTCGGCAATCGTACCCTCAACCTCGATTTTTTCACCCTCTTTGATATGGTAATGCGCAGGGACCGTCCGCCCGTCGACCTTGATCCCGCCCTCTTCGACCATTTTTTTGATTTTTGTCCTGGAAAACTTGTCCACCAGGACATGGGCCAAAAAAGCGTCCAAGCGCTGGCCGTTGACATCGGGGCCGACAATGATTTCTTCGCGAATCTCACTGGAACGATCCATGTTCACACCTTCCGGCTTTCGTCAGTCCATCCGCGCTTCCAATAAAAAAGCGCGACCCCCGCCAAAAACAGTCCAAGACTCATCCACTGGTTCCAGGTCAGGAGCATCCACATCGGATTATCGGCTCGCCAAAATTCGATGGTGAACCGGCCTACCGCATAAAGCATCAGATAACAGGCCGTAACCGCGCCCTCGAATTTCCGCTTCGGATAACCGGCGCTCAAGAGCAGAAAAACAAAAACATTGTACGCCGCTTCGTAAAGCTGGGTCGGATGGACAGGCACGGGGAGATTCGGGAACTGCACGGCCCAGGGCAAAGAACAGGGGCGTCCGTAACAACAACCGTTCAAAAAACAGCCCAACCGGCCGAAGGCGTGCCCCAACGCCACATACGGAAATAAAAAATCGAGCACGGCCCAAAACGGGACCTTGCGTTTGAGCGCGAACAGATAGAGAGAAAAAACGGCCACGGCCAGGCCTCCGTAAAAAATAAGCCCGCCTTCCCACAAAGCGAATATCTTGAACGGATGTTCGAGATACCACGCAAGATTTTGGATGACATAAGAGACGCGCGCGCCCACGAACCCCATGGTCACCGTGATGAACACCATGTCGTAGATATCGTTCACTTGCGGAAACTCGCGGCCGCGAGCCCTGCGAAACATCAGAAAGAGCGCAACGATCACCCCGAGCGCGACCATGACGCCGAAAGAATAAAGGTGGAATTGTCCCAAGGAAAAAAAGATGGGTTTCATGATTTCCTCATCAAAAGCAAAAGATAAAGACAAACCCCGATGGTGATCGAAGAGTCCGCCACATTAAAAACCGGCCACACCCGGAAATCCAAAAAATCGACCACAGCCTCGAAACGGATCCGGTCAATCCAGTTTCCGATGGCACCCCCCAAAATCAGGGCCAGGCCCCAACGCGCCAATCCCGGCATCTGGGGACAAAGCTTTCCGTCGGCCGATTTCGTGGAACGGCAGGCCCGCACCCCCAGGACCGCCAGGACCAGCAAACTCGACGTGATGAGCACAAAAAGCACCGTCGGATGACGTTGAAAAAAACCGAAGGCGATCCCTTGATTGTAGACCAGGGTCAAATGAAACAGATTGCGAATGACCGGAACGGAATCCCCGGCCGGCAGATAAACCAGAACAAAATATTTGGTGAGCTGATCAAGACCAACAACAAGAAAAACCAGGCTGTAAAAAGGGATTAGGAAGGACGTCTGTCTTTCTCCTCTTCCGATTGAGCCTCGATCGACAAGCGCGCATAAGGCATTGCCATCAGCCGCTTTTTGGAAATGGGTTTGTAGGTTCTCTCGCACAACCCAAAAGTCCCATCATCGATTTTGTGCAAGGCCGTATCAATCAGATTTAACAAATTTTGCTCGCTGGAAGCCAGTCCTAGGGTAAGCTCGCGGTCGAAATTGTCCGTCGCCATATCCGCCATATGGAGCGAATATCCCGACAGATCCCCGGAGGCATCGCGCTGGCTGGTATTAAGACCGTCTTTCTCGAGGTGTTGGATATCACCCGAAATCTTGCTCCGAAGCGTCATCAAGAGCTTGCGAAAAAATTCCAGCTCTTTCTTATCAAACCGCTGGCGATTTTTCGCCACGATTTTTTCCATTTCTTCTTTACTCGGCGTACGTGGTTCCATTCTCACACCTCGTCTGACTGAACTTTTGTCCCAAGAAGGGGCACATTATACTGTTGCCCCTCCGGAAGCGCAAGGGTTTTATCCGCAAAAAGCATACTTTATTCTACACCGTTTTGACCCCGTCAATTCTGAAAAAAATGGATGCCGGATTGGCAGACAACGAGCGCCTCAAACGAAAGTCACAATAGGAGTTACGGAAGCGGAGGGTTAACGGTTATCCCACGGGAAGCGGGTACTTTTGGCCAATTCCCGTTTCATGGCACGCACAAAAGCCTTTACGACCTGCGCATCGAACTGGGTCCCGGCATGTTTTTCAAGCTCCACCAGTGCCGATTCCACCGAACGGGGCGCGTTGTAGGTGCGATGGGAAATGATGGCATGAAAGGCGTCGACCACCGAAATGATTTTCGCCTCGATCGGG
>JAQTOZ010000199.1 GCA_028713205.1 Candidatus Omnitrophota bacterium
ATTAACTCTACCGTTGGTGAGTTATGGTGGCTCGTCCTTTATCGCAACGGCCGCGGCGTTGGGACTTGTGCTGAGTATTTACAAAGGACGATCCATTTTCTGATGCATCTCATGGATGGGTAGTGCCCTTCATTATGCGGTTTGTCAGCTCTATTGACAGATTGATTATTTCTTCGTAATGTAACATCACATTTTTTTCTTCGGGGTGTAGCTCAGCTTGGCTAGAGCGCTTGCTTTGGGAGCAAGATGTCGCAGGTTCAATTCCTGCCACCCCGAGTTCTCTCACAGTCGAATTTGAAACCAACTTCATAAAGATCCTGCATGAACGGTTGATTTACCGTACAATACCCAATGATGCGGAAAAGGGGTGGCCGTCCATTTTTTTGTCCCAGGTAACAACAGGGGGAAGAAACCTGTTCTGCGTATTCGACAAGACTAACGACTCCAAAATATGAGCTTGATATTGCTTAAGCAACGTGAGGCGATGGCCGAAAAATATGGTAAGGCATTTTATGCCAAGAAGATAGGTTTTCTTACCGAATCAGAAAAATGGATGTAGGAGCGTCGGATGAGCTACTATCGGATATTAGGGTTCGACACGGAACCGTTTTCAACAAGCCCAGATCCGGAGTTTTTTTATTTAACCAGAGACCATGAAGCCGCACTCACGAACGTTTTGATTGAACTTCGGTTAAGACGAGGGTTGTCTGTTATTTTAGGCGATGTCGGAACTGGGAAGACCACCCTTTCGAGAAAACTTATTCGTTGTTTGAAGGAGAGAGGCGATTTTATCGTGAATTTTGTATTAGACCCATGTTTCGAAAACGAGCATTTATTCTTAAGCTCATTGATTCGAAATTTTGAGGTTAATGTCGATCAGTACTGTTCATCGTCCGATGGATTAGGCAAAACGACCGTTTTGGATCTGAAAGAAGCACTTGAAAAGTTTCTTTATCAAAAATGTATTATTGAAAACAGAACCGTTACTCTTATCGTCGACGAGGCACAAAAACTCACGGAGTCGACCATCGAGATGTTGCGAGTCATTCTCAACTACGAGACCAATGAAAACAAGCTTTTGCAATTGGTGTTGCTGGGACAACTTGAGCTACATTCCAAAATCATGAAGATTCCGAACTTTCTGGATCGAATCAGTTTCAAGTATGTGCTAAACCCATTAGGGGTGAGTGAAACCAGAGATATGATCAATTTTAGAATCAAAAAAGCCGGCTACAAATCGAATGCATATCTTTTCTTGGATGATGCGATTCAACTGATTCATAAGGTGTCGAAAGGATATCCTCGTAAAATTACATTATGGTGCCACCGCGCTCTAAAGGCCTTGGTGATGAGACGGAAGTGGGTGGTGGACGAAGGCCTCATGCGTGATCTAATCAACGAGGATGTACAAGAGGGATGGTTGACCCAGATTCCGCATTAACACCTGAACAGCGTCTGCTGAAGCTGATTGAAGAACAAGATGCGAGGGGTGCTCAACCAGTCGAGGCACAAGCTGAGCCCAAAACGCATAAGGGGCCAAGTGTTAAGTTAAGCTTGGATTTAAGTGCTCTTTTATCGCCCGATGCGCTTTTAGGAAAAATTCTTTACACAAAAGAAAAAATTGCGCTGCTTTTCAAAAGGCAAAAGGGTGAGTTGCCCTTAAGGCAGATCAACCAGTTGCTTAAGATCGCAGCGTTTATATGTGGAATCTATCTGGGCATTAACCTTTTGTATGATATGAGACTGATTAATCAGGATTATCTATCAGAGCTTGATCGATCGCAAAAGAATCTAGCGGAAGTACCGTTACCGCAAGCGACGGAAAGAGGACTTTCATTCCTTGAAGGACTGGATGTAAGAAATGTTTTTGCGCCGCTGGCTAAGCGAGTTGAGAAAGAAAGCGAAGTCAGCTCGTTGACTGTGAAGATGCTTGAGATCACGAAAAATTTTAAACTTACGGGGATCTCGGTTAATCCTGTTGATCCGAGTAAGACGTTTTGTATGATTGAGGACGTCAGCAAAAATAGTACGATGTTTCTCAGAAAAGACGATACCTATTCAGGGTTGAAAGTTATTGAAATTAAGGCGGAAAGCGTTGTTTTTCAATTCGGGAAAGAAACGATAGAGATTCGATGATAAAAAACAAAAGGCTGTCAAAAGTTGTTGTTGTTCTGCTGGCGAGTATTCTGACTTTCGGTCCCGTTGCGGGACGAGCTCAGTCGGATTCGGAATCAGACCAGTCACCGGATGGTTTGCCCACGCTTCAAGTTGACAACGCCCGGCCGGCCGGTAATTTGCAGAAAGGGCTGGATAAAACGATCTTTTTGGATTTACGCGATATCAATGTCGTCGATATTTTGAAATTCCTGGCGATCCAAGGTAACCTAAATATTGTGACGAGCAAAAATGTGCAGGGGCGTTCCACGCTCGTTCTGCGCAATGTCTCCATACGCGACGCCTTGGATATTATCGTTATTTCAAATCAACTCGCTTTTGAAATAAAAAATGAAATTATTTATGTCATGCCCGAAGACGAGTACGTCGTGCTTTATGGGAAAACTTATAACGACAAGCGGCGTATCCTGACGCGTGTTTTGAAGTATGCTAAACCGAGTTATGTGGCAACGGCATTGCAGGCGATTCAAAGCACCATTGGTAAAGTCATCGTGGACGAAGATACGGGAACGGTCATTTTGATTGATACCAAGGACAAACTCGAAGAGATGAACGCATTGATCGATAATATGGAAAACAGACTTGAGACCAAAGTGGTCAGTTTGCAGTATGCAAACGTCAAAGATATTGAGGCCCAACTTAAACTTCAGATTGATGCAAAGGCCGTTGGAAGCATTTACGCGGATGAACGATCGAACCAAATTGTGGTCAGTGCCTATCCGGGACGCATGGATGATATCCTGAAAGTGATCAAGTCATTGGATAAAAGTACAAAAGCGGTTCTTTTGGAAGTCAGGATTCTTCAATTAACTTTAAATCCCAAATATGACTATGGGATTGATTGGGACAAGGCGTTTCCGAATTGGCATGATGCGGATGTCCGTGGGAGCTTTCCGATCAACAGCGATGTGTCAACGGACGCGATTCTGGGAACCGTCGCTAAAGTCAAATGGGGAAAATTTGCGGCGGACGATTTTCAGTTTCAAATCAAAGCGTTGAAACAAGTCCTCAATACGAAGGTGTTGGCGAATCCGAGGCTTATGGTCCTCAACAAGGAAGAAGCGAAAATCAACATCGGCGACAGGATCCCTTACGTTATTACGACGACGACGGGAACGGGTAACAATACATCGGTGAGTGAAGACATTAAGTTTATCGATGTCGGTTTAAGCATGGTGGTTTCGCCCATTATTAACGATGATGGCTTCGTCACGCTTAAAATTAGGCCTGAAATATCAAGTCAAAAGGGGACTTTGACAACGCCGACTAACAATAAAATTCCATTGGTCAATACCACATTTGTCGAATCGACGGTCATTGTCCAGGACGGGATCAGCGTTATTTTAGGGGGGTTGAAAAGGGATGATTTGACAGACAATACAAAGGGATGGCCTGTCTTAATGGACATGCCTGTCCTGGGGAATTTGTTTAAAAGCAAAAATCAGTCTTATCTTAGAACAGAGATCGTTATTATTATCACGCCTAAAATTATTTCTGGAAATCGCAACACCACGGATCAAACAGTCCCTCTCAAAGGTGCGGAAGCCTCTTTGAGCCCTCAAAATGTATTTAGTTCTTCTCGTCTGTCGGGAAATTCCCAGGGAGATGTTATTGAGTTTGATGCCATCGGAGAGAAGATGCCAGCCAATATCAATTCTAAGCGATCGTTGTTTTCGGATCGCTCGTCTGTTAGGGGGGCCCCATGATGCGAAGGCTCGAAAATAGATGCGACAAACAAACGATTTGCAATTTAACAATGGTTGACATGCTATGTATCCTTTTGCTTTGTGCCGCAATAATTCCGGTTCGTATTTGTTGGGCAGGGGAGAGTGACGTGCTGACCGACCAACAAGGGGGGGACGTTGAAACAATTTTGTCGACTCTGAATGACACTCTGAAAGAGAATAAGCTGTTGCGGGATAATATGATGACATTGCAACAGGGGATCGATCGTGTGACTGTTGAGAATAATGTGATGCGGACGCAAATACGAAATCTGGAAAAGAAACTTCAAGCGGCTGAAATGAAACAGACCAGTGGGATGGATGAACTGAAAAGACAGCAAGATATGAATAAACAATTCGAGACGGAAAAGACAAAAATTCAGGCGAAAGTGGATGCGACTCAGGAAGAGCTAGCCAGGGCATTGGAAAAAAACAAGGAATTGCAGAAAGTATTGGACAGTGCCATTCTCGAGGAAGAAAGGGACGAATATAGGAGTTTGATATTACAAGCTCAAGAAAGCGCAGATCACGCGCTGGCAAAGTTGTCCGAAACAGAAAACGAAAATGAAAAAATGAAAGTTGAGCTAGAGGAGATCTATCTTCAGGTCGGAAATGCGATGTATGAGGAAAAAAATTATGAAGGGGCCATTAAACAATACAAGCGCATTATCGAAATAAATCCGTCCAATGCCAATGCGCATCACAACCTAGCTGTGATTTATGATTTCTATAAGAATGAACATTCGCTGGCCATCGATCACTATGAGGAATTTTTGAAATTGAGCCCCGCGGATGAGACGGCCAATCAAATTCGAGAAAGAATTTTGGATATCGAGCTGTTAAAAAATATGGTTCCTCCACAGCCGTTAAAAATGGAATTTAACGAATATCATCGTAAGAAGTAAAATCCGCTAATCTGCTGCGCTTGTCTCGCGAAACTTCGCGTAGGAATGGAAGAAAACCCCAAGTTGTTCGATTAAAAAATAAACCTACCGAGAAGAATTGAATTTGCAATTAAAAATATTTGAATAAAAGTATTTATTTAGTTGCGACGTTTACCTGCCGTGATGATCGTGAAATGTATTCATAACTCTTTATAGTATAACGATATAGGACTATTGAGACACAAGGGCAAACAAACTTGCTATAAATAGCTATAACATGCAAACATATGAGCTTCTAAGTCTATCTTTTTATATTAATATGCTATACTTTTATTACATGCATGCGAATGTGCATGATTGTTAGAGTTGAATGACATAAGCATTAGCAATTGCTTAGATCCAACTTGAAAAGGGCAAACCTGTCGAAAGACAGGGACGCAAAACCAAAGGTTTAAGTCTCGGAGGAGATATGACGGCTTGGTTGCCAAGTTGGTACAAAACGGAGAAGAATTTTTTACTCTTTTCCTTTTGGAAAACTTTTGTTAAAGATAAATGGTCCAATTCACAGGCGCAGCAAAAATTTCCATCACGGAAATTTATGCGTTTGATGAATGCATTTTCCGCCCGGAAAATTATTTCCACTCTCGCGGTTTCTCTATTGATCATTTCAAACTCATCGACCGTCCTATTGGCCAATAACGTCAAAATCGAAAATCCGGAAATGGCAGAGCAAGACACCTCCAATAAAACTGTCGACATCGCTTTTGATCTTTCTTGGGAGAATTCATGGTACGACTACTACAACTATGATGCTGTGTGGACATTTTGCAAATATTCGACGGACTCTGGGACGACTTGGAATCATGCCAAAATGAAAGGAAATGGGAAAGATCCGACCGGATATTCGTATGGTACCGCACAATCGGGCTCATCGTTTTATACTTTGAGTTTCATTGTTCCAAATGACCAGATGGGAGTATTTATTCAGCCGGGGTCACAGCTTTATTCCTATTCTGGAACCGTAGATTTCCACACCGTCAAAATAAAATGGGATTATGCGTCCGCAGGTTTGTCTGATGCACAAGCCATTGCCGTAAACACCAAGGTTAAAGTATTCGGGATCGAAATGGTTTATATCCCCGAAGGATATTTATATGCGGGAGATTATGATTATTACGGAGGCGCAGGCGTGGATGGGGAGATCGCTTCGGGAGGTGCGTCGGGATATTATCCGGTTTATATTTATAGCGAATCGAATGCCCTGCAGTTCAATTCAACAACAAATTACTACTACACGGGTTATTACCATACGGATTCCGGTTCTGATGATGATTCTTCCGGTTCGACATTTACCGTACCGACG
>JAQTOZ010000200.1 GCA_028713205.1 Candidatus Omnitrophota bacterium
GTGATTTTTTCGTCTTGATGATTTTTTGACGGATGTCGCACAAGAAACGGCACTCATCCCGTTTTTCATCCTTTGTTTTTTGCTTCGTGAGGCTGGCGCAGGAAAGATCCACAAGCTCCTGGGCAATCGGGAAAATAGGTTCCGTCCCCAAAACGGCCGCAAGACCTTTCTCGGGGATCTCGGGATGCAGCCGCAGACGGTCTTCCTCCGAGGCAAACGAAACCAGGTCCCAGGCCAATTCCCGAGTCACGGGATCGTATAAAATGCCTTTCCAAAACGCAGCGACCGCGGAGATGAGACCGGGACTCTGGCAATCCACACCGCGGATTTCCAGATACTGTTTCAAGCGGGCCTCGGGGAAGACCGTCCCAAGGTGCAGCTCAAAATCGGCCAAGGTTGCCCGCGTCCCTTCAAATCCGTTACGGATGAAGTCCCGAAAACGGACTCCCTGCATGGGGGCCCATTTCCCGCGGCGCACGATGAAAAACATGGGAATGCGCAAAACATAATCCAGATAGTCTTTGAACGTACAACCGGATCTCGTAAACGGAAGGATGAGACCGGTACGGTCGGGATCGGTGTGATTCCATATATGCACGCGGCGCGTCATGAAACCGTTGGGCCTGCCGTTTGAAAATGAGGAGTTCGAAAAAAGCGCCGAAATGATCGAAGTGATCCCGAGGACAACGCGCAGGCTGGACATGGCGTTTTCTTCGCTCAGATAATCAAAATTCACCTGATTGGTCGCGGTAAGTTTCATCATTTCGTGGGAAAGCGTGCCGTGCGTCTTGAAATATTCCTCCATAATGAGATAACGGTGTTTGGGAACCATCGGGGCATCGCCCAAACCGCTGAAAGGCTGAATGCCGACCGCGAGCCATTCGATTCCGGGAAGTCTCGCGCGTACTTCGCGCAGTTCGGACAAGAATTGCTGGATTTGCGCTTCGACCTCAAAGACATTGATTGCCGGAGGCGCGCTCAGCTCCAGTTGCCCCCCCGGTTCCAAACTCACCACGATCCTGCCTTCACGACCCAGCGCAATGATGTTCCCGTTCTCCAGGACCGGATCATATCCGTAAAGTTTCGCCAACAGCTTCAAGACCTCGTGAATGCCGTCCGGACCGTCATACGGCAAGGCCCGCCCCGTGGCTTTGTGCACCCCCAGGAATTCCACCTCAATCCCGACCCGCATGGCGTCATGAGATTTCGCAAAGGACTCAAAATAATGGCTGAGATCTTCTTCGGAGCGTAGTTCCGTCGATTGTTTTTCACCCAAAAAAGTACTCAAATTAATTTCTCCCCGTTCGTCATTTGGTTTAGAATATCCGGTCTGTCGAAATCCCCGTTCAGATATGCCTACCGGCATTTCCCGGGAATTGACGCCAGAACCTAGGATATCCCGTTTTAGCCTCAAAGACAATAACTACGATTGGACTTAAAAATGGCAAAACGCATTCTTTTTGTGATGGACCCTTTGGAGGATCTGAGCTGGAAATGGGACAATTCCCTCAACCTTTTGAGGGAATTTGCCGCTCGCGGGCACACCGTATGGGCATCGGACTCCCATGAAATCCGTTTTGAAATCGATACGGTCATGGCCTCGACCCGGCAAATTTATCCGGCTGCCGGTGACGGATTCAAAGGGTCGGCGACGCGCTCGCTTCCGGTCGAATCGTTTGATCTTGTTCTGATCCGCAAAAATCCGCCGTTTGATTTCAGTTATCTTTATCTCACCTACCTGCTCGAACTCGTTGCCCGCCGGGTTCCGGTATCCAATCACCCGCGGGGCATTCGCAACGCCAACGAAAAACTGTCCGTACTGAATTTCCCGAAGTGGATCCCGAAATCCATCGTCAGTTGCTCGACGGAACAAATTCTGCGGTTCAAAAATGAATTACCCGGCGATCTTGTCCTGAAACCGCTGCATCGAAAAGGCGGCGAAGGCATTGTCCGTTTGCGAAGGGCCGAGAGCAAAAAGATGTCTGTTCCCAAAATCAACAAGCTGACCCTGAATGGCAAGACTTTTGTCATCGCGCAAGAGTTCATCGAAAGCAAAAAAACAATCGGCGACAAACGTATCGTGCTCTTGAACGGCGAAATCCTGGTGGCCTATGAAAAGCATCCGCCCCGCGGCGATTTCCGCTCCAATTTGGGTTTGGGCGGAACGTGGAACTCGACCCAAATCACGGCCAAAGAGCGCCGTCTCGTTCGGGACTTGAAACCTTATTTGGTCCGCGAGGGATTGCACTTTGCCGGGATTGATGTCATGGAAGAAAAATTGCTGGAAATCAATGTGACCAGTCCGGCGGGCCTGACGGAAGCTAGAACCCTTTACCCCCGCCTTGAGGCCGTAAAATCATGGGCGGATTTCCTTGAATCGCTTTGACCTCGCTTTTCGGAGCGAAGGCCTTCTGCTTGACTTCCGGTGAGACATAGCCGATCGCAAAAAGCGCCGCCTGGATCACCTCTTTAAACACGGGCGCCGCGACGGTGCCGCCGTAGTAGAGCGGCTTGGGGTCATCGACCACCACCGCCAAGATCAGTTGCGGATCTTCGGCAGGCCCAAATCCCACAAAGGAGGACATAAAATTGCTGTGCGAATAACCTTTCCCGTTCGATAAAATTTTTTGCGCGGTTCCCGTCTTGCCCCCGACGGCAATACCGTCGATCCGGGCGGACTTGCCCGTACCTTCTTCAACGGCACGCACCAGGATATTCTGCATTTGAGCGGCCACTTCCGGACGAAGCACTTGCCGCTTGATCACGGGCTTCTTTTCCTTGAGGACCACTCCGGCCTGGTCTTCGATACGGGAAATAATATAAGGTGTCACCAAATGACCGCCGTTGGCAATCACCCCCATGGCCGTCACCATCTGCAACAACGTCACTTGGACTTCCTGTCCCATGGGAATGTTAAACGGCGATGTTTTGGACCATTGCGCCGGAGCCCGGATAAATCCCGGCGCTTCTCCGGGCAAATCAACATGCGTGGCGGCCCCGAATCCGAAAAGTTTGATGTAACGGTAAAGCAAGTCCGGCTTCAGCAGAGCGGCAACTTTTGTCACCCCGATATTGCTTGATTTGATGATCACCTCCGAAAAGGTCAACATCCCATAAGCGTGGACATCATGCAGGATACGCGAACCGTACCGGTATTTTCCGTTTTCGCAGTTGAAGGGCATATCCAATGTCACTTTATTCTCATTGATCGCCGCGCTCGCCGTGACAATCTTGAAAATGGAGCCCGGTTCATACATATCCGTGATCGCGCGATCGCGCCGGGAATCCGCCGTCGAGGCTTCGTACTGATTCGGATCAAAGCTCGGCCGATTGGCAATGGCCAGAATTTTTCCGGTTTTTGCCTCCATCAAAACGGCGGCAGCGCCTTTGGCCTTCCATTTGATATAAGCCCGGTCGAGGGCCGTCTCGACAATGTATTGCAAATACTGGTCCACGGTCAAATAGACCGAATTTCCGTCCACGGCCGGAATCAGTTTCATCTCGAAAGCTTTGATCTCCCGTCCGAATGCGTCGCGTTTGGTACAACGAAGCCCCGGCCGTCCTTCCAACTCGCGATTCAACGTCAGCTCAACACCTTCAATGCCGCGATTGTCGATGTCCGCAAAACCCAATATTTGGGCCAGGGATGTCCCTTGCGGATAGAACCGGCGATACTCATCCACAATGCCCAACGCCGAGTCCTTCAGATCCCTTATTTTTTCGGCCTGCTCAAAACTGACTTTGCGCCGCAGCCAAATAAAGGCCTTATCCCGGGACAAACGTTCGAGGATAAAGGGATAATCCATCTTAAGGATTTTGCTCAGTTTGTCCGCAAGCTCTTCCCGGCGGTCACGTCCGATCAAACGAGGGATCGCATAAACGGACGGCACCTTCAGGCTCGTGGCGAATTCTTTGCCGTAGCGGTCCAGGATTTTCCCGCGCATGGGCGGAATCACGATTCTGAGATGGTGTTGCTTTTGCGCCAGTTCTTGCAGGACGGGACGTCGAATAACGGTCAGCTGGAGCAATTCCGAAGTGATGAGTAAGAACAGGGCCCCAACAATAATGTTGGTACACCAAAATCGGCGTGTGGAGAGTCGTGAGAACATTCGCTGGCTACTCTTCGAACCTCTTTGATTAAGAATTTGTGTCGGCCTGCGCTACCTTGACCCAATGCCCCAGGAAATCGATCAGCCCTTTCGAAAAAGGCTGAAACGTTGTTTTTCCCATCGGCACCAATTCGACCGGCGGCAAGGCCGGCGCCTGAAGCACGTGAATTTCTTTGGGGACCTGCAGGTCCAGCTTGTACGTCGTCATCTTTTCCGCGAGATTCTGGGGAGCTTTGAGCTGTTCGACCTGGAACTTCAGACGGCGGTAACTTTCATGGCAACGCGTCAAGACCTTGGCCTTGATTTCAATCGCATAAGAAACCTGAAAGATCAGAACTTGAAAATGGACATAAAGTAAAAATAAAGCCGCGATCATTCCGATAATGATTAAAAACTTACCTGTGCCCTTCATGGGTCTTCTCCACCGCACGCAGTTTTGCGCTGCGCGCCCTTGTGTTGCTTTCGATTTCTTCCGGTTGGGCCGTCAGCGGCTTGCGAAAGATCAAGGTCGCTTCACCCGCCTGCGCCCAAGCACGGAACTGATTCTTGACGATCCGGTCTTCCAGGGAATGGAAGGCAATCACCGCAACCCGCCCGCCCACCTTGACTCTCGGCCATATCCGCGTCAATCCTTCGCTCAAGGCATTCAACTCATCATTCACCGCGATCCGCAACGCCTGAAAAATCCGCGTGGCCGGATGACGCCTCAGCATCGGCATCCTTTTGCTCTTGGTGCCGATCAGGCTGCGCGGAAGAGCGGATTGAATGACGCGGACCAGATCACCCGTCGTTTCGATCGGGTGTTCTGCGCGCGCGTACTCGATGGCCCGTGCAAACCTTTTGGACCACCGCTCCTCGCCGTATTCCCTGAAAATCTTTTCCAAATCTTCTTGTGAAAGATCATTCACGAGATCCCGTGCCCGGACCGGATCCCCGGGATCCATCCGCATATCCAAAGGGCCTTCCCGGTCGAAACTAAATCCCCGGTTTTCGTCTTCCAATTGATCTGAGGAAAAACCGACATCTAATATTACGGCATCCGCCGAAGGAATGTTGAGTAAATCCAGGATTTTCTCCGCATTCCTGAAATTCGCTTGATGCAATGAAACCTGCGGATAATTTTGAAAGAGCGGCCGGCAACGCTCAATGGCTTCAGGATCGCGGTCCAGAGCGACCAATCTGCCTGCGGACCCGATGGCCTTGAGTATCTCAAGGGCATGCCCGCCGCCGCCGACGGTCCCGTCCACGACCACCATCCCGGGCCGTAGCGCGAGACACTGAACGGCTTCCGTTAACAGTACCGGTTTATGGCGCAAAGCTTTGAATGGCCTCTTCCTCGGAATGAAAAGTTTCGATCAAACTGCCGAGCCCGATCATGTCCAGAACCCGTTCCACCTCCGGACGCATGTTGCAGAACTTGATATCGCCTTTCTGCGCACGCACGCTCCGCAGGCGGTCAACCAAAATCCCGACGCCGGCCAATTCGACGTGCCGCGTCTGGCTCAAATCGAGCAAGAGCTTCTTGCGGTTTTTCTTGATCAGTCGCGCAAGATAATTTTTCATTTTGACCATTTCCCCGGCATTGAGATCGCTCGGGAAGCGCAGCACGTTCACTCCCATTTTTGCTCTCAAACGGTACGCCATAGTTTCTCCTTTGCCCCTAACTTTGGTTGCTATGATTCCGTAATTAATTTTTCCGCCAATGCTTCAAAATTACCTTTATTCGATTCGAAAAATTCCTGCCATTTTTCTTTGGCCCAAATTTCAATCCGGTCCGAAACACCGATGATCAAAACATCGGCACGGATCGTCGCATAGGATTTCAAATAATCCGGGATGAGGATCCGGCCCTGCTTGTCGCAAACAACTTCGCACGCACCGGAGAAATAAAGGCGGTTAAACTTTCGGGCTTCGCTTTTGGTGAACGGCATCTCGCGGAATTTTTTTTCCTGATTTTTCCAGGTGTCTTCGGTAAACACGAAAAGGCAT
>JAQTOZ010000017.1 GCA_028713205.1 Candidatus Omnitrophota bacterium
GCAGAGCGTGGTCATTCAAAGTTTGTTTATTCAGGGCCGTTGCGACAATACCGGCGCCGAGGACGTCGAGCGCTGGATCGATCAAATCGCGGTGATACGTCCGCTCGAGGTGCACGTGTACACGATCGACCGTAAACCGGCGGAAGCGGGACTCAAAAGGGTAGAGACCAGACAACTTCGGGAGATTGCGGCGCGTTGTCAAAAGCGCACCGGTATCCCGACCAGCGTTTTCGGGTAAAACTTATGAAATATCGTCCGTTTGGCGGGACGGGCGTTGATGTTTCCGAAATCGGCTTCGGTGGTTGGGCCATCGGCGGCAACAGTTACGGCACGGTGCGTGACGAAGATTCCCTGGAAGCGCTGGAGGCGGCCTTCTGCCGCGGCGTCAATTTCTACGATACGGCGGACATTTACGGCGAAGGGCACAGCGAGGAAATCCTCGCGCAATTTTTGAAGCGCAGAAACCGCAGCGATGTCCTCATCGCCTCCAAGGCGGGTTTTGATTTTTATCACGGGGCCGTCCGGAAAAATTTCGAAGCCGCTTATCTCCGTTTTGCCTGCGAACAAAGCCTCCAACGCCTCGGGATCGAGACCATCGACCTGTATCAATTGCACAATCCTCCGCTGGGGATTATCCGCCACGGGGAAGCCATCGGCGTTTTGGAAGAGCTGCAGCGCGAAGGCAAGATTCGATTTATCGGCGTATCGATTTTTCAGGAAGACGAAGGCCTCGCGGCGCTTCGTGACAAACGCATTCAATCCATCCAGACTGTTTTCAATTTGTTGGACCAACGGATGACCTTGCATCTTTTGCCCGAGGCCAAAGAAAATGAAGTGGCGATCATTGCCCGGGAACCGCTGGCATGCGGTTTTCTGACGGGCAAATACGCGCCGGGTTCCGAGTTTCCCAAGAACGATCATCGCAACGGATGGCCGAAGGAAAAGGTCAAACTGATCGCGGAGAAAGTCGAAAAGATCAAGGCTGTGTTGGCTACGCGGCGGCTGACCTTGACGCGTGCGGCACTGGAATATGTGCTCGATTTCGATGCCGTCAGCACGGTCATCCCGGGGGCCAAGACCAAAACGCAGGTGATCGAAAACCTGATGGCCTCGGAAGAGCCTTCGTTGCGCAGCCAGGAGGCTTGCCAGTTGCGGGAAATTTATCAATTGTCGCCTTTATTTAAGGAAGGGTTGGATTAAGATGAAGCTTGCGGTCGTTGTTCCGGACGGGTTGGCCGATTTTCCCGTAAAAGTTCTCGGGGGCAAGACACCCTTGGAAGCAGCGAAGCTTCCCAATTTGCATGCCCTGGCGGGCCGGTCCATTTTGGGCACGGTGTGCACGGTCCCTGCAGGGATGTATCCCGGAAGCGATATCTGCTGCTTAAACCTGTTCGGTTACGATCCGAAGCAGTATTACCCGGGACGTGCGCCGCTTGAGGCCGCGAACCTGGGGCTGGTGCTGAAGCCCGGCGAATTCGCGTTGCGATGCAACCTCGTTACGGCGGACGGTCACGTGCTGAAAGATTACAGTGCGGGCCACGTGAGTACGGAAGAAGCGGAGATCCTGATCCGTGAAATTCAGAAGCACTTGGGCTCGGACCGGTTCGGTTTTTATCCGGGGAAACAATACCGGCATATATTGATTTGCAAAACCGATGGGCCTTTGGAAGTCGAGATGGATGCCCCGCACGATTTTCAGGGGCAATCTTACGAAAGGCATTGGCCGCGCGGCCGGGATGCGCAAATGTTCATCGAATTGACGCAAAAGTCCCGCGAGATTTTGGAACACCATGCGGTCAATCATAAACGTGCCCGGGCAGGCAAAGGGAAGGCCAATATGATTTGGCTGTGGGGCGGCGGGGCCGCGCCGGTCATCGAAACTTTGCAGCAGAAATACGGCATCCGCGGCGGCGTGATTTCCGCCGTCGATCTTTTGAACGGTCTGGGGCGCTATCTGGACATGGAAATCATTACCGTGCCCGGTGCGACGGGATATTTTGACACCGATTACCGCGCGAAAGGCGAGGCGGCCGTCAAGGCCATAGACCGGCTGGATTTGATCTTTGTTCATGTTGAGGCCACGGACGAGGCCGGACATTCGGGGCTGGTCGATGAAAAAGTAAATGCGATCGAACAAATCGACGAGCACATCGTGGGGCCGGTCCTGCAACGCTTGCAGAAAGAACCCGAATGGCGGATGTTTGTGTCGCCGGACCATTACACGCCGCTTGAAAAGAAAACGCATGTCGCCGAACCCGTCCCGTTTATCTTTGCCGGTCATGACGTCCGGCAAGGTTCGGGCCTCCCTTATACCGAAAAAACGGCGCGGTCGACCGGTGTCCGGATCGAAAAAGGGAATGAGTTGATGGAGTCGTTGGTGCACGGCTGGCGTTTTTAGCCGGGCAAATCCTTTCACGGGCCCCTGACTCGATCGCGGATGACTGATCACAAACCTATGGATTTTACTTCGGAACAAATCAAACGTTACGGCCGCCATTTTGTTTTGCCCGGAATCGGGGAAGACGGCCAAAAAAAGTTGCTCGCATCCAAAGTGCTGATCGTCGGCGCGGGCGGTCTGGGCTCGCCGGCGGCGATTTATCTGAGTGCTGCGGGGGTCGGGACGCTCGGCCTTGTGGATGACGACCGGGTGGATTTGTCGAACCTTCAGCGGCAGATTTTGTACACGGTCGAAGAGACCGGAAAATCCAAAGTCGAGTCGGCGGAGGCGCATATCCGGAAGGCGAATCCGGATACACGGATCGTGAAGCATCCGGTACGGCTGACCCCGGACAATGCGCTGGCGCTGATGCATGACTACGATGTGATTCTGGACGCGACCGACAATTTTCCCAGCCATTATTTGGTCAGCGATGCTTGCGTGTTCCTTAAGAAGCCGGATGTTCACGCCGCCGTGTTCCGTTTTGAAGGTGTCGCCTCCGTTTTTTACGCCGAAAAAGGGCCGTGTTACCGCTGTCTGAAGCCTCTGCCTCCGGATCCCGATAAAATTCCCGATTGCGCACAGGGGGGCGTCCTGGGTGTCTTGCCCGGTCTGATGGGGCTGGTCCAGGCGACGGAAGCGGTCAAATGGCTTGCCGGGATCGGCAAACCGCTCGTCGGGCGGTTGCTGTCGTACGATGCCCTGGCGATGTCTTTCCGCGAGTTAAAGTTCAAGAAGGACCCGGATTGCCCGGTTTGCGGCAAACGACCTACGATTACCGGGCTGATCGATTACGAACGATTTTGCGGTTTCAAATCACGCGCGTGTTCGCAAGGGGAGGCGAAAATGGATGAGATCACGGTTGAGGCGCTGAAGAAAAAAATCGACGGCAAAGAGGATTTTCTTTTTTTGGATGTGCGCGAACCTTCCGAGGCGGCCGTCGCGAAGATCGAAGGGGCGCGGCTGGTCCCGCTGGGGGAGTTTCAAAAACATTTGAAAGAATTCATGCCGTATCGGCATAAAGAAATTATCATTCATTGTCATCACGGACCGCGCAGCCAAAAGGCGCTTGCGCTTCTGAAGAAGAAAGGTTTTACCTGCCCGCGTTCTGTCACGGGCGGTATCGATGCCTGGTCCCTCAAAATCGATCCCTCCGTTCCCCGTTATTAATTTCGTTTTATTTGTTGCTTATCGATCCACGGTTCGTCCAGGGTTTGACGGGTCCTGTCAGCGGCGTATCCCACCCTTCGTTGAATTTTTCATGAACCAGGTTTTCTGCATAAGGCCGATATCTCGCGGCGAGGGTTCCGCCGTGCGTTGAGAAAACGCGCTTTTGTGGTATTTGAAAAATCCAACTCCAGGGTGGGACTCCCTCGCCGCTGCCACCCGTCTTTTCTATTACGATGGTTTTGCGAGCGCTCACAAATTCGCCGGGATGCTCGCAGGTTCGAGGAAAAGTAGGCAGTCACTGCCTGTTCCCTTTTTCTGAAAGAAAGACTCAAGACCCAAGCCCCAGGACCCAAGACAGGGACATGGGACGTGAGACAAGGGGCGAGGGAAAAGTGAGAAACAAGTTTAAAGTCCCGAGTTTCGGGTTTCGAGTTTGAGGGGCCAACTTTAAACTTTAAACTTAAAACTCGAAACTGTTTGGGTAATGTCTTGCCTCTTGCTTCTTGTTTTCAGTCTTGCGTCTTGAGTCCTGGGACTTGGGTCTCTTTTAAAATATGAACAAAAAAGCCATAGCCTTACTATCCGGCGGACTCAGGGTGTGCGACGCTAGCAGCTGAACGCTGCGCGCTATCGCGGATGCGAAGGCAACAACAGTACGAGACGTTTGGCGGAAAATTGATATAATACCGTCCTTATGAAGATCGCGAAAATTGTCCTCTTGATCCTGGTGCTGTTGACCGCGGCCTATTTTGTCTTCGCGGGACGTTTGGTCGGCGCTTATCTCGAACCGGTCCTGGAAAAGAAACTGACCGAGATTTTCGGCCTCGAGGTGGAGATCAAAGACCTCAAGGCCCATCCGTTTCCGGGATTTGCCTCCGCAACGCACATGGTTTTTCACAACCGGCCGCAGTTTGACACGCGTCCTCATTTTGATATTCCGGGGATTTCTTTCGACATCCGGTATCCGGATTTGCTCGATAAACACGTCAATATCGGACACGCGGTATTCAAACGGCCGGTTTATCTCATCGAGACCGTTTCGACACCGGACGGTTCGCTGAACAATATCACCGATTGGGTGCGCCATATCGATGCGTGGAATGGGGAGGACGACGAACCCGCGGCGGGTGAAGGCCAGCCAGCGTCGTCAGCTGCACCGCCGCCGAAGCGTTGGCAGGTGGACATCCGGAAAATCGAATTGCGCGACGGGACGTTGATTATTTCGGACCGGAGCGGGAAAGGCGCGGCCAGAAATTTTGTGTTCAAGCGCATCGACGGCGCTCTGACCGGCTTTCGCTGGCCTGCCGGAAATCCGCCTCGTCTGGACCAACGAGTGGCCCTGCGCGGGGTTTGCGGCGAGAAGGTGCGGGCACCGTTTTGGGCGGGAGGCAAGGCCAATTTCGCGACCGGTAACGTGAGTTTTGATCTGCGGGGAGATATTCACAACGGATCGTTGCAGGATTACTCGTTTTTATGGGAAGGGTTGCCGGTGGAAATTGTCGACGGCCGTTTTGATTTGAAGGCGCACGTTGTCTGCAACATGAGAAAATTGGAATCTCAAAATGTGCTGGTGATGAAAGATCTCAAGATCAGGCCGGTATCCGGGCCGGTCCAGATGATTTGGGGAATCCCGTTTCAAGGCTGGCTCGCGTTTTTGCAGAATCAGAAGACGCTGACACTCGAAATTCCGGTGGAAGGCGATATCACCGACCCCGATTTTCGTTTTTATAAGGCCTTTCAGGACGCCTTTCAAGATGCCCTGCAGCGTTATGTCCTCCAGGGCATCAACCTTTTTACAAAGACCGCCTCGACCGCGGTGAAACTGGCGGAAGGGACGCCCGGCGTGGTGTTTAAGACGCCGGCCAAGGTCGTGGAAGGGCTGGGAAAGATAACCACGGCCGTGACCGATAACGACCTCATCGCAAATTTGAAACCGTTAAAGGAAGGAGAAAAACCTTGAAGAAAAATCATTGGGCCATCCTGTTGATGCTGGCGTTTTTCATGGGACAGGTTTTCCTCCCGGGATGCAAGTCGGCGCCGAAGCCGCAAGGGGTTCAGCTCCCCGGTTATTTGACGGGAGAAGATACGGACAATTATGTCGTGCAGGGGCGCTTCGAAGATATTTGGACCGCGATGAAGGAGGCGATTCTGGTCAAACAGGGCGGGATCTCCTATCAAAATGAAACTTCCGGACACCTCAAGGCCGAAGTCGCGGATGCGCATGTGGAGATGTGGCTGAATCAGGCCTCTTCGGACCAGGCGGACCTGCGTATCAAAGTCTACAAAAAAGTTTCTGATTTTCCGGACCGGGAATTGTCGGCCGAGTTGTTCCGGGAAATCTACAAACGGATCCGTGGTTGATCCGGACGGGATGAATCCATGAGCACACGCTGCGGTTTTGTGGCCATTGTCGGGCGTCCCAATGTCGGCAAATCGACATTGTTGAACCGCCTGATCGGAGAAAAACTGGCGGGCGTTTCGCCCAAGCCGCAGACCACGCGCGGCGTGATCCGCGGGATCCTGACACGGCCCGAAGGCCAAATCATTTTTCTGGACACCCCCGGACATCACCGGCCGGCGGACGCGCTCGGCCAGCACATGCTCCATGGCATCGAACAGTCGCTTGCCTCGGTGGACCTGCTCTACTTCATGACGCTTCCTTTCTGTCCCGGGGAGGCCGAAAAAAAACTCCTGGACCTGATCCGGCCGCGCTCCATTCCCGTTTTCCTTTTGATCAATCAAGTGGACAAGTATCCCAAGCCGCAAATCCTGCCGGCGCTGGAAGAATATCAAAAACTTTTTCCGTTCCGCGAGATGATACCGGTCTCCGCCAAACACGGCGATCAAGTGGACATCGTCGTCCAAAAAACTTTCGAAAACCTGCCGGAGGGAGATAAGGTCTTTCCCGACGATCAGATTTCGGACCAGCAGGAGCGCCTTTTTGTGGAGGAGATGATCCGCGAGAAAATTTTCCGCTGCACCAGCCAGGAAGTGCCGTATGACGCCAATGTCGTGATCGAAAGTTTTAAGGAGCGCAGTGAGACGCTGGTGGCCATTGAGGCGACGATCGTGGTGGAGAAAGATTCGCAAAAGGCGATCATGATCGGCGAGGGCGGGAGCAAACTCAAAGAGATCGGCCAAAAGGCGCGCCAGGAAATCGAAAAGTTCCTGGGCCGCAAAGTCTTTTTGAAACTGTGGGTCAAGACGTTTCCGGACTGGAAGAACCAGGAAAGCTTTTTGCGCCGCATGGGGTTTGATCAGTAAATAGCGTGTAGCGTTTAGCGGCAAGAGACCCAAGTCCCAAGACCCAAGACAGGGACATGGGACGTGAGACACGGGGCGAGGGAAAAGCGAGAAACAAGTTTAAAGTTCCGAGTTTCGGGTTTCGAGTTTGAGGGGCCAACTTTAAACTTTAAACTCAAAACTCGAAACTGTATGGGGCATTAGGACCAGCGCGTTGTGAGAGTAAAAGCAAGAGGCATGAGACACGGGGCGAGGGAAAAGTGACACGGCGAGCTAAAGTAGGCAGTCGGGGCGGGGTTTTCACCCTCTGGCCTGTCATCCTGAGCGGAGTCCCGCGAGAGCGGGACGGAGTCGAAGGATCACAAATTCGAGATCCTTCGTCCTCCCTTCGGTCGTCCTCAGGATGACAGACTCTCGTTCATCCTTTCTTCGTCCCGCCTTTGGCGGGACTCAGAATGACATGGTATGAGCTGAAAGCTGAAGGCTGATAGTTGAACGCTAATCGCTATCCGCTTGGGACTTGGGTCGCTATTCAAAACTGATAGCTGTCGAATGAACGCTTGAAGGAGTCACATGAAAATCCTTGTTTTCGGCGCGGGCGCAATCGGTTCGGCGTTCGGCGGTTTTTTGTCGGCACAGCACGAGGTCACGCTCCTGGGGCGCCGGCGTCACTTGGAAGCGGTGCGCCGTAACGGGCTGAAAGTGTCCGGTATTTGGGGACGACATACGTTTCGCAGGCTCAGCCTTGAGACGGATTTTGAGGGTCTTGCACACAGGCGGCCTGAGTATGATCTCATCCTGGTGACGGTCAAATCTTTCGATACGGCCCGGGCGGCGGGAATGATCAAACGTATTTTGCGGCCCGGTACCGTTGTTCTGTCGCTGCAAAACGGTCTAGGGAATGTCGAGGCCCTGCATCGCCGTTTGCCCGCGGGACAAGTGCTGGCCGGGCGCGTGATTTTCGGCGTGGAACTTTTGTCCGCTACGCGGGGCAAACCGGACGGCGGCGGGCAAATCAAAATCACCGTGAGCGCGGAGCCGACGGCGGTCGGAGAAACGGTCAAACGAGCGGTCACGCCGCGTGTAAAACGGCTCGCCGTGCTTTTTTCGAAAGCGGGAATCGCGACCGTCCCATGCTCCGACATCGACAGCCTGCTTTGGAAAAAGGTGGCCTATAACTGCGCTTTGAATCCTCTCGCGTCCCTGCTGAAAACGCATTATGGTTTTCTCGGCGAGAATGGAATCACGCGGTTGATCATGGACGAGGTGGTGGAGGAAATTTTTGATGTCGCCAAAGCCGCCGGGATCAGCATGAAGCCGTCCGCGGCGGGAAAATATTTGAAACTCTTTTACGGCAAACTGCTGCCGAGAACTTATCATCATCATCCCTCGATGCTCCAGGACTTGAACCGCGGGCGGCCGACCGAAATCGACGCCCTCAACGGCGCCATCGTCAGACTCGGCCGGAAATACCGTGTCCCGGCGCCGGTCAATCGCCGGCTGACGGAACTGATTAAACAGGAAGAAAGGTTATGTCCGCGCCGCACCGTTTCCTGATGTGCCCTCCGGATTTCTACGAAGATCCGTTTGTGATGCATCCCGGACCCAAAGTCCGCGTGAAAGTCAATCCCGCCAAAGCCAGGCGGCAATGGACCGCCTTGTATGATTTACTGGTCCGCAAACTGAATGTTCAGATCGATCTTCTGGAACCGGTCAACGGATTGCCCGATCTTGTTTTTACGGCGAGTGCCGGCTTGCTTTGTAAACGGATGTTTGTCCGTTCCGGGTTCCGTCAACGGGAACGGCAGGGCGAGGAGAAGCAGTACGAGACCTGGTTTAAGAAAAAAGGTTATATCGTCAAGGCGCTGCCGCCGCCTTTTTGTTTTGAAGGCGCACTCGGCGCGTTTTGGATGGGCGAGGAGCTATATATGGGATACCATTTGCGCGCGGACCTCGAATCCTGCGATTGGGTGAGCGGAATTTTGGAACGGCCTTGTTTCCCTTTGGAGATTTGCGATACACGTTTTCATCATCTTCACCGATGCCTGTCGCCGCTCAATGCAAAGTCTGCCCTGTTTTATCCGGGAGCGTTTGAAACGTGTGCGCGGCTCCTGTTATTCGAAAATATCGAGGACCCGGTCGAAATCTCCGAAAAGGAAGCCTTGCAGGACGCCTGCAGCGTGATCGCCCTCGAAAAGGACGTCATCCTTTCCGAAGGGTGTCCGAAGACGGCCCGGGAAATCAAGAAGCGCGGTTTTAAAGTCCATGAGCTTGATCTTTCGGAATTCAGAAAAGCAGGCGGCACCGCGCGCAGTCTGGTTTTTCAACTTTGAAAGAAAGACCCAAGTCCCAAGACCCATGACCCAAGACTCAAGACAGGGACATGGGACGTGAGACAAGGGGCGAGGGAAAAGAGAGAAACAAGTTTAAAGTCCCGAGTTTCGGGTTTCGAGTTTGAGGGGCCAACTTTAAACTTTAAACTTAAAACTCGAAACTGTTTGGGTAATGTCTTGCCTCTTGCTTCTTGTTTTCAGTCTTGCGTCTTGAGTCCCGCCACACAGAAGGCGGGCAAGCTTGGGACTTGGGTCTCTTTTAGAATATGAACAAAAAAGCCATCGCATTGCTTTCGGGAGGGCTGGATTCGACGCTTGCCATTTGCATCGTCAAGGCCCAGGGTGTCGAAGTCGAGGCCCTGAAAGTCTATACCGTGTTTAGTTGCTGCGGCAATGATGCGCGGCTCGTGGCGCAAAAGCTCGGCGTACGGTTTACGATGCTCCGGGTCGGCGATGATTATCTAGACCTGCTCCGGCGCCCGCGTTTCGGATACGGGCGGGGCTTGAATCCGTGCGTGGATTGCCGGGCCTATATGTTCGGGATGGCCAGACAGTTTATGGAGACTGTCGGGGCTTCCTTTATTATTTCCGGCGAGGTGCTGGAACAAAGGCCGATGTCGCAGAAATATAAGGATTTCAAGGCCATCGAAGCGAGTACGGGATTAGAGGGATTGATTTTGCGGCCGCTATCGGCCAAACGCCTGCCGGTCACGAAACCGGAAGAGGCGGGGATTATCGACCGCTCGGCCCTTTTCGGAATTTGCGGCCGGACGCGGCATAAAATCCTCGAGCTGGCCGCGCATTACGGTATCGAGGATCCGCCGCATCCGTCATCGGGCTGCGCCCTGACGTCGCCGCTTTTTGCGCGGAAGCTCCGCGATGTTTTCGATCATCAGGAACGTTGCGAGCGCTGGGAAATCGAAATTTTAAAAACCGGGCGGCATTTCCGGCTGGATCCGTGTTCCAAGGCGGTGCTCGCCCGCGACGAAAATGAGAGTGCCTATCTGGAGGCCCTGCGTCCGGAGGGGACGACGCTCCTGAGATGCTTCAATTTCGGCGGCCCCTCGGCGCTGTTGATCGGGGACCGGACGCCGGAACGCCTGCAAAAGATCATGGGTCTGATGGTCCAAGGCGCCCGGAAACCGTGTCCGGAATATTTCGAGATCAAAGTTGATTCGGGAGAGGGCGAAGAAGTGTTGACAGCGGGGCCTTCCGTGGACGAAAATCCTTTGATCACGGAGCCTCTGAGGATCTGAATCGTATGAAGAAAGGCAAGCCACAACCGGAAATCAAAGCCGTCCTGTTCGATCTGGGCAATGTCCTGGTCAATTACGACATCCAGCGCGCGGTACGGCGCTTTGCCAAGGCCTGCCGGGTGCCGATTGCCCGGATCTGGCTGCATTTCATCCTCTCGCAGACCGAGAAGGCGTACACCTGCGGCCGTATTTCTTCCTATGAATATTACCGGCAGACGAGCCGCATGGCCAAGGTCAAAATCCCTTATGCCAGGTTCCGGCATTACTGGAACGATATTTTCTGGGAGAACCGCGGCATGGAAGCGCTTCTGCAGAAGCTCAAAAAACGCTATCCGCTGTATCTGATTTCCAACACCAACGACATGCATTTTTCGCACATCAAACGGAACTACCGCCTGCTGCGCCATTTCAAAAAGACGTTCCCGTCGCATGAAGTCGGCCACCGGAAACCGCACCCGGAGATCTACGAGCATGTGCTCAAGGCGATACGCCGCAAGCCCGGCGAAACCGTTTTTATCGACGATACCCCCGCCTTCGTCCGCGGCGCGAGGAAGGCCGGTATGTACGCCGTCCGCTTTCGCGACAAGAAAAAACTCATCCGCGACCTGGAGAAGTTGGGCGTCGAAGCCTAAGCGGGCGGATAGCGGCAAGAGACCCAAGACCCATGACCCAAGACAGGGGCACGGGGAAAGTGATACGGCGAGCTAAAGTAGGCAGTCGGGGCGGGGTTTTCACCTTCCGGCTTGTCATCCTGAGCGGAGTCCCGCGAGAGCGGGGCGGAGTCGAAGGATCACAAATTCGAGATCCTTCGTCCTCCCTTCGGTCTTGGGTCATGGGTCCCGCCACACAGAAGGCGGGCAAGCTTGAGACTTGGGTCTTTTTTGCTCTCCGCTGCTTGCTCACGGGTGAAATCCGATTCTGTGCCGCGGCGGTTCGGGTGATTTCATGAGCTGGCGGATGGCTTCGAAGATGGCGAGGATATCGTTGTCATGAGTTTTGATCTTATCTTCCAATTCGTCGAGTTTTTGAGTAAGCCGTTGTGTCGTCGACATAGCTCGTCGCAATTTGACAAATGCTCTCATCATGGCGATGTTAACCCGTATGGCTTTTTCACTGTGCAGGACGGAAGATAACATGGCGACACCTTGTTCGGTAAAGACATAAGGCAAATATCGCCTTCCACCTCGCTCTTTTTTTGAGGTCACAAATTGTGACCTCAAAGAGCGTTCTTCATTTCGCGTTAGTTGGAACATAAAATCTTCCGGAAAACGGGGTAGGTTTCTTTTAACTGACTGCAACAGCGCTTTTGTTTTGACGCCATAAAGCATAGCTAAATGGCTATCGAGCATGACGCGGTGATTTTGGACCCGAAAAATGGTTTTCTCGATCCCGGTTGTTATCCGATCTCCTGATAATTCATTCATTTGTGAATGAGCACCTGTTCACAAGATCACCAGCGCACCCGGTGCTCTTGTGTCCTGGTGATCTGTTGCTCGACATTTTTTTGCCTTTCCGCTCTCCGCTATTTGCTTACGGATGAAAGCCGATTTGCCGGTGCGGTGTTCCGGACGAAGATTCTTCCATGAATTCACGCAATGCGTGAAAGACCAGCTGAAATTGCCGGTCGTAGTTCTTTTCCATGGCCTTAATTTTGTCCCACAATTTTTTATGAGACCGGATCATTTCCCGAAGCCGTGTAAAGGTTCGCATAATCTGTATGTTGACGGCAATAGCCCTCCCGCTGTGAAGGACGCTCGAGAGCATGGCAACGCCGTTTTCCGTAAACGCATAGGGTTGTTTCCGGATTCCCATCTTTTCCGTATTGGAAGTCACAATTTGTGACTTCCAATTGGTCATCTCTTTTTTCGTAAGTTGGAACATGAAATCGATAGGGAACCGAGTCCGGTTGCGTTTGACGGCTTGATTAAGGACCTTGGTCGGTACTCCGTAAAGGGCGGCCAAGTCTCTGTCCAGCATGACCTTTTTGCCCCGAATGAAAAAAATGGCTTGTTCGATTTTTTCGATGGGTGTTATAGATATATTTGACATGCGGATAGCTTAATGAAATATTCTTAAAAATCAATATATATTTCGCAAATCAGCATATTGGATTTGCGATTAATATTGCTAGTAGATGCTAGGCGCAACGAATTGTGCTTTTCTCTCACAACGCGCCGGTCCTTATGACCCATACAGTTTTGAGTTTTAAGTTTAAAGTTTAAAGTTGGTCCCTCAAACTCGAAACCCGAAACTCGGGACTTTAAACTTGTTTCTCGCTTTTCCATCGCCCCGTGTCTCAAGATCACCAGCGCACCGGGAAATTCGGACAACAGACGACAGACCACAGACAACAGACCTAAAGGGTCTTTGGTCTTCGGTCTGTAGTCTTTGGTCTCCAGGTGCCTCGGTGATCTGTTGCTCTTCTTGTTTCTCAGCTACACCCTATCTGCTCCACACGCCACATCCGTTACGGGGAAATGAACCTTTGCCTTGAATATTCAATATAATCATATATTATATGGCAATAAAGCAATTATTTGGATCGTTGACTTTATAACCTATAGGTTATATAATTATGAAAAAGACGGTTTTCTATTATGTGGACCGGGAAGGCAGAAATCCTGTTTGGGAATTTATAAAAGATCTCCCGTCAGCTGAAAGAGAAAAATGTTTCGCCTACATTGAATATCTGGAGCAGGCCGGCGAGCAAATTCGAAGACCGGTGGGGGATTATTTGGGCGGTAAATTGTACGAGCTGAGGCCCAAGCAAATCCGCATTCTTTATTTCTTCTATTGGAAACGTCATATTGTGCTGGTGCATGCGTTCAGGAAAAAGACCGATGCTGTCCCGCGCTGTGAAGCGGCGGTTGCTATCAAGCGGATGAATGATTTTATCCAAAGAGCGCAAAACGGCGAACTGGAGTTGAGGGAGTGATGCGATGAAACGGTTGAAGGTGCCCACACACCGGGAATTGATCAAGCCGTATGTGAAGGATGAACGGCTCAGGAAAAGGATTGCGGCCGGGGTCGAGCGGTTGCGCGTCATCACGCAAATCGTCGAGCTGCGGGAGAAACTCAGCCTGAGCCAGGCGGAACTGGCAAAACGCATCGGTGTCTCGCAGCCGTTCATTGCCAAACTTGAAAACGATGAGGCGTCAAATCTAAGCCTGAAAACGCTGATCAAAATCGTCGAAGCGCTGAACGGTGAGGTGGAGATCAGAATCAAGCCTTCCCGAAAAGCGGCGTAGGGTACTGAGCGGATAGCGGCAAGAGACCCAAGTCCCAAGACGCAAGACCCAAGCGTATAGCGTTCAGCGGAGAGCGTTCAGCTATCAGCACACCGGGAAATTCGGACAACAGACGACAGACCACAGACAACAGACCTAAAGGGTCTTTGGTCTCCAGGTGCCCCGGTGTTCCTGTGTTCTTTCTTTTGCTCCGTGCCAGTCCTAATTACCTCTGCGGAATCAATTAAAGATTAGGGCTAGGCGGATTTGATTTATCGCCAGTCCTAATTACCCATACAGTTTTGAGTTTAAAGTTTAAAGTTGGCCCCTCAAACTCGAAACCCGAAACTCGGGACTTTAAACTTGTTTCTCGCTTTTCCCTCGCCCGGTCTTGGGTCCTGGGTCCCGCCACACAGAAGGCGGGCAAGCTTGAGACTTGGGTCTTTTTTGCTCTCCGCTAGACGCTCTGCGCTCTTAGTCTTGGGACTTGAGTCTTGGGACTTGGGTCTGTATAATGCACTCACAGCCAGCCTTTCCGGCCTGCCATATCAAGAACTCATACATCTATCTTCATCTAGCTTGTAGCAGTCTTTCATTAACCGATTTCTTAAAAGCACGAAGTGTTTTCGGATATTGAACCCGGTATTTTTAGAAGCGATGCCTAAATAAAAGAAATTGATTCTGATGAGGTCAAAGAAAAGACAAAAGCCGCGTTGCTCTATTGTGACCATGCCACTCGGTTTGCGCAGGGCCATGGTGAAAAAGCATGGGGATATGTTCTCATTCCCCATGAGGAAGTAAAAATCAATCGCAGCTTCGCAAATCTTGTTGCTCAATTCGAGAGGAAGGCATACCTTTTAAAAAAGTAATGTCGTCTTTTGCTTGAATCGCTTGGGAATAACTGCGATGTGAAAGAAGATTCGTGAATATAGATAAGCCAATTACAGCTTCGATGCTTTATGACTATACGCGATGCCCGACTCGTGTAGCGCTTGATCTCTTTGAGGATAGAGAAAAGCGAGACCCGATTAACCCATTTGTTCAAATGCTTTGGGATCGTGGGCATTTTTATGAGAATGAAGTCGTCTCCAATCTGCAAATTGAGCATGTGAGTTTTAGGGGGAGGCTCAGCGCAGAGAGGGAAGAACTAACTGAAAAGGCGATGCAGGAAAAAGCCCCGCTAATTTTGGGTGGTCGAATACGAGCTGGCGACCTTCTTGGCGATCCAGACCTGCTGCGGCTTGAAGGGGAAAAATATATTGCCGGTGATATTAAATCAGGGGCAGGAGAAGAGAGCGATGGCGAAGATGATACGAAGCCCAAGAAACATTACGCAGTTCAGTTGGCGCTTTACACAGACATACTCGAACAGAAGGGGCTTTCGACCGACAGACATGCTTTTGTGTGGGATGTACACGGAGAGGAAGTCCATTATGATTTTTCAATTCCTCAAGGGCCAAGAACCCCGCAAACTTACTGGGATTATTATCAATCGATCTTAGAGTCTGTACGTGTTGTGGCGCGAAAAAAAGTATCTGCACTGCCTGCCTACGCAAGCATTTGCAAAATGTGCTATTGGATGACGACCTGTAAAAAAACTCTGATCGAGACTAATGACATCACGCTTATTCCCGAGCTTGGTCGAAGCAAAAGAGATTCCCTGATCCCATATGCAAAAACAGTAGAAGATTTTGCTTATTGCCAAGGATTTCCTAAAATCAAAGGTATCGGGGAAGATACCATAGCTAAATTTCAGAGAAGAGCCAAGCTTCTCTCAAGCAATAACAAGCGACCCTATTTATTGAAGCCTGTTGAACTATGGAAGCCCGAAATTGAAATCTTTTTTGATATTGAGACGGATCCTCTTCGAGAAATTTGTTATTTACATGGGTTTGTTGAGCGTGTGGGCGGTGACAATTCAACGGAAAAATACATCAGCTTCTTCTCAGATACCACAAGCCAGGAAGACGAAAAGAAAATTTTCAGCGAAGCCTTCCAATATTTGGCGGGGCGAGAAAATAGTCTCTTTTATTATTATTCGAAATATGAAAGGACTATTTATCGAAAGCTACAGGAGAAATATCCGGACATTTGCTCCCGAGAAGATATCGAATCTCTTTTTGATCCCCAGAAGGGGATTGATCTTTATAATGATGTAGTGACAAAATTTACTGTGTGGCCCACCTACAGTCATTCCATTAAAGATTTGGCGGTTTATTTAGGATTTAAATGGCGGGATCAACATCCATCCGGCGCGGCGTCCATCGAATGGTACGACCAGTGGATCCGGTCCCAGAAACCGGAACACAAACAAAGGATTTTGGATTACAACGAAGATGATTGCGTTGCAACACGGGTTCTTTTGGATGGCATTCGCGGATTAAAGGTGAAGAAGTAAGGAAACAATGTCGACCCCCAAAACTGAGATTGGAAAGGTTCTATAGGGAAACAGGATAAAAAACTAAATCAAGCACCCGGAAGGGTGATATCGTCTTAATATTTGTATTGTTGCTGGCGGTCTCTCGCTCGGGGACTGCCATTCTTGTTAATGGGGAGCAGGATATTAGTATGAATTCAGGTAATTCGACAGAAGAAAATCACCGTAAGCGTTCAAATTTCGTGAGGGGGCTTGTTCAGCGTTCAAGCGGGCTTGCTATCGCAGCCTCTATACGCACCAGAAAACTGCCAAAGAGGATTGTACAGTTTTGGGACGATTTGGATCGACTGCCTGATGATGTGGCTGAAGGCATTAAAACATGGAGGAAGACTGAGGCGCAGGGTTTTGAAAGATTACTTTTCGACAAGCGCCAAGCAAGAGATTTTATTGCGCAAAGACTTGGCACACGTCACAAACGGGCTTACGACAAGTGTTATCACCCCGCAATGCAGTCAGACTATTTTCGACTTTGCTATATCTTCGTGGAGGGTGGTTGCTACATTGACGTTGACGATATTTACGAGGGCTCACAAATCCAACACCTCTTCAACGATTGTCGGTTAAAAATTCAACCCCTATGCTATGACATAGCGACAAATATGATGGTTCCACCTTCACTATTCACTAAGCCAGGAGCAAACGCCACTAGCTGGATTTTCTACTTTAACAACAATCCGTTAATCGCTGGATGTGGGCACCCTTTAATAGAGCGTGCACTCGCACAAGCTACCCTTTCTCTTGAGAAAGATATGACAAACGGATTGCCAGAAATCCAATCAACGACTGGCCCAGGGAATCTTACCAAAACGATATTTGACGCTGCGACTGAAAGCAGCGATATCGAACAGACCCTTCTTGTACTTCACGATTGGGAAAACATTGTTAAAAACAGATGGGAGCTCAGCTATAGGAACGATGAAAGGAACTGGAGGATTTCAAACTGCAGAGGATATCGAGAATGATTTGCAAAGAATATGTCGAGGGGGGATGAATGAATCTCACCTCGCCCTGGAATGCACCCTCGAAGTTTTTATTTCGCATTGCTATTAATTGTCGAAGGTTGCTACCAAAGAAAAGATCTCAAGCGTTCGGGCTTCTGAATACAAGAGAGCGACAGAGGATAGGACGCATTTACGTCATCAATCTGAATCGCCAACCAGATCGTTTGGCTGAGATGGAACAGGAGTTAAGGCACGTGTTGGATAGCTCCGGCACTGAACTTTGGAATTCTGCTGAGAGGTATGCTGGCGTCGATGCGAATCACTTCTTACAAGAACCGCGAAAAGATGCCGATATCGATCCAACTTATACACTTAGAGATCAACTCTTCGTAGAACCCCAACCTCTTGTTTTCCCCTCTCGGCTAGAACTTAATTCTCCGATTTCGATGAGTCGACCTGAAATTGCCGTTGCTCGTTCACACATCAACGTTTGGCGACAGGTCGCAGCGAGTAATCACCAGTACGCACTCATCCTTGAGGACGATGTGTGGTTTTCATCCAGGTTTGCTCTAGATATGGACCAGGCGTGGGGCGAAATCGAAACTGAATGCGAAAGGGAAAACGAATTCGATATTCTCTATTTGTCCTACGAGGAGGTGAAACATGGTGCCCCGAAGACCTTCCTTTCACGTAATGTGTTCCGCCCAGTACGCGGGCTCTGGAATCTTTCCGGATACGTTATTTCGCACAAAGGTGCTGAGAAGCTCCTTCGCCTCCTTCCTTGTCGAGGTCCCGTTGATCTATGGATAAATCACCAGTTCGGAGTTCTTGATGTGCGCGCGACAAGACGGGCTATCATCAAACAGCGACGCGATGTTAGCTCCACCAACTTCT
This sequence comes from Candidatus Omnitrophota bacterium, assembly GCA_028713205.1. GTDB lineage: Bacteria > Omnitrophota > Omnitrophia > Omnitrophales > Aquincolibacteriaceae > JAQTOZ01. Next base: position 17,939 of record JAQTOZ010000017.1, read on the forward strand.
ATTCGATACTCCCCGCGCTCACGAAAATTGGTGCTATCACCAGTGAGAGTGCATCCTTGTTTCAGGTGCGCCCAAGAGAGTGGCCCGTGTTTGCATTTGGTAAGAAGGGTTCGGGCCTCTCATCACTTGCAATGGCTCTTTCCATGCTCGGATATAGATGCTGCAGTGATCTCCAAGCGATCCCAAGTTCTGAACACGAGATGCTGCTCGCGGGAAGAGGTAATCGAGTTTTTAATGCATATGTTAACATCAGGTCTTTGGCTAGGGAAGCCGCGGCTCTTAGAGAGCGTTACCCTCGGGCTAAATTTATTATCACCACTAGCAAGACTGGAATTAAAGATGGCAGCTATTTAAAAATTCTAGCTGATCTTAATGGTGCTGATATTACCATTCTTCATTTAGAAGCAACCAATAAATGGCAGGTCGTTTGTGAGCACCTCCGATGTGCGCCGCCCTCTTGTTCCTTCCCTGAGTTAGCTGATCTTGGACAAAGAAAGCTTCTCTGTGGAACCGCTGAAGCGAATGCAGTCCTGAATTGCGAGACTCCTAAACGTGATAAGTCGCCGTGGGTTGTTGCGCCGCGTCAGTGGTGGCAAGGCATTCCTTGCGTCCCGACAGATGGGGAGACATCGAATGTTTCAACACCCGTTAGGATCAACGACTGTTTAGAATTTCTCGACGGGAAGCATTGGCTTCTACGGGACGATACATTTACGGACAACCTGGCGCTGTTTCGTCCCTCAAACATTGAGTTCCGTTCTGGACTCGGGGCTGTGCTCAATATCAGAACGGAATCCCTAGGTGTTCGAGAATATAGCGCTGCATCGCTAACCAGTCGCGACCGGTACTTATTTGGAAGATTTGAGACAATCATTAAGGTGTCAAACGTACCCGGTGTGGTTACCGGTTTTTTTCTCCATCGCGATTCGCCGAGGCAGGAAATTGATATCGAGATTGCGGGAAATCGAACAGATCGTCTCTTGGTCAATGTCTTTTACAATCCTGGTGGCGAGGGTGCAAATTTTGACTATGGATATAGAGGGGCAGCAAGCCATATCGAACTTGGTTTTGACGCATCACAATCCGCCCATCTGTATGCAATAGAATGGGAACCGTGTGAGATTCGCTGGTTTGTTGACAATCGTCTTGTTCACAGCCGAGTTGACTGGGATCCCACGCCGATTCCCCACCTCCCAATGGCTCTTCATGTAAACGTTTGGCCATCTCGCTCCAAAGAACTTGCTGGCCGGCTGACTAGCCGACGACTCCCAACAGCCACTTTTATTAGGTCGATTGCGCTTGAAGCGAATCGACACCAGAGGTCGCCAGCATTATGAATATTCTCTCCTATAACCCCGGCCATGATGGTACGATCGCCTACCTGAAGGATGCTAATTTGTTGTTTTCTATCGAGGCGGAGAAAAACTCAAATTACCGATACTCGCCTATATCCAGTCACGACGTGTTCAACGTTCTTGGCGAACTTGACGAAATACCCGATGTTATTTGTATTGGAGGCTGGTGGCCACGCGACCACTATGAGTACTTACACGGGGCGCATGTTCATGTCGGATACCGTGGCGTGACGAAGAGCGATGTCATCGTTGATAAACGGCGCCTATTAGGAAAGCCGGTCCACTATTTCTCGTCTTCTCACGAACGGTCGCACTTACTTTGCGCTTTCGGCATGTCAAGTTTACCAAAAGATACTTCATGCTATGCGTTGGTATGGGAAGGTGCGATAGGCTCTTTCTACGAGATTGACTCTGATCTGAATATAAAACTGCTTGCCGACGTCCTGAATGAGCCGGGAAATCGCTATACCTCGATCTACGGCTTGGCCGACCCAACCTTTCCGAAGAATGCGCCCTTTTCTCGCTTCTCAGACTCAGGGAAGCTCATGGCCTTGGCATCATTTTCAAATCGTAGCACGCCTTCAGCGGAAGAGAAAAAGCTGATCGACTTTCTATTGGGCTCCCCACATGTTCAACTGAGTCTGTATAAAGATCTCGAGCATTCGCGGTACTACAATGTGGGAGTAGATGATCCAGAATTTCGCAACTTTGCAGGTATTTTTAGTAATAAGATTTTTGATATTTTTTATCAATTCGCAAAAACGAATATGAAAAAAGAAATGCCGCTAATTATCGCAGGAGGGTGCGGCCTGAATTGCGACTGGAATACCAAATGGAAAGAATCGGGTCTTTTTCCCGAGGTCTTCGTGCCGCCTGTTGCTAACGATTCAGGTTCTGCGATCGGAACAGCGATTGACGCCCAATTCTACTATACTGAGAACCCCAAAATTGATTGGAACGTCTATTCAGGTCTTGGTTTCATCTCGACCGGGTCTTTTGATATGGCTCAATATGATATCTACAAACCTGATAATGAAATGATTGCCGATATGTTAGCCAATGGCCTCATTTTGGCGTGGGTCAGTGGTAAATATGAAATCGGTCCGCGGGCATTGGGCAATCGTTCAATTCTTGCCGCACCATTTCTAGAAAGCACCAGAACACGGGTGAATGAGATAAAGCAACGCGAGCAATTTCGTCCGATTGCTCCAGTTTGTTTGGAAGAAGAGGCTGCACGATGGTTTGGCTGCGACCACGCTAGTCCGTATATGCTTTACACTTACAAAACGAGAACGGATGCACTGGCAGCTGTTACTCACGTGGATAAGACTGCCCGCATTCAGACGGTGTCGCCTGCGTCCAACCGTAGTTTGTACAACTTGCTCGTTGCTTTCAAAGCTCGAAGTGGTTACGGTGTTTTGTGCAATACCTCGCTGAACTTCAAAGGTAGGGGATTTATAAACAAGATAGATGATCTTTCATCATATGTCATAAAGCATAATTTGGATGGCTTTGTGGTTGATGGTCAAAGTTATATTTTGAAGTCGTCGAGGAGTTATCAAACGTACTTAAAATTGCCAAGACCTTTAGCTAGCGTAAAATGTTATGCCTCATCGCGCAAATAGGGTAAGCAAATTAGGTGCCAGGCACGCAAGCTGTCAGTGATAAGCTATAAGCTGTAAGTTTCGCAAAACACGTCCCCGGCAGAATTGGGACCAGAAGAGAAACTCGAAGGAGGATATATGAAGTGGTTTTTTACAATATTTATTATTTTTTTAGGTGTTTCTTCACTGTCTTTATCGAAAGCTCTGGCAATAGACGAACCTGCGAAAGTCTCAGTACAGGTTTCAAGCGATATAGCGACAGTACGTGCGCCTAGCAATGCGGTGCCCGTTAATACCGTTGTAGATCTTACGAAAAAACTTTTTAACCAAGGTGTTACCGATACTTTGCTATCAGTTGACGAGAGCGCTTCAGAATTTGATAAGAAAGCAAAATCCTTACAAGTCAATGAGGTGGAGGTGATGGTGGGTGTTAATGCGAATGGGAATTTCTTCATTGCCTCTGGGGGTGCGGAAGGTTCGTTGAAGTACGTCCTCAAGAAAAAATAAGTAAATATCATCGAGAACGGTTCTTTTTTTATTCTAGCAGCGGCGCATTTGATTGATGCCCGTCCCGCCTAGAAACGGTACCAAAACAGGTACCGAAAAACGCCTGCCTGCAGCCGAATTAGCGAATGTTAGTGTTTGCTAAAACCGTGTCCCACTATGTCCCAAGGTGTCCCGTTGAATGGGATGTCTGTCGGGTGTGTAATAATCATACTTCATCTTTGGAAGGGAACGTATTTGAAAAAAATCTCTTCGCTTTTGTTTTTCTTCCTGCTCATCACTCCACTCAACACATATGCCGCTACTCTGGTTGGTTACTGGGATTTCAACGAATCATCGGGGAACATTGCCTATGATCAGTCTGGATTCAACAACAACGGTCAATTAACAGGCGCTACAAGAACCGTCCACGGAAAAGTTGGCAACGCTCTGGACTTTACGGGGCAAGGCGGTGTTACAGTTCCGAATAGCTCTAGTTTAGATTCACTACCAGGCGGGTTCACGCTCTCAGCTTGGATTTATCCAACTTATTTTGCGCCAGGGAATGTTACGACTCTGTTCTTTAAATGGGACAGGGCGAATCAAACTTATCCATGGCATGATACGATGACGTTCCAAGCGGGATTGGGTACTAAGCTATACAGCGCAATGAACGAACCCGCAGTCCCCGGCTATGATGGCTATGAAGGAGTATCCTCCGATGTCTTATCGCTAAACGAATGGAACTATGTTGCATGGATGTTTGATGAAAACTTCCATCGGCTGTACCACAACGGAATCGAAGTTTTTAGTGAGGCTTATGCGAGTCCGTGGACGGGAAATCATGATGTGCTTCTCATTGGTGAACATCCGATCTACAGTTTTTCCAATTTTCTTGGCTATATCGACGAACCTCGCATCTATTGCGGCGCATTAACCCAAGATGAAATCTTACGCGATATGAATGGTGGCGCCGTGATCCCCGAACCTTCCACATTATTGCTTTTAGTCAGCGGTTTGCTTGGACTGCCTTTTATGAGGAGGAAGAAATGAAGACGTTTCTTTTTAGTCTGGTTGTTCTCACTGCTTTCTTTGCCCAGCCGGTACATGCCAATGTGCTTGGTTCGTGGGATTTTGATCAAACTAGCGGGACGACGCTTCCTGATGTTTCTGGCAACGGGAACACCGGTGTTTTGCAAAACATGACGGATAGTAACTGGGTTCCCGGAATTTTCGGGAATGCGCTTAGCTTTAATGGAATTGACCAATGGGTTGATTTCCCCAGTACATCCGCTGCCATTCACTCACTGAATGGGGCGATGACGGTTGAGTTATGGCTGAAGGCGAATGCGAGCGATCAAAAAGACATTGCGCTGATTTTTGATAAATCCCATGGATTCTATGGCCATAACGGATGGTGTTTCCAATATGTCAAAGCTGATCAAACGCTTCAGTTTGCTTTTGGTAATCTCGTGGGATGGATTGATGTTCGAGCAAAGAACGTTTTCGATGGGGAATGGCATTACGTCGCCGGGACCTATGATATGAGCTATCTGAAACTTTACGTTGATGGAGAACTCAAGGCTTCGCTACCGTCTTCATATGTGCAGGGTACGAACCCTCGACCGCTGGAAATGGGGAGCTCTTTATACAGCGGGACCCGATATCGCTATTTTGCGGGCAGCCTTGATGATGTCGCATTATATGATGTGGCCCTCGATGCGGAGATCATCAAACAACATGCGACTCTTATCCCCGAACCTTCCACGCTGATATTGCTTTCGCTAGGGTTATTCGGTTTCCCTATTATTAGGAGAAAAAAGTGAAAAGGGGATTAGGAACCTTAATTCTGGCAATGACTTTTTGTTCTCCCATTGCGACGGCATCCGTTGTGGCATTTGATGATCTTGCATCGGGCATATACGGGGATACTTTGATTTATGGTGATGTGACTTTTAAATCCCAGGCAGGCGGTAAACTGGAAGTCACGAATCAGTCGGCAGACGGTTTCGGGAATGCTCATTCTCTGCCAAATAAACTATCTGTTTGGGGAGATCCGCCATTAACGCCAAAAGAAAAGACGAGTATTTTGATATTTTTTAATCATACCGTTCAGTCAGTTGATTTCTGGCTTACCGGGACTTTCCATGATACGACTGTGAACGCTTACGATAAGAATGGCGATTTAATAGACACTTTTTTGCAAACATTTCCTTTGAGTGGTCCGGTTGCTCCGGATGGGAATCCATGGGATTACTATTATGATCACGTTTTGAACTTAATTCGGCTTCAGGGTGCGGCCATTTCAAAAGTCACCATCCAACCTTCTGCTTACGATGGTTTCAGCATTGACGATCTTGCTTATGCCGCAATTCCCGAACCTTCCACTGTGTTGCTGATGATATGGGGCCTGCTTGGCCTTTCGTTTGTGAAGATGAAGAAATGAAATGAACCGGTACTGAGACACACTTGAGATCCTTCGGCTTCGTCCCGCATATCCCGCCTTCGGACGGGACCCCGCCACAGGCGGTGGCGCGGGACTTCGCTCAGGATGACAAGTTCAGCGGGACTGGTCCAAGACGCAAGTCGACAGGTTCAAAAGGTCTGCGGTTTTTGGTCTCGTGTCGAAGTTGCGGCCGGAATTTACTCTTTAACCTGATTTTTATCCGTCGTATACTTTCCGTTATGGCAAGACTGAAACGATTATCCGTCTCCGGTCTTTGGATTGCTCCCGCATATCTTTTCCTCACCCTTTCCGCGCTTTCGATCCCGTCCGGGCCGGTTTGCGCCGGGGACGCGGATGTCGGGACCTATGATCAACTGCTCGGGGCCATACGCCGGACCCGGGCCGATTCCCAAGCCCGCATCGAATCCGCTGCCGAACAGGAGAAAGTCCGGGTTGCCTGGGAGACCGGCAAGCTGATCGACGAGCATGTGCTGCGGCACCGGGAACGGGCGGATTATGACAAGGAGGTCATGAAACGTCTGGCCAAAGATCTGGGGGCCAGCGATTCCGAGCTTTACCGGATGCTGCAATTTGTCCGCATTTATCCAATTGTCGCGACGTCGGCACAATTGAGTTGGGGGCATTACCGGGAGCTTTTGGCGGTCAAAGACGATGCCCAAAGGAAGTCCCTGGAAGAAAGGGCTGAAAAAGAACATTGGCCGGTTGCCAAGCTTCGCGAAGTCATCCGCAAAGAAGTGGGGCCGGCCCCGGATCCGGACGTGCCGGACGAGGATCCGTCCGAACTGCCGGAAATTAACCCCGGGCCGCTGGATACGTATCAGATCATCCGCTTGAAGGACCGCCTCGTCATCGATTTGGGGTTCGGCATCTACCGGGAGCTTCCCGAAGCGTGGGCGGGCCAGTATGGGGAGGGCAGCATCGTGAAGGTTGCGGATGGGAAACTCGGAAAGGCCGGCGAGACCGTGCTCTACACATACCGCGCTCAAGTGACCGGCGTCGTGGACGGCGATACGTTTCATGCGCTGGTGGACTTGGGATTCGAGACGACCGCGGCCGAGAGGGTGCGTTTGAGGCGCGTCGATGCCCCGGAACTCGTGACGGCCGCCGGGAAGGAAGCGAAAGATTATTTGGAGAAAATATTACGGCGTGACGGCGGCCGTATCGTGATGCAAAGCCGGGAGCTTGACCAGCACGGGCGGTCGATCGCCGATGTGTGGGTGCAAGGCCGGGCCGTTGACCGGGAACTGGCCGAGCAAGGTCTGGCGGAAGTGGTTGAACAATGAGTCGGCGGGAATAGAATACGGGTCACACCCAAATATTAAATAGGCGTGACCCTTTATTTGCCGAATATTCAGAAGCGGCGCCGTCATGCATTCACTTTCCAAACAGCTACGAAGTTATAACTCTTCTTGATATCCATAATAATCATAATATAATTATATGAACAGCATATTAGAAGCTATTGACTATATATCGTATACGATATATAATTTGAGGTGCGCATGGTACAAGCTTTATTTTTTGAGGATTCGCGCGGCCGATCTCCGGTCCTGGAATTTATGGAAACGTTGCCGCTTGCGACACAGCAAAAAATTGCGGCATGGATTGATTTGCTCGAAGCGGAAGGCCATCAGCTCAAACGGCCGTATGCGGACAAATTGTGCGGAGCGCTGTACGAACTGAGGGCCCGTTTCGGCGCCGACCGGATACGGATCATTTATTTTTTCTTTCACAGGGACAAAATCATTTTGTTGCACATCTTCCGCAAGAAGTCGGACCGTGTCGAGGCAAGGGACATCGCGCTTGCGGAAAAGCGGATGGCGGATTATCTCGGAAGGCAACGGGACGGGAAGCCGGTGCTTTGAAAGGGGAAATATGAATAAACAGAGCTTTCGGGCTTATCTCAATGAGAAAAAGAAAATACCCGGATTTCAAAAAGGTTTTGAACGGGAAAGAACGAACCTGCGTCTTGGCTATCAAATATTTTTGGCCCGTGAGAAGGCGGGCATGACCCAGGCTGAACTCGCGCACAGGATCGGCACGCGTCAATCGAATATTTCCCGCTTGGAGCAGGGTGACTACAATTTCACCATCGGGATGCTCGAAAAAATTGCGAAGGCGCTTGACGCTGATTTGCGCATCGAAATCGCTTCCGCTCAAATTCGCAAGGCTGCCTGAGTACCCAGCGGTACCGGTTCTCGGCGGGATTCAAGGCGCAGGACTCAAGACCCAAGACCCAAGACCCAAGACGCAAGACAGAGGACAGAATTAAGAATTAAGAATTAAGAAGTAAGGAGTAAGAAGTAAGAAGTAACGTCATTGCGAGCCCCGTTTTTTGGGGCGCGGCAATCTGGTTTTGCACGGAGATTGCCTGCCTGCCGGTAGGCCACTAGCGTTGCATTAAACACATGGCAGGCCCGTAAGTGATTGTATCGACAAGGATTGTTTAAGATCAAACAGCTTTAATTTATGGTATTGAAAAACAACGACAGGTGTAAGAACGAACAGTT
>JAQTOZ010000201.1 GCA_028713205.1 Candidatus Omnitrophota bacterium
GGTGCTATCGGTCCGCGGACGGCATTTCCGTTATAATCGAGATAGCCTATATTTTCGTTGGGTTCACCTCGCAATTCCTGCTTAGCCCAATACTCATATGCTTCGATGTCGGAAACCAACCCTGGTTTCATCTGCCCAAGGTAATCACCGCTCCTATATGTCCAAAAACCTTTTTTATATCCGCCGGCCGCAACCAGATAAGCCGCTAAACTGGTTTCCATCAAACTGGGGTTTTTAGGATTATGGTAGGTAATACAAACAACGATTTTTTCATTTTGGACCGCTTGTTGAATAACCAACATCTGCTTAAGTGCATAGCTTGCATCACCCTCAAACCATCGTGACACAAAGTGTTCTTCCGTGTAGCCGTCAATCGGACTCAGCAGACGCGAAAATGCCTTCGCTCGTTCCGCCGAAGTATAACTTCGGCTGACATTGGCAATAACCAGTTTTCGTTCCGCTCGGAATGCCTCGGAGATCTCCTTGAGAAATCGATAAGCCTGGAGCTGATATCCTTGAATCGTGGGATATTCCCTTACGTCTCTCGGATCACACCGGTAACCATCCAGAGCCAAAAACATATTATCGATAAAAACACCGTCCCATCCTCCCTCGTTAACATCCGCGAGCGTCTTTTTAATCCACCACTTGCGGACTTCGGGATTTCCCGGGTTGTAATACCATCGGACTCCGAATTCATCCTTCAAGACAAGTCTTTCGCCGGTGCTTCTCTTATGCAAAAACCAGTCTTCCGGCGCGTCTTTTGCACCACCGACAGATTCGTGATTTTTATGGTAACGATAATTCGGATCATCTTGATCTCTTTGCACCATAATAAAATCGCGGTACATAAACCATTTGTTATTGGGATCGCGTTCCTTGATTTTCGGAATCATCGCGTAATAACTTGAAACGTGTACCGTCACCCTCATTCGATAGTAACGGACATGTTGGTCGGGATCCCCGCTCCCGGAATGAATGGAAGCCGTATTACCTCCCGGTGTTATTAAAAATGGCTGTCCTGTTTTGACGTTACGGGGCGCTACCGGCGCTTCCTCAACTTCCTCAGCAGATTCTGCACCTAACAACATAGAACCCATGTTTCCTAGGCCGATCGAAGCCGCGGCGGTTGCAATTGCACATTGAACAAGCATTTCTCTTCGCGTGCGCATCTCAGAACGCTGGGACACTCCGATTTGGTCGAGTTTCGCCTGATGCTGCACGGACTGTTCAACGGTCGGAAGTCCTCCGAAAAATTCGCGGGCGGTGTCATCGGCAATTGCCGAAAGGATCACGGATTTTGCGACATAATCATCGACATCGAATTCCGGCAGAAGATATCCATCTGTCTGATACTGTTTCAGACGGCTCCGCAGCCCTTTTTGGACAGCCTCCAAAAAGATTTTACCGATTTTGGCGACGCCCGAACCGATCACGATATGATCCGGAAAGGGTACTCCCGGCCAATGGCGATGTGTTTCGAAGATATCCACCGCAAGACCGATACCGAGTTCTCTGGCGCGCTCCTGGATCATTTGACGAGCCAAAAGATTCGGTTGCGCAGCGTTTGCGGCCCGTCCCAAAATCACCGTATTGATATTTTCGATTTTTTTACCTGCGGCAAGCCACAACGCCTCCGCATCCCGGATGTCCTGTTCCGCAAATACATGGGTATTGCGATTTTCCAGAATCGCTTGCACCCTCGCTTGAGCATATCGCGCGATCGACGGCCCTGAGGTGCGGTCTTCCAGGTCTTCGCCGTTGAATAGCGGATTCGAAGATCCGTCCGGTAATGTCTCGTTTTTGAAATCGGGATGATAGCCGTGTGTTTCCAGCGCCGTAAATTGAAAATCGGGATGAGCGATGTCACCGTTAAACACGATGGGATGGACTTCGTTATGCAGATAATTCACGCGCTCGCCGCCGTCAAACGACACGCCGTTGATGATCATGCGCGAACCGACGCCTGTGCCGGCAATGATATACAAAACAGTTGCTCGTGTCGCATCCACGCCCTCGAGCGTCCCCAGAATTTGATTCAGCTCCCCTTTGCCTCCCGCCGTTGCGTCATGATCAACATAAACCGGAATATTACCGAGTCTCTCGTCACGCGGAAAACGCGCCGCGAGTTCCGCAGTGTAGCGTGTGCTGAAATTGAAACCTTTTTTGATCGTGGGAATATTCGGCTCGTCTTCCAATAAATATCCGTCCGGATGGAAGGATCCCGGCGCCGAAAAGTAAACGTGAATGACCCGGTTGGCGCCGTAACGGTTGATGATTTTCTCGAGACCTTTGACCATCTGCGCGACAAACTCATCCTCGGTGGCGACATCAGTGCCGTCTTCTTTCTTGTTGGAACTTCCCTCAATGCGATACCCCATCAGTCCCCACGGCGTCGCCGCCTCAAAAGCCCAGCTCGTTCCGCCGAGTTTGCCGACAATCGTGATCGGCCCCGTATAACTGGATTCAAAAAGACTGTTAAAATAACGTACGAGTTCCGTGGTCATCAGGTGCCGTCTTTGCGTAAACAGCGTAATGGCCTGATCCAGGCGGCCGTCCCGATAGGCCCGCTCGATTTCCATAAACGGTTCCGGGACCAAAACACCGGTGGCCGGAAGTTCTGAAAGTGTTTTTGTATCGAGTATATTGCGTACGCCTTCCTTGGCCAATTCATAGACCTGATCGAACGTTTGAAGCTGCAAACGGTCGGCGGCCCAAACTTCCTCAAAAGCCGCGTCCTCGATGGCATGCTCGGATGTGGCACGCAAAAAGTTGAGTTCCATCCGGATCATCCGGACGGCAAACCACACAAATACAGCACCGCCGAAAAATAACATCAAAACGGCATTCAGCATGCCCAGAAAGTTTGAAATCGCGAACGCAACTCCCATGCCGGCGACAAACGCACCGAGCGATGCAAATCCTGCCGCTGGAATTACCCTTCCGAGATGTTCCGCACGCAGCAGCGCCTTTTTCTCGTATTGGTGTATCAAAGCCTGATCGATCGCGTCATCGCCCCACGGAAGACTGATCACTTTGCCGAATTGTTTTGCTGCCACAAGTTCCGTGGCCTTGCGTGCCAATAATCTGGCGTAAATACGTTCATAAATGGAAGGATTGGGCCCCCGGGCGATTCCATAACTGATTTTCTCGGCCAAACGGACGGATGATTTTTTACCCGGTGTCAGAAAATGTTTTAATGCAACTTGGACGATGACTTCAGGCGCTGTTTCCGAACGCTTCGGATTCCCATGGGCATCCCGTCCTGCCTTCAGATATTTATCCCAGGCATCATAGGCGGCCTTATCATATTCCGGAGATCCTTCCGTAATGAGTTGCAGCAATAGAGGATCGTCGGCACGAATATCCACGGCTTCCGGCACGACCACGACCACAAAACCGTACTTAGCGATGATTTCGCGAGCCGCCTCGATGATTTGTTCCAGCGTCACCGGAACTTCAGCCGTCACGGTCAAAATGTTCCGTCCGTACATGTCGATTTGATTGGCCAATCCCCGGTCCTCGCTTGTGCCGAGACGCAATAGCCGGTAATTCGCCGGATGAGGATTACCGGTTTCCGCCGCGAGCATGGATACCGTGGCACCCATACTCCCAACGACCGTCGCCGGGACGGACTTACGCATGGCGTACGCCGATGCGGCTGCGCCGTAAATCACTTCCTGCCCGTGTTCGACAGCCCGCCTGAACCCTACCGGCTGGCCGAACACCGTATCGCCGTCAATCGTCTTACCGATCACGATCATCTTGCTTAAAACTTCAACGGCAACTTGTCTGAGTTCCGGGGCCAAATTCTTCAGAGTCGGCACTTGGGCCGCGAACCGCGCCCAGAAAACCGCGTGATCGCCGCCGCCGATGGCCAGATAGCCGGCAAAGCCCGCCATATTTTTGAGTGCCTGTTCGAGTTTGGCGAAATTTTTTGGATCGAGCAAATTGATGCGGCTGGTTTCGGGGATTGCGCCGCCGGTTTCAATCATGGTCTCTTCGATTTCTTCCGTCAGCACCAGCAAGTTTTCCGCCAAATTGGCTTCGGTAAAACCGTCGATCCCGCTCCGGACGGCAACCGGAATCAAACCTTGTTCCCGCAAATAACGTCCGTCATATCCGAAATAAGTATTGACCCCGGGACCTTCTCCGCCTGAGATAAAGACCGCGACCATTCTGGATTTGATATCCGCACGTATCGTACCGTCCGGATTAAGCCATTCCTTCGGCAGTCCAAACTCGATTTCACGCACCTCAGACCGTAATTGAAGTTCATCGGATACAAGCCCATTCTGCAATTGTTCTTCTTCCCGCTCCAACTCTGCAATCTGCGCACTCAAATCTTCGGCCGTTCTCACAGCCTTGCGTCCCCCCGGGACCAATTTTGCGGCTTCCCGTGATCCTGATCTCTCAACCGCACTTTCATATTGCACTGCTTCCATATCCGCTGCTGCCAATTGCCGGTTCAGATTGCGAAGTTCTGTCCCGATTTCAGTCAAACGCGTATGGATCTGCCCCAAACGTCCGTTCACCCTCGCCTCGGACCTTGACGGAATCTCTTGCAAGGTAAGAGAAGCAGGCTGGTCGATGACCGGCACTTCAGCGACGTCATAATCGGTCACTTCATGTTGACCGACGACTCTCGGCGGGTAATCACCGTGCATCGCTTCGGTTGCTTGGTCAGTCGGAAATGAATCATCAACTTCATCTTCCATATGTGTTCCCGTCGCCACCTGTCTCGTTTCGGTATGCCGCCGCTCCGGCATGTAGACAACTTGAAATTGGTTTTTTCGGGCGCGTATCTCCAAGGCTTGTTTGGCCAGATCAATGAGCCGGGATAAAATCAGGTTTTGCCCTTCGGCCGGAACCGCTGTTTTGATCTGTTTCAGTAAATCGATGAGTATTCGCAATCCGACAGTCCGATGAATACCGATGGCATGCTTCGGCTTAAGGGTCTCCAATAACAATGAATGCATATGCTCAAAACGAATAGCCTTCAACCATTCCGCAAATTCGGCGTCTAACACTGTTTCGAGCTCAAATTGTGGTTCGGACGCTTGAGCATGGGTTTTCAATTCCCGCGTGTAGCGGAAGAACACCTGCCCGTGGCACCACAACAAAACAGACCTTGCCTTTTGCCATTCCTTTTCATTCTTCGCAGGCTTGACCGATTCGACAATCGATTCGGCACGGCTCAGTTCGATCAGCGCCAACTCGATCTGACCGGCATTGATATAACCCTGCGCCTTTTGCAAAGCATCTTCCGCGTTCTCAATCAGCGTAGCTTCGTTTGACGTTAAATCGAATTCGGGTTTTTGAGACGCTATAAAATTCGTAACCTGCTTCAATTTCGCAACAATATCATCCGCCTGGATGCGCACTTCGGAGCGTCTCAGAAGATGGGCATCGTCGTCGCGGGTCGGTGGTGTGCGGTCATGTTCGCGGTCCGGGCTTAAGGCATTCCGTGCCGCAAATTGGGCTAATGGATTGATCATAATCAGTCCCATCGCGGAACCGTCCAGGATTTTTTCGAGAAATTCGCGGACTTGTGGATCAACCAGATGAAATCTGCCCAATACGGTTACAAAGACACCTTGGGGCTGAATTAAAACGGGATTGGTTGGATCGATAAAACTTGCAATGATAATCGCAGGCTGACGGACAAATTCATTCCGGAACAGCCGCCACAGGGTATGATCGATCAGAACCTGGCGATTGATATCCTCAAAATCATCCGGCATCATGAATTCAAGAACGATTCTTCCGATCCCTTGGCCGACCGCATCTTGGTCTTGCTTCTCAGCCGCTTGCATAATTTCATTTTCAAGCGCATAAAGTTCATCGGCGTATTGGCGCAACGGCCGAATTTCGGACCGCTGCTTGCTCATCAACAAAAGGACGCCCACTTCCGGATCAATGTTTTTACCGATCAGCGATAAGGAAGTGCCGTCCGGCAATTTCACGGTACTGACCAAACCGTTCACGGGCAGGCTCTTATA
>JAQTOZ010000202.1 GCA_028713205.1 Candidatus Omnitrophota bacterium
GTCCCACAATGGATATTTTTTTCTACCACGGACAAAAGGCTTGAAAGTAATGACGGGCGCATCAAAGCCAGTTCTTTATTCTGTGGGTTTACAATTGACACAGCGCGGTCAAGACCGTCTTCGGCGCACACCCCCTTCCGGGTGACCAAACTGAAAGTTACTGTTTCAAACAAGCCAATACCGGACATGAAGTCCCTCGTCTCGTTTTCCAACCGCACCTGAGAATGATGCTCCGACAACAACGGTGTTATTTCTGGTAAAGTCTCGGGGATATTTTCATACCCATAAATTCGCGCAATTTCTTCGATAAGATCAATCGAGCGTGTCAAATCCGGACGAAAGGATGGCGCTTTGACTCTCCACCCCTGTGAAGAGTTTTGAGTCACATGAAGGCCTAAACGAGTTAAAATAGAATGAATCTGATGCGCTTTGATTTCGACGCCTAGTTGTTTTGGAATATCCGCCGCATTTAAGTCAATAATTCCGACGGATTGCGCAGGTTTTTCTCCCGCTTTCAGAACGGCACTGATAAATCGTGGTTTGGCATACTTTTGTATCAACCACAGTGCGCGCTCTCGTCCGAAGTCCACCCCTTCAGGATCTACACGACGCTCAAACCTATAAGAAGAATCACTGGTTATAGAAAACTTTCGACCAGTCGTTCTGATCCAACGCGGGTGAAAGAATGCTGATTCTAGAAAAATGTTTCGTGTCTTTGCAGTCACTTCTGTATCTTTTCCACCCATCACGCCGGCCAAAGCGACAGGACGGTCCGCATCCGCTATCACGAGATCATCTTCTGCAAGTTCAAGTTCTCTTCCATTAATCGCTATCATCTTTTCCATTGCCTTTGCGCGGCGAACACGAATATCCTTACCACAAATCAAATCTGCATCGAATGCATGCAAAGGTTGTCCCGTCTCGAGAAGCACATAATTTGTAATATCGACGATAATATCAATGGTTCTCAATCCACAGACTTCGAGTCTTCGTTTAATGAAATCCGGCGTTTCAAAATGGGTAATTCCTTCGACGATCACTCCCGTGTAATAAGGGCAGCCTTCTGCTTCCTTGAGATTGATTTTCCAACCGGAAGCGTGTTGCCGATTCTTACTACTTTCGACTTCCGGCATTCTCAGTGATAGATTCTCGACTGCTGCAACTTCACGAGCCACACCCAAATGTGATAACCAATCCGGACGATTTGTTGTGATCTCCACTTCGAACAGACAATCCTTAGGCGATTCCACGGGATGGATCTTCTTGACCTCGAGACCTGCTAGAGTTAACCGCTCTGCGATATGTTCGTACGGCGGAGAAAACTTAACAAAATCATGTAACCAATCAACGCTAACTTTCATTAAAATTGCCTCAAAAATCTGATATCGTTTTCATAAAATAAGCGTATATCCTCGATTCCGTGCCTTAGCATCGCAATCCTCTCCACTCCCAACCCAAATGCAAACCCCTGGACTTGTTTTGAATTATAGCCAACAGCATCAAAAACATTCGGGTCGACGCTTCCGGCACCTAATATTTCAAGCCAACCACGGCTTCCCCAACGCAAATCCACCTCGACACTGGGCTCAGTAAACGGAAAAAAATGCGGCCGAAAACGAATTTTGACCTCCGATCCAAAAAGCTCACGGAGAAAAAGATGAAGCACCCCCTTCAAATCGCTGAATGTCGTTTTATCATCTACCATGAGTCCTTCGATTTGATGGAACATAAATGAGTGGCTGGCATCAACGGTATCGGGTCGATAAACGCGCCCGGGTGCAATAATCCGCAAAGGCGGCTTTTTTGTTTGCATGACGCGTATCTGAACAGTCGACGTTTGAGATCTCAAGAGCTGTCCCCCTTCGGTATAAAAAGTATCAAAAGCGTCCCTCGAAGGATGATCCAACGGAATATTTAAAGCGGTAAAATTGTAATATTCCGTTTCGATCTCTGGGCCATCAACAACATCAAACCCCAGCCTCTCAAAGATTTGACTGATTTCTCGAATCGTCTGTGTAATCGGGTGCAATCGGCCTAGGCGCGGATAGATAGCTGGAAGCGTTTCGTCAAAAAACTCGGGTTTTTTTTGAACACGGTGCAAAAGCTCGCTCTTAGCCTCAAAAGATTTCTCGAGATAATTCTTTAATTGATTAACCCGGCCTCCAAATTCGCGTTTTTCTTCGATCGGCAATGTCTTGATCTTTTCCATCAGCGCTGCCAGCTTCCCCTTCTTCCCTAAATACGCTATCCGGAAAGACGCCAGTTCTTCCGGAGTCCTAAGGGTATCCAGCTTCAACTTGGCTTGCTCTTCAACCTGATCAATCGTCTCGCTCATAACAGCTTGACAATCCCTACAATCTTGTGTTGGGGTCGATGAATCGCCGGTTCTAAAATCACATGAAGAAAGTTCGGTTTACTTGAGAACAGATTTGACAAATTCTGCGACTTTTTGAAAAGCCTCAAAATCCTTCACTGCCAAATCAGCCAAAGACTTCCGGTCGAGCCGAACATTGAGTTTTTTCATTCCTGCGACGAAGCGGGAGTAGGAAATACCAACTTGACGACATGCGGCATTAATGCGCGCGGTCCAGAGCCTTCTAAATTCCGCCTTCCGATCCTTGCGATCCCGAGTGGCATAAACCATTGCACGCTGCACAGTTTCGCGTGCGGACCGATAAAGCTTCCTCCGTCCGCCCACAAATCCCTTAGCGCGCCTTAAAAATTTCTTCCTTCTTTTTCTACCCGCAGGTACATGTGCTACACGAGGCATATAAAACTCCTTTCCATATCCTATGATAGAATCATCGTCTAGCTACCGTACGGAAGCATCTTCTGAAATCGCTCACTGTCAGCTTGATCCACTTCTCGCCAACGTCTTTTAGAACGCTTTTTCGCAGAGCTTCGATCGGTCAACAAATGACGACGTAACGTCGAAGTACGCAATACTTTACCCTTCTTGGTAACTTTAAATCGCTTCCTAACTGCTTTGTTCGTTTTCATTTTTGGCATTGTCTGGTCCTTTTTCCTTCTTCTCCTCGGTGTCTAAGGAAGTCTTCTTCTTGGCATGAGAAATTGGCATTAAGTACATCAAAAAAGAGCGCCCGTCAAATCCATCATTGCGCTCAATCTCTCCAACATCCGCGACATCTTCAACAAACCGATTCAGAATTCTTTCACCTAATTGTTTATATTGAACTTCACGGCCACGGAAGAACATACTCAGTTTGACTTTATCGCCTCGCTCCAAAAATCTTCGACCGTTTCGTAATTTAGTCTGATAATCATGCTCTTCGATTTTAGAGCTCAGCTTGATCTCTTTCACATCGATCACTTTTTGTTTTTTACGTGACTCTTTTTCTTTTTTATTTAACGCATATAGGTATTTCCCAAAGTCCATAATCCGGCACACGGGCGGGTTTGCTTCGGGAGCTACTTCCACCAAATCCAACTCGGCTTCCTGAGAACGGGTCAGCGCTTCTTTCACTGGAACAATTCCTATTTGTTCACCCGTGGCACCGATAAGACGAACTTGCGGAACACGAATTTTTTCGTTAATTCGAATATACTTCGAAGGATCTTGAGCCAAAGGGCCTCCTTTTGTTGATACCGCTTAGTTGATTATGCGCATCGAACGAATCTGCGCAAATCGCTCCACCGTTTAAACTTTATCGGCGATCTCTTTCTTGATAACCTCGATCAAATAATCAACGGTCTGTGATCCTAAATCCTTCCGGCCGCGCTTTCGCACAGCCAGTTTATCTTCCTGCATTTCCTTATCACCAACGATCGCACTATACGGAATTTTTTGCATCTCAGCCTCGCGGATTTTGTATCCGATTGTCTCCGATCGGAAATCGGTGTCAACCCGCAAACCAGCATGGATCAGTTTATTCGCAATACTCTCAGCAAACGGAACATGACGATCTGAAATATTCAAGACACGAACATGCACGGGCGCCAGCCATGCAGGAAATGCACCCGCATAATGTTCAACCAAAATCCCATAAAATCGTTCGATCGATCCCAAAACCGCACGATGAACCATCACCGGCCGTTTGATCGAATTATCGGACCCGACATACTTTAGATCAAATCTTTCCGGCATCTGAAAATCCAGTTGAATCGTACCGCATTGCCATTCGCGACCGATTGAATCGGTAACTTCAAAATCGATTTTAGGTCCGTAAAATGCCCCGCCCCCGTCCTGGATGTCGAAATCAATCTTATTCTCAACAAGTGCTTCACGCAAACTCGCCTCTGCCCTCTGCCATAACGCCTCACTCCCCATGGAGTCTTTGGGTCGTGTTGATAAACTGATCTTGATCTTCTCAAAGCCGAACGTTTTGTAAAAAACCAGGATCAATCCGATTACCCGAGAAATTTCTTCGCGAATCTGCTCATCCATGCAAAAAATGTGCGCATCATCAATCGTAAACGCATTCACTCGAAAAAGCCCGTGTAAAACACCCGATCGCTCACGGCGATGGACGAGTCCGAGCTCTGCATATCTTAATGGCAATTCCCGATAGGAGCGCTGAGAACTTCGATAAATCAGCGTTCCGCCTGGACAGTTCATCGGCTTTACTGCAAAACTTTCTTCTTCCACCTTTGAAAAAAACATGTTGTCTCGATAATGTTCATAGTGGCCACTCTGCTTCCATAGTTCATCTTTGAGGAGCGTTGGCGTTTTGATTTCCAGATAATCTTTCCGGTGAACTTCCCGCCAATAAGCGATCAACTGTTCGTAAACAATCATTCCTTTCGGGTGATAAAACGGCATCCCCGGAGCTTCTTCGTGGAAGCTAAACAAATCGAGAAGTCGCCCCAATTTACGGTGATCTCGCTTCTTGGCCTCTTCCAATCGCTGGATGTACGTATCGAGTTCTTTTTGTGTCAAAAACGCTGTACCATAAATTCTTTGCAGCATTTTGTTGCGTTCGCTACCTCGCCAATAGGCTCCTGCCACCGATAGCAGTTTAAAAGCAGGCACATCCTTTGTGTTCTTCACATGCGGACCTCGACAGAGGTCAACAAACGGCCCATTTTGAAAGATACTCACCCGCTCATCCAGAATCTCTTTAAGGAGCTCTACCTTATAGGGTTCATTCCTCCCTTGAAAGAAACGTACAGCCTCATCCTTTGCCATCCAATTCTGGCTAAAGGCTTGCCCCTCATCAATAATTTCCTTCATGCGCTTCTCAATCCGTGCCAAGTCCTCATCGGTAAAAGGTTCGTCACGGTCAAAATCATAATAGAAACCATCCTGAATAGATGGCCCTATGGCTAATTTCACACCGGGAAACAAACTTTGGACGGCTTGCGCCAGAATATGAGCGGATGAATGCCGAAGGCGATCGAGCACTTCTAGGTCGGGTTTAACCATGCTATTTAATTGATAAGTCTCCTTAACCTCCGATAACAAATGAACTTACGAAGCACATTGTACAATCGAACCATTGCCAAAGCAACAAATATCTATTTAGGCTACCGATTTACTTGCCTTCAACCCACGCGCTTTCAATTTCAATCTTTTAAGGCGAGCTATTCTGCGCTGTCTTTTAATACGACGTTTACGATCTTGTCCCATATTTTGTACTCCTTTCTCCAGTAGGGGGCATATCATAAGCATAAGTCATTTTTCTTTCAACATTTTTCAATAGATACGCTCTTTTCGTTTTCTTCGTTGAAATAATTCAGCGGGCAGTTTATTATGATCTTCTTTCACTACTCGTATTCAAAGGAATTCTCGGGCGGTTAGTTCAGATGGCTAGAACGCTTCCTTGACATGGAAGAGGTCAGAGGTTCAATTCCTCTACCGCCCACCAAATTTATACGGTCCATACCGGACACATGGGTAACACTTCGTACCGGAGACATAGGTTACACAATCTCCGGTACGAAGGGGTACTCAAGCGGTTCTAGTTTAGCACTATCCTCATCGAAATATCCTAAATCGTACT
>JAQTOZ010000018.1 GCA_028713205.1 Candidatus Omnitrophota bacterium
GTATCAAAGTTATTTTTTCGACGAAAATAAAGAGCGCGGTTATACCTATAAAATAGGCAATTACGCTTTCCTGTTGGAGTTATTCTGTCCGGCTGATCACGGTACGACGCTTTCATACGCCAGAAATGAAAAAGGTGTGATTCCCGTATTAAAGGAGATTGATAACACCTATCTGAAAACAAGAGGTGTCCAAAGTATTCATCGTAGTGTCTTAAGTTTTGTTGACTATTTGATTGTGAATGACCATTTCGTGAATATGGAAGTGGATTTAAGGCCAGCGATTATGGAATTGCTGAATAAATTTTATAATCAACCAACCAAACGAGAGGTGGAAGCATTTGCAAAAATTCAATGGGAAGACGATCTTGTTTCGGACCATGTTAATCCTGTAGTGAGGAAGTTAGGATGGAAAGATTTGTATGAAATCATTAGAAAACGATCTTTAAGCGCGCCACGTGAGGTTTATTGGCTTGGTGGTATATGGAAAATAAGCCCTTTGTGGATCAGATCTATTTTAAGGTTAATGGTATTTTTTAGGAAAGTGTATAAAACGATAAACCATGATGTCCACCGAAATTGCTGCTAGAATTTCTAAATATCTGACGTGAAAATGATCAAAAATACAGTGTGAATGAAAGCGATTGAAGAAACTCATATGTTGTGGCATTGCATGAAATGAATTCAGTGAGTTGACCGCCTGATGCCGAAAGTATCGATTATTATTCCGAATTATAATCACGCTCGATTTTTAAAAAAGAGAATGACGAGTATTATTGAACAAACTTTCCAGGATTTTGAAATGATTTTTTTAGACGATGCTTCGACGGATAACAGCATGGGGGTATTTGCAGAATATGCGAATTGTGAAAAGATCAGCAATGTCATCATCAATGATAAAAATTCCGGTAATGTTTTTGCCCAATGGGATAGAGGATGCCATTATGCAAAGGGTGAATACATATGGATAGCTGAAACCGATGATTACGCTAGCCCGGAGTTTCTTGAAAATATGGTAGAAAAACTGGATAAATATGATTGGCTAGGCATGGCCTATTGTCAGTCAGTTAAGGTTAATGAAGATGGCACATTAACTGGTTTCCCCCAGCCTTTCAAGCATTCGGCGAGATGGACTAGGGAATATATAAATGACGGCCTCTCCGAATGTTACAATTATCTACTGTACGCCAACACCATTCCAAATGCAAGTGCAGTGGTTATGCGTCGATTATGTTACAACAAGGTTGGGGGCGTCCCCTTAGACACGCATTTATGCGGAGATTGGTTTCTTTGGGTAAAGATATTACATCAGGCGGGTATTTACTATTCGGCGCGTGTGCAAAATTATTTTCGAACAACATCTTCAAGCGTTAGAACGAAAATAACGGGAACAAAAATTCGGGAAGACGAGTACTTTAAAATAGCGGATTACATGCTATTGCAGTCATCCCATGATCCCTCATTGATGCGGGATGCTGCTTACCAGTCGGCGCGCTTGTGGTTTGAAAGACTATTGTTGGGAGGAGCCGATTGGAGATCGATCTTTAAGGCATACAAAAAAATCCTATCGATGTATCACTCTGTTATTTTTATTTGTTGGCTTGTTTTTATGTTTGTGTTGACATTTTTTAATAAAAGTCGAAATGCTATTAGCCGTTTGACTTAAACTTATCAAGAATCGCCTTCCAATGAAAATGTGCATCATAACCCCCTATTATCCGCCGTCATTTGGTGGACAGGGGATACAATGGTCAAGGTTGAGGCCACATTTGCATAAAATTGGAATTAGCACATCGGTTATTACCAGGAAGCCGATTGATTTGAAAACACAAGGCGTAAGAGACGATGTTTATCGTTTGTTAAAACGGGGGAACAGTCGAAGGGCGATGATATTTCGTTTTCTGCAGATAGGATGGTATCTAAGTTTGCATCGTAAGAATTACGACTTGGTTTATTGTGTTACTGCCGAACTCGATGTTTTAATCTGTGTTTTGTTTCTAAGATTAGTCTTAGGTTTTCCAATAGCTGTGGAAATGACACTTATGGGAGTTGACGATCCTGTGACCCTAATGCAGGGTAAAAGAAAAATATTAAAATATATCAGTTTTCCTTTTATTAACGCATGGATACTTATATCGAAATCATTCTTTGGGAAAATGAAACAAGCCGGAATTGCACCTCGCAATTTGTATTATATCCCCCAAGGAATTGAAATTCAAAGATTCGTTCCGCCTAACGAAGCTGAAAAAATAAAAATCAGAGAAAAATTAGGGTTATCGGGATATGAGAAGATTATTGTCTCTATCGGTGCGACAACATACAGAAAAGGTATTGATCGGGTGCTTCATGTCTGGGAGAGTCTATCTTCAGAAAAAAATCGCGATTGTTTAGTATGGGTTGGCCCAACATCCAGCGAAAGAGAATCCGCAGAAACAAAAGATTATTCGTACGACGAGTATATTAGGGGTTATGTTCATCAGTCGGATAGGTTAAGTTCATCAGTTAAATTTACAGGCAAAATTGATAATGTCGAAGATTATTTGCGTGCTGCAGACTTGTTTCTTTTTTTATCGCGTTATGAGGGTATGCCAAACGCAGTTATGGAAGCAATGGCATGTGGGCTGCCTTGTATCGTTAGCCCTTTAGATGGAACGTCGTCCGAAATAATCGAAAATGGGCACACGGGATTCATCGTGTGCAATCCCGATAACATTCATGAAGTGACGGCAGTGGTATCCAAACTTTGGGCAGATACTGCGCTTCGCAAGACTATGGGTGCAGCGGCGAGACATACGGTGGAAAACCGATATACGCTTGAAATCCGAGCCAATGCAATATCGCAAATAGTCAAACGCATTATCGGTAATCGTTGATCCCTGAGAAGCCTCATCGCTTTCTTGAATTCAGTGTATTATGAAAACATCATGTCAAATAATAAGTTGTTTCTTTATTTGGTGAGTTGTGTGAATTGACCAACGGATTGAATATGCGAATCGCATTTGTAATATTTTCAATGTCGTGCGGAGGAGCGGAGCGAGTGATATCGAAGATGGCAAACTATTATGCATCTAAAGGTTCACAAGTTACGTTAATGCGCTGGACAAATTCTGCCCATAATTCGTTTTATAAAATTCATCCGAGTGTTGAAATGTTATCACTTGATATAGGGGCTTCTTCTAAAAATATTTTTGAAGGATTACGCAATAATTGGAAACGGATCAAGACATTAAACACGGCCATGCGGCATGTTGGACCTGATGTGGTCATTAGTTTCCAAACGGTTCAGAATGTCATTAGTCTGCTGGCGACTCGTGGACTAAATATTCCGATTATTGTTTCGGAGCGATTTGATCCCAGCACAGAAGACTTAAAGTACGTGTGGAAAATTCTTAGGCAAATACTTTACCCCTCTGCCTTTCGTGTTGTCGTCCAAACCGAAGCGGCGTCCTGCTATTTTTCAAACAAGGTAAGAAGGCTTGTAAAAGTCATTCCTAACCCCGTAGAGATAGAAACAAACGTAGATGAAAAAAGTAGTGCCGATCCCAAAACGCACAAAAATATTCTTGCTATGGGGCGATTAGTTTCTCAAAAGGGGTTTGATATGCTCATCAGGGCATTTTCAACCATTGCAAATAAAAACCCCAACTGGTCGCTCACGATATGGGGGGAAGGTCCGCTGCGGCTCGATTTGGAATCATTGATATATAACCTCGGTTTGCACGAGAGGGTGCATCTTCCAGGTTTAACCGATAATGTGTTTCGGGAAATGCATCAAGCTGATTTATTTGTATTGTCCTCTCGCTATGAAGGTTTTCCGAATGTTTTGCTCGAAGCGATGGCCTGTGGATTGCCTGTGATTAGTTTTGATTGCCAAAGCGGTCCGAAAGAACTGATTCAAAATAAGGTTAATGGTATTTTAGTGACCGCGGGGGATGTTAATGCCTTGGCGTCGGAGATGGATCGTTTGATGACCGAAGAATCAGAACGGCGGCGTTTGGCAATGCGCGCAGCCGAAATCAAAGAGCAATACAGTATGAAGAATATCATGAAATTATGGGATGATTTTCTGGATGAGATTATTAATCCCGAATAAAAAAACCAAACATTGCGGCAGAAAAATATGATTGCTGAATAAAGTGCAAAATAAATGAAGGATAGGGGAAAACGAAAGCTTAAACGCCTTGTGTATTAAAATGGCCGAACGACATTGCCAAGATATTGAATAATAGCGAATGAAAAAACTCAGATTGAGTATCTACGAGGGGTCTTGAAAAGTTATAACGAAAAAATCATTCCGACAAGCCTTTTAGTGTGGTTGTCCATGCCTTTAATTATTATGATGATAACGCTAAGCAGTATTCAAGGTCTGTCACAATTTACTAAATATTACGGATATATTTTAGGTATTCTTTTCCTCGTGCATTATGCCCGACACCGATTGAAAGTGGCTACAGAGGTGTGGTTTTATTTGATGTGGCTATTATGGTCGGCTTCTGGGAAGTACATTGCGGTTGATATGGATTCCTATAACGAAGCATTTAAAGATGCCGCCAATATGGGGGTTGTCTATTTTATCCTTTCAGGTATTTATGCATCAAAGCCTCGGATTGGTCCGGCTTTTCTAGCAGTTGCGTTGGGGGTATTAACCATGTGTTTAATTTCGCTTTATTCCGGTGAAATGCAATCAATCCGCGAAACGGATCAATTTTCGTATTTGCGACTCAAGGGTATAACGGGAAATGCAAATTCATATTCTTTTTATATGTTGTATGGCTTTATTTTTGTTGCGTATTTATGGGAAATAAAACAATATTGGTGGGTTCGTGCTGTATGTGTCGTTGCCTCGATGTGTTTAATTATAATGATCTCATATACAGCATCACGGAAGATATTTGTCGGATTCTTACTATTTGTCACAATGTGGTGGTACTTATGTTATGCAAAAGGCATGGGGAGAAAACCAATCAAAACACTATTGATGATGCTGATCGTTACGGTGGGGCTTTTTTTCGCGACTAATTACATTTTTAATAAAACATATTTGGGAGTACGATTAAAGGCTAATAAAAACTCAGATGATGTTGGCGGAGATGCTTTGAGGAAAGAGCTATATATAAGGTCGATGCAGATTTTTTTACAATCGCCGATTTGCGGAGTTGGATTGGATAATTTCAAAGCTCATAATAGGTATGGTTTCTATTCGCATTCGGAGTATATGGAAATATTGACAGATACGGGGATTGTAGGATTTGTCTTGTATTTTTCTTTTTACTTCATACTATTTCGGCGGTTTGGTCGTCTTGAAAAACTGACGCAGCACCATCAGATTATCTATGTCGTGAGATTATCTAAAGCATTTTTTCTGACACTTCTATTTATTAATTTTTTCATCCCACAGATGGGTCTAAGAATCACATGGGTTTTTCTAGCATCGGTCAGTGGGTACACATGGGGGGTAGAGCGTTCCCTTTTGATCAATCGAGCCATGTCAAAAGTTCAACCGCAATAGGCCTCTGATGAAACTAGTAGAAATTATTCCGAGTTTTAGACGTGGGGGGGTGGAGATGTTTGTGGCGCAGCTATGCATCGCTCTAAAGAAAAATCATTTGGTTGATGAGTTGTGGTTGATCACACTCGAAGATGAAGATGATCTCCATATGGCCGATGAACTCTTAAGAGCTGGTTGTAAAGTTAAAAGTTTGAATAAAAAACACGGATTTCATCCGAACGTGATTTTGAGCCTTTGGAGATTATTGGGGGAAATCAAGCCTCAATGCGTACACGCTCACATGTCGGGATTGTGTTATGCGCTTTTGCCGTGTTTGTTTATGTCGATAAAAAAGAAAATTTATACGGCTGCTAATGAGCCGGAAAAAGAAGGCTCCCGTCTCATGTTCTGGGGGAATTATCTGGCTTTTAAATTATTGGGTTGGAAACCCATAGCCCTTTCGGAAGGGTTGCGATTTCGAACGGAAAAATCTTACGATGTGCCTGTACACCATATTCCATATGGGATATGCCCGGTATTGATCAGTGAGCCGCGACTTGTTTTGAGAGAGCGGTATGCAAAGGAGTTCGCGATAGCGAATGATGCACAGATAATTTTGAATGTGGCTGAGATCAGGGCGCAGAAAGATCATCGAACATTAATCAAATCATTTTCAGAAGTAGCTGCTTCATTGGATTGTTATTTGTTAATCGCAGGAAAAAATTCGTTGAATTCCGCAGAGAAAGACGAATTAAATAAAGAACTCAGTATTTTGCCTAACCATATATCAAAACGCATTTTATTCTTGGGAGACAGGAATGATATTGCATCCTTAATGACAATGTCTGATGTTTTTGTGCTTTCTTCAAGTTATGAAGGGCTCCCTTTAGTAGTACTTGAAGCGATGGCTTATGAAATACCGATCGTGTCAACAAAAGCGGGAGCTGTTCAAGAAGTGTTGGGTAACTCGGGGGCTATTTTTGTGGATTGCGGTGATGCGCTGGCGATGGCAGATGCAATTCGCTATGTTTTGACAAATCAACAAGTTGCCCAAAGTATCACTCGCTATGCAAAAGAGTTATTTAATAAATACTACACGATATCTACCGTATCTCAAAAGTATTATCAGTATTTCTCTTGCTAACTGAATACTGGCGAGACTCGTCCTTTGTCGCCATCGTTCTTATAAATCCAATGATTGATATAGCGTTGTTGTACCCTATCCAAAGCAAGCTGTTTATCTGGCAGTTCCTTTATTGAAGGACGGGGGAACAAATTCATGAGAGATCAAATATAATGGCAGAAAATAATCGGCTCTTGTATTTGATGACTGGCATACACTTTGGCGGTGTTGAGCAGGAAGTCGTTCAGATGGCGATGGAGTTTAAGCGGAGAGGGTGGGATGTCGTTGTCGCATCGCTTGTAAGTAGACAGGGTGATGCCGACAAAATTATTGCAGAAAAAATCCCAATTACGTATTTAGGAGCCACAAATCAATTTTCGGCATTTCGTGTTTTTTTGAATTTCCTGAGATTGTTGCGTGACTACAGACCTCATATTTTACACAGTCATCAATTTCATGCGAATATTGTCGCGCGTATCGCAAGAATATTTACTAAAATTCCGGTTGTTATATCCACGATTCACAATAGTGGAGAGAACAGTATCGCTAGAAGAACTCTTTATAAAATGACGGATCGATTGTGTGATCTCACAACGTTTGTAAGTCATGCTTCAGCAGAGCAATATGCTCGGTTGGGG
This sequence comes from Candidatus Omnitrophota bacterium, assembly GCA_028713205.1. Taxonomy (GTDB): domain Bacteria; phylum Omnitrophota; class Omnitrophia; order Omnitrophales; family Aquincolibacteriaceae; genus JAQTOZ01. The sequence continues at coordinate 7,247 of JAQTOZ010000018.1, forward strand.
CTTGTGAATAAGAAAAGAATGATCATCCCGAACTCAGTTGATACAGGAATATTTTATTCCGATGAAACAGCTCGCAGACAGATACGTGCTTCATTCAAACTTGCTGATGAATATGCATGGTTAACAGTAGGGCGTTTAGAATCAATCAAAGATTATCCATCCATGCTGAAAGCTTTTAGCATTATTGTTGAATCAGAAGACCATGTTGTGTTGTTGATATGTGGAATCGGGACTTTAGAAAAGAAGTTACAAATGATGGTTAAAGAGATGGGCTTAAATGAAAAAGTGTATTTTCTTGGTGCGAGATTTGATATGCCGCAACTAATGAATGCGGCAGATGGATTTGTATTAAGTTCGAGTCTTGAAGGTATGCCGAAAGTCCTTTTGGAAGCCATGTCCACAGGATTGCCAATTGTGGCTACGAATGTGGGGGGTGTCGGCGAAATTGTCAGAAATGGCCTAAATGGTTTTTTAGTTGAACCTGGAAATCCAGTCTTACTTGCCGAAAAAATGAAAATGCTTATGGATATGCCAAAGAGAAATCGACATGATATGGGACAAAGGGGTAGCCAATCTGTTAGCGATCAATTTAGTGTAGAAAAAATAATGCCGCTTTGGGAAAGTGTTTATCGTCGATATCGAGACAATGGAAAATCATAAGCATAAAATAATGTTATTGGCAAATTCAGATTGGTATCTATATAACTTCCGATTGCCTTTGGCAAGGGCAATCAAAAATATCGGGGTTGATGTTGTCCTGGTTTCTCCGCCTGGGGCATATTCAAAGGAGTTTGTCAAACAAGAATTGCGGTGGATACCTTGGCCTTTAAAAAGGAGAAGCCTTAATCCTTTTGCTGAAGCCATAGCAATTTTTCGCTTATTGATGATTTATGTGAAAGAAGCTCCCGATTTAGTTCATCACTTTACCTTGAAGTGTATTATCTACGGTTCTATTGCGGCATGGCTATCCGGAATAAGATATCGCGTGAATGCATTTGTCGGAATGGGGTATTTATTTTCACATCATGATGCCATCACGATATTATTTCGAAAAATTGTAAGCATTTTGATAAAGATAAGTATGGCGAATTCGGCCTCTGTCGTTATCGTGCAAAATAGAAGGGATTACCAAACGGTTGTTCAAGAGAAATGGATCGCGGAGGATAAAGTGCGTCTTATCCGTGGCTCGGGTATTAATGTTCATTCTATTCAACCCGTGTTGCGCAATCGCCGTGATTCGAATAAAATATTCAAAGTCCTTATGGCAACACGTTTGTTGAGGGAAAAGGGAGTTGAAGAATATGTCGCTGCTGCCCGAATTCTCAAGAGAGAAATTCCAGCAATTGAATTTACCCTTGCCGGAGATTTCGATGACGGCAATCCCGGTTGTCTTTGTGAGCAAAATATTCGCGAGTGGCAAGATCATGGAGCTATTAAATTCATTGGTCATCAAGATAACATGATGACTTTGATGCATGAATCGGATGTTGTCGTTTTGCCGTCATACAGGGAAGGTCTTCCCAAAATACTTTTGGAGGCCGCGGCTTGTGCGCTTCCAATTATTGCGACGGATATTCCGGGATGTAACGACGTTGTTGAAGACGGTGTGAATGGATTATTGATCCCTGTCAGGGATGTCCCAGCATTAGTTCGAGCAATTCAATATTTATACCAAAACTCTCAAAAGAGGAGCGATATGGGAATTGCGGGACGGAAGAAAGTCATGGCCGAGTTTGATCAAGCGTTTGTGATTCGACAAACCTTCGATGCGTATGGATTGTTTTTCCCCAACCTTTTCGAAGTTTCTAAAGAAGTAAGAGTATGAATTTAAGAAATATGTTTTTGCTATTTACCTTCAAAATGGGCGGTAAGCGTTGAGAGAAAAACATCACATATCGTTTGCATATTGTTTTTAGGATTCAAACGAAATGTGATCGCGAGAAGTAAAAGATGCGATTAGTTAGAAAGACCATAAAAATTTTGATCATTATTGATTAGCTGGCGGGCTTGTAAGATAAATTTTGCAAGTTGGCCGAGGATGGGGCCATTGAACTGGTCAATGCGGGCTGTTGCTTCTGTGCGTAATTCAATCAAGCCCCGAGCGTACGACAGTGAAAGATTCCGTTTGAACTGAACTAATGCGATTTATTTATCCTAATGAGATTCACCGCTTGTTTCATAATCCAAGAAACAGATGGGACCCAATCTCAGAGAGTTATGCTCGATGGTATTCTGAGAGAGCATGGAGCACAATCAATAAGAAATTAGTTGATCAATTAGAAATAATCATTTCGGGTTTCCAAGGGAAAAGGGTCTTGGATTTAGGTGGTGGGCCAGGTCAATATAGCGTTGAATTTGCAAAGCGTGGTGCTTTCGTGACTTGGCATGATATCAGTAGTATGTATTTAAAAATTGCCCGGGAAAAAGCATGTGAAAATAATGTTCAAATAAATTTCAACCTAGGCTATTTTGAAGATATATGTTATTCCCCGTCGTGCTCCTACGATTTCGTCTTTAGTCATGTGTGTTGGTATTATTGCATGGATGACGGGTGGTTTGCGAAAATGATATTTAGATTGATTCAGCCTAACGGTTATACATATATAATGACACCGACAGCTGAGAGCTATCAACCTCGGAGTTTTTTGCGTAAACTGCAATATTACTTAAACACTAGATATGGGATCAAGATAGGCCACCCGCTTCCGCCTTCGGGGCGTATTAAAACGCTCTTCTTAAAATGTCCCATCCGTCTTGTTGGGGATAACAATCAATGTGGAGAAACCGACATATTGTTTTTTAAGAAATTATCTGATTGCAATCCGTCTTGATGAGACCAACATATCTTATTCGGTTTGATGATATCTGCTCAACCATGAATTGGACGATATGGAATCAAATAGAGCAAACCTTAGACGAGCTAAAGGTCAAACCAATTTTAGGAATTATTCCAGACAATCGAGATGAAAATTTGTATCTGTCGCCACCCAATCCAAAATTTTGGCATTGCGTTAGGAATTGGCAGCGAAAAGGATGGACCATCGGATTGCATGGCTATCGGCATATTTTTGATACGCATGAGCCCGGCATACTGGCACTTCAACAGCGCAGTGAGTTTGCTGGGCTGAGCTTCGACATACAACGGGATAAAATCCAATCAGCTCTTGCTATTTTTCGTATCAATGAAGTTCAGCCCGAAATATTCATAGCCCCCGCGCATTCATTGGATGAAACGACCGTAAAAATTTTGAATGAAGAGGGCCTTCATATCATCAGCGATGGATTTTATGTTTATCCGTGTCATGACGCCCGCGGTATGTTGTGGGTTCCTCAACAGTTGTGGCGATTCCATTGGTTTCCCTTGGGGGTATGGACGGTTTGTTTCCATCACAACGCTTGGGATGAGACCGATCTTCATCATTTTATTTCCGGCGTTAAAAAGTATCAGGCCCGCATCTCTTTGCTGAATGAAATTAAGATTTGCTATTCTCAGCGAGCGCGTTCTTGGTTTGACCTGATGTTTTCGAGGTGTTATTTGACGATGTTTCGGTGTCGCAAGTTTTTCTGCGGATTTGCCGGCTTTTGTCCGGATAGAATCAAGAGCGGTTGCGTGAACCAGGATGAGGGATCCGAGAAGTGAGTTGGTTTGACGCCAACCCAAGGAAAACGATTGCCATCTTTCTGGTCCTGATTGTTTTCGGGGCATTTTCTCTCATGGAGCTCATTCTGAGAATGACCATTCGGTTTGAGCCTTCCTATTATGTCGGGTTTGAAAACAGAAAAAATTGTACGATGACATACCCCTATGGGACGATAAAGATCAACTCGGATGGTTATCCTGATCAGGAATTTCCCCCAAAAAAACAAAACCACGCATTGCCTATGTCGGTGATTCTGTCTGCTATGGCGTTGGTTGCGGCTATGGTTTCCGAGTATCCGATCGCCTCGGAAGGGAATTCCCTCAGTATGAACATATGAATTTTGGCGGGATCGCGACGAGTCTTGAAGATATCGATTTGGAAAAGGTTGAGGGAATTGTGCGCCGCTTCCAAATTAATCAAGTTATCTACCTCATGAATTTGAATGTTGAATTTATATTGGCAGGATGAGCTGATTTAGGCAATCCGGGCAGCTTGTGTGAAGAATATATAAAGCGGTATCACGAGAAAGGGATTATTAACTACCTGGGGCAAGTCCGTGACATCTTGGAAATATTGAGAGATATTGATGTGGCCGTTTTAGCGAGCTATCGTGAGGGTATGCCGCGTTTTTTACTGGAAGCAGCAGCCTGTGAAAAACCAATTATAACCACAAACGTTCCAGGCTGTCGCGATGTTGTCGAACATGGAGTGAATGGCTTGATTGTTCCTCCGAAGAATGCCTATGCCTTAGCAGAGGCTATTCGTCATCTCTCTTTACATCCGGAGCAATGTTCAGAAATGGGCAAACAAGGTAGAAAAAAGATATTAAGCCAGTTTGATGAAACCATCATCATAAAAGAAACATTGGATATTTATAAGACATTGTTACAACCCATCGTGGGGATCAATTGAGCCGATCGGTTTCTCCAGGATGAAGGTGAACGTTATTTTATGAAGGTATTCCACCCAAACGAAATTCACTGTTTCTTTTACAATCCGCATTCGGGTTGGGATCCGGTTCCAAGTGCGCATGCGGATGCCGATGCTAAGTACGAATGGAGCATGCTCAATCGAGAATTTGTTGGATGGCTTGAGAAGGAAATAGGAGGATTTTCAGGAAAACAGATATTGGATTTGGGAGGGGGGGGCGGGGCCGTACAGTGTTGAATTTGCAAAACGGGATGGGCGGGTAATTTGGCATGACATCAGTCATCGTTATCTCAACATTGCCAAGAATAAAGCCCTTGAGCATAATGTGTCGATTGAGTTCACACTCGGATACTTGGAGGAAGCCGCGCGTTATACGGACCGGCCGTTCGACTTGGTATTTAACAGGGATGTTGGAACTATAGTATCGATGACGAATATTTTGCCAGTTAAATTTATCGATTGGTTTAACCAGGGGATATGTCTACATCATGACAAATACGGCAGAATATTATAATCCGGTTACTTGGTTGCGAAAGCTTCAGTATTTTGCGAACAGTAAACTCTCGATTAAATTCGGCCATCCGTTTCCTCCCGTAGGCCGCATCAAAGATCTTATGGGGAAGTATCCTATCCGTATTCTTAAAGAAGAGGTCACCCCCGGTCAAAGCGATATCTTGTTTTTTCAAACAATGGTTTCTCCGGTATGAGATCGATTCAATCCGCTCATGTGTTCGGAGATCAGCAAGAATTTGGCAGGGAAGTGATGTCCTCCGATTTGGTTGTCACGTTGAGTCTATGTTGAATTTAATCCATAAGCCTGCGCAAACGTGTTTGCTGATGATCGTTGCTATCTATATTATATATACACTTGGCTTTTGGGTGTTTGGACATATGCTGGATATGCCTGGAGATACGGAAGGCTTCTATGCTCCGGTCGCAGAGAGCCTCGCAAAAGGCGATGGGTATACAATCGACGGAAAATTCGCAACAAGTTATCCCCCCCTTTATCCGTTATTATTGGCTTCAATCTATATTTTCACGGGGGAGTATGGAACTACAAATATTGTCTATCCTTACTGTACAATTTTTTTGCAAAGTTTTTCGTGCGGACTTCTTTTTTTGATAGCCAATTTGTTGTTTCATAAGCGCATTGCGTTTTTGGCTTCTATGATGTATGCAGCGTACCCTTTCTTTGTGATTTTAAGTGTGACAAAATATACATGGGTGGCCATGCCTTTGTTTACTGCTCTTTTTTTTATTTCATTGTTTATCTTTATTATTGCCTGCCGTGAACATCGCATGGTTGCTTTCGCGTTAAGCGGTTTTTCCCTGGGATTGAGCGGATTGGTTTGGCCTGCTGTTTTATTTCTATGGATACCCATGTCGATCTTTGGAGTCATTTCAGTTACGAAGAGCGGGAGAAAAAACGGAGGAATCAAAATCATTTTATGTTTCGTCTTGAGCTATTGGATCCCTGTTCTGTTATGGTCCGCGATCATCTATCAAAATACAGGGCAGGTGATTTTGCTTTCAAACAACCAGGTGGTTGCAACGCGCGACGGGATCTTTCATCGAGAAGGATCTCAGCTACGGGAATACGAGTTTGCGCAGGATGCGTATTCGGCGATGAAAAACGGTGGGATGAACAACATGAAAGATATTATGAAATTTTGTGTAGATGAAACATCCCAAAAGCCGGCTGCGGCGATATCCTTTGCTGCTTTTAAATTGTTCAGACCGTGGTACGGAACGGATTCCGAAAGATATGAACTGCCCATATTGATGATTCAATTGCCTTATCTTTTGATAGGAATGTACGGATTTTATGTCGCGCGACGGAAAAATTTATTCGCGACATATTTGTCGCTGACGATTGTTTTATATTTTTGGTTTGTCAGTTTTACCGTTCTATCGATTTTAAGATATATGCTATCCGCGATGGGAATTGTCATCATGTTTTGCGCCGTTGGCATCGAGGATTTGATACCGCGGATGAAGAGGCTAGTCATTAAAGAAATCCCTCCATCGTGAAGCCCTCATATCTTATCCGGTTTGATGGTATTTGCCCGACAATGAACTGGGAAATTTGGTATCGGGTCGAAGAAATCTTGAATCAATATGATATCAAGCCGATTTTGGGTGTTATTCCGGAGAATCGTGACTGCTCCTTAGAAACCATACCCGCCGATCCAAAATTATGGCATTGTGTCAGAAATAGGCAACAAAAAGGATGAATGATCGGTTCGCCTGGCTATCAACACATTTATGATACCCAGGACGGCGGGATGCTTGGGCTCCATCGCCGCAGTGAAATTGCGGGTTTGAGTAAAGAAAAACAGCGAAGTAAAACTGAAGCTGGACTTTCGATTTTTCGATGGAACTTATCTTAAGGATGACAATCCGATATGATGTCGGGTTTAAAAACGAGAGTACTCACACAATCGTTTATCCTTACGGAACGATAAATATCAATTCTGATGGCTATTCTGATAAAGAATATTTAAAAGAAAAATTTAAACTACAAATCGCATATGCGGGGGATTCTGTGTGTTATGGAGTGGGGTGATATAAATCGAGCTGGGCACAGGAAAATTACGGATTATTTATACCAAATGCAGCCATTTGATAAATTGCGTTAGCAAATAGTTATCACAAACAGTCGTATATGATACGAAACAACTTTAAGATAAGACGCCTTGCAGATAAAATTAATTGCATTGCACGATTTGTCGCTAAAATATTGCGTTATGGGCGAATATTTATAGACTGGAAAATTCTCAGAACTCAAATGCTGAACTATTTACCCGAAGATGTATCAATCGAAGTAACAAACAATTGCAATTTTAAGTGCCATTTTTGCCCGCAGTCAAAGCAGGATCACTTTTCCATCCGAAAAAGGGCATATTTATCTCCTGAGCAGGCGAAAGTTCTTATTGCCAAGTTGCGTAAAGGCGGAATTAGAACGAGCGTTATGCACTGGACGTTAGATGGCGAACCGTTTTTAAACCCAAAGTTTTCTGAGATATGCAAAATTGCTCAGGAGTACAATTTTACAAATCAGATATTTTCTACAAATGGGTTTTTTCTAACGTTAAAAACAGTGCGATCACTTCCACAAAGCAGAGGCGGCCGTTATACCTTTTGTGTGGATTTTTGTTCGGATAAAAAATTATTCGAATCGTGGCGCGGGACAAGGGGGGCTTGGGAGATGATCATAAATAATATCAATCAGATTATGAAAGCTGAAGATTTGGGGCATATTAAAATAAAGATGACGGACATTTCAAATTACGAAATTCAAGATCCGAGAGAACTCTCTGAACGATTGTATAGATTAAAATCAATGTTCCGGTCAGACAAAGTTGTGGTAAGCGGATTTAGGACCTTCCATAATATGACTGGTTCTGTTAGCGCTATGTCAACAGAAAGACCGAAGCATTACCATTTATGTCCTTATCCATGGCTATCTTTGGTGATTGCGTCCAATGGAGAGGTGGTTGCTTGCTGCCGTGATTTGGAGCACAAGACGATTATGGGAAATTTGTTTGAGCAGGAACTGCAGGAAATATGGAACGGAGAAAAATATCAACAGCTTAGGATGGATTTGGCTGAGCGCAAGCCGTACAAAATCAATGCATGCAAAGATTGCGATATGCCTTACAGCCATTCAAAATTTACAGTCCACAATGTGATCAAAACTATGAGATCCCGGTGGCAAATCTTTTCATAAAAATAATTGTGATGATTGCAGCGATCCCTTATTTGTCCCGTGAAGGGGGATTGTGGTGCGGTAGCGAGGAGCTGTGATTCAGAACGGCGCTGGATCCGGTGCAAGAAAATTGCTTGAACAAAAGTATTTGCCTGATCGGGTCGCTAAAAAATATCTTCATGTGTTTTGTCAAATGATGCTGGGGTTGTGAGTATATCGAGTTTTTAAGACGAATGGTTTTGGAGTGATATTCCCTCTGGTGTAGATGAAGCTCGGCAGGTTTCCTCGGGAGTCAAGTGAAACGGTTACAAAATCTTATGATCCGTCTGTGACTACTTCGCATGGTTCAATTGGTTTGCAATTTGTCGATGAGGAGCAGGAAACGGATAAGAAATAAGTTTTACAGCTTTGACCCAGCGCAGATGAGAATTCTTGAGTCTAGGGCGTTCGTTGTTCCGCTTATCCGTTTTTGGCAGTTGATTCTCGTAAACCTTCAATTGAACCTGATATTTTGTGAATCCAAACCGAAGCGTCATGATTTGTTTTAATGACTGGTTATCAATATTTAATTCGTTCGTTATTTCTTTTCGATTGTCTCCGAAGGGGAATGTCCAAAGACCGCCCCAGCGGCCATTGTCAGGTTGCCTTTTTATCAGGATTTCGTGGTTGCTATTGTATATAACGAGAGCAACCTGTCGGACTTTTTTGACGGGGATTCGATTTCTTCTAAACGGAAAATCTGTTTCACGGTTTAATCGACGCGCTTCGCAGAACATCGTCACGGGGCATTGATGACATCGCGGGGTATCAGGAAGACAAATGATTGCACCGAGTTCCATCATCGCCTGGTTAAAGTCCCCGGGATTTGATTTCGGGACCAACGAGGCAGAGAGTTTCCAAAGGTGGTTTATTGTCCGAGGGGACTGGATATCATGAGAGATCGCGAAAATCCGGGCCAAAATACGTTTGATATTGCCGTCAAGAATTGCGGCATTTTCCCCGAAAGCGATGCTCGCAATGGCTCCTGCTGTGTAAGGACCGATTCCTGGGAGTTTATTAAGTCCATCGCGCGTCTGGGGAAGACGGCCTTGGTATTTTGCGCAAAGAAGTTTTGCTGTTTGATGAAGCATCTGTGCGCGTCGATAGTAGCCCAATCCGGCCCAAAGTATGAGGATTTCAGAAAATCGAGCATTTGCGAGACTGCGGACAGTCGGAAATCTTCTGACCCATTTTGTATAGTAAGGAATAACGGTTTGAACCTGAGTTTGTTGAAGCATGATTTCGGAAATCCATATTTTGTAAGGGACTTTAGTCTTTCGCCACGGAAGCTTACGGGCGGTTCGGTGATACCAATGGAGTAGATGATATTGGAATTGTTTCAAGCATTTTATGATCATGAGAGTATGATAATAAGATTAGAAGTGTAGGGCAAGGGCGGTGTCTAACATGAGACAGAAAACACTTTTTGAGATCCTTGGCGAAAATACGAAGAAAGGAGAGCTTTTCGAAAGGTTGCCGGAGCGGAGGGTCCGGTGTTATGCCTGTGCGCACAGGTGTTTGATTGCTGACGGAAAAGCCGGCATTTGTTTAATGCGATTGAACCAGGGCGGCGAACTTTATGTCCCTCACGGTTACGTGGCCGGTCTGCATGATGATCCTATCGAAAAAAAACCTTTTTACCATGTACTTTCGGGCGCCTATGCCATGAGCTTTGGCATGCTCGGTTGTGATTTTCATTGCGGTTATTGTCAGAACTGGATCACATCACAAGCCTTGAGGGATTCCTCGGCAGTGTCGTCCATTATGAAAATCAAGGCCGAAGAAATCGTGAAGCTTGCGCTTGAAAGAAACTGCCGGGTTGTTACGAGTACTTACAATGAACCCTTGATTACGACCGAATGGGCCGTCGAAGTGTTCAAAGAGGCTAAGAAGCGTGGACTTGTGACTTCATATGTATCCAATGGTTATGCAACACCGGAGGTCCTTGATTATCTTAGACCTTGGCTTGATGCTTACAAGGTAGATCTTAAGGGATTTGATGATAATCATTATCGGGAACTTGGAGGATCTCTGGACGTCGTTTGTCAGACCATTCGCGGTTTGCATGAGCGTCATATTTGGGTTGAAATCGTGACACTGCTGGTCCCCGGGTTTAATGATTCTCAGGACGAGCTTAAAAGTCTAACGGAATTTGTCGCTTCTGTTTCTCCGGACATTCCGTGGCATGTGACGGCCTTTCACCAAGATTATGATATGACGGAATATCGTGATACCAGCCCCGAAGATTTGTTGCGCGCCGTTGACATCGGGAAGAAGGCCGGTCTCCGGTATGTTTATGCGGGGAATTTGCCTGGGACGGTTGGAGAATGGGAAAGTACCTATTGCCATCATTGCGGCGACATTTTAGTGAAGAGATCGGGGTTTCGGGTTCTACAAAACCAAATTGCATCTCGGGAAGGTAAATGCATCAAGTGTGGAACGAGAATTCCGGGTTTTTGGATAAAAAATTGATTTCGAATTAAAAACCTCATGTTTGATCGAATCAAACAAGCAGCTCGGGGCATGAATATTTGCTTATGTGGCGATTGGTGATAAATCTGATGGTTACTTCCATGATATTTTTCCCGGAAAAGTCTTTTTATGAAACCCCTGCGAGTTATGGTTTGGATTGGGAAGATGTACAGTTTGAAACGTCCGATCATGTCAGGTTGCATGGTTGGTATTTGAGAGCCCCCCGGGAAAAAGGTGTCCTATTATTTTCTCATGGAAATGCGGGAAATATTTCCCACCGGTTGTTTAAAATCAAAGGCTGGATTGACCGGGGATTTACGGTTTTTTTGTATGATTACCGGGGATACGGACAAAGTGAAGGCAGCATCAAGTATGGCGATGATCTCTTACGCGACGAAGGAGCAGCTTTCCGATATCTAGCTGAAACCAAACACATCCCGATCGATAAAGTCATCCTTTATGGAGAATCAATCGGGACATATCCGGCGATACGGCTTGGCAATGAATATAAAGTAGGGGCTGTAATTTTAGAAGCACCTTTTACTTCTTTTAAAGACTTGGCTGGAATTCACTATTCGGTGCTGCCTCCATTCGCCTTGAATGTCCTTCTCAGGGATTTTGAATTTTCAAACGAGGCCTATATTCATAGTTTGAAAGCGCCGGTTTTTATTCTTCATGGTGACAAAGATGAGATTTGCCCCTATCAAATGGGGAGCGACTTATATGGAAAGGCTCATGAGCCCAAGGAACTATTTACCGTTCCGAATGGTCAGCACAATGATCTCCCTTTTATGGCAGGCGATGCATACTGGCAAAAACCTTACGAATTTATTCTAAAAATTCTAGATCCTCAAGGCAAATGATTCTTGATATTTTTATATTTAACAACGGTCTTAAGCCTTTAAGTGTTGTGAGAGTTCGGACATGAATTTATATTCTCAAGATAAAAGTAGTTGGCCGAAGATCAGCGTTATTTTACCCAACCGTAATATGGGGCCGGCTCTTGAAAAAACGATACAATCCATCATTGCCCAGGACTATCCCAATTACGAACTCATTATTATCGACAATTGCTCAAAGGATAATTCATTAGATGTCATCAAAAAATATGAACGTCATATCACTTATTGGGTCAGTGAATCTGATGGTGGTATCTACGATGGTTATAACAAGGGGATTAAGGTCGCGACAGGTGACTGGTTGTATTTTATCGGAGCGGGGGATTATTTGCTTGAGCCAGATGTGTTCAGGAGTGTGATGACCAATATCGATGGCGTGGATATCGTTTACGGAAATTGCTATTGGGGCAGTCACGACCGGCTTCACGGCGGGAAATATTCAAAATGGCGTTTGATAAATCATAACATGTGCCATCAGACCATATTTTATCATCGTGAACTATTCAAAAAACACGGGTTGTATGACACGCAGTATTGGATTTATGCCGACTGGGTTTTTAATTTCAAATGCTGGAGCGATCGGCACAGCAAAAAAAAATACGTCGACAAACTAATTGTTTTCTACGATGGGCGTGGAGCTAGTTATGTCCATCATGCAAAAGACTCTTTCATGAAAGAAAGGCCGAGTTTAATTGCAAAATATTTTGGGGTCCTTCACCTGTGTTTGTATTTTATCAAAACCGGTTATCGTTATATGCAAAACAATGTGATGCATATCATTAAGCCCATTAAGTCAAGTCTCAAAATATGATTTTAGGCAAAGACCCTTTATCTGTTGAATCCGGAGGTCATCGCATCGGTGTTTCATAAGAGACCGAGGGTGACCACAACAAATTTGGCAAATGGGTAGGGTGGCATGATCAATACCGTTTTACTGTTCCGAAATCAGACGAAATCCGCTTATGCGAAGATTAAACAGGGGGTCTACGATCATTTGATAAAAGAAATATATCGCATTTTTAAAATAAGTTACCCGTGATTGCGTAAACTGAATCATTCGTGGGATGATCGGACCGTAATAATGGCAAAGTTTATTGAGCCTGGAGCATCGGTATTGGAGTTGGGGGCGGGGTTGCAGTGTTTGAGAAAGTATCTGCCCGAAAATTGCGATTATCAAGCTTGTGATTTGATCCGGCGAGAACCGAATGATATCCTTTGCGATTTTAATAAAAATCAATATCCGGTGCTTTCTAAAAAATATGATTATGCCGTTGGGGCTGGGCTATTAGAATATATTTATGATTTACCTCTTTTTATGAGCAAGATTAAATCATATGCAGATGAATTCGTTTTTTCCTATGCCGTTTGTGATCAAGCGTCGAACCGTCGATGGAAACATTTGCTGAGCAGGGATGAGATATTAAAGATATTTACTGCCGCAGGTTTGTTGATTCAAACCGAAACGGAGTGGGAGGGGCAAAAGATTTTTCATTTAGTGAAGTCCCCGCAACCTTCATAGCGAATTTGCATAACACGTGAACGATTTGATCGTCTGATATAGATCTGACGGCAAGAGAAAACGAAAGGGCCTTGAGAAAGGCGAAATGGGTAGCAGAGGATGATTTCAATCGGTTTAGGTTTTGATTTTTACGGATCCGGCAATATCGGCGAAGATTTAATGATATCGGGCTTTATGAAAGCGCTATCAAAATTGAATGTTATTGATAAGACGAACATTTATGCTTCATGTAAATATCGACTGAAATCTCAAAGGAGAAGATTCCCTCAAATACATTGGTTTTCGAATTGGGACGCTGTCAGCTTGCACCTTTCCAAATCTGAAGATGTTTCTTGGTGGGTGGGGTTGGGAGATACGCCTTTTCAATTAACATCGGGTGACTGGCTTTTGAGATATTTTCGGGAACGGTTAACGACCATCCGCAATTTTAAAGCAAAGTGTTTAATTAATGTCGGCGGTGAGAGCGAGATCATGCCTCGATGGCCGGAATTCAAAGAGATTGCAGAAGTGTTTGATCGCATTTCCACCAGGGATGAATTTTCTTCCGAGATAATGATTTCAAAGCTAAAAATACTGAGTGAGAAAATATTCACTGCGGCTGATTTGGCGCATATTGCCATGTCCGAATTAATTCATGGGTCTACCCATTGCATTGAAAAGAAGTTTAAATTAGGAATGATCGTTGCCGGAGATACGTTGTGTGAAACAGATATTGTGCAGATCCGAGAATTTATATTAAGCCGTCCGCATCCAATCGCTTTTCTTGCAAATGATGATCGACGGGGATATCGATATGAGCGTGATATGTACGATATGATGTGTCGAGGTGTCATGCAATCGATATGGTTGAGGACGAAAGTAAAACTGCTACTTGCGGATTATGATCGCGGAAGCCTATCCGACCTTATCAAGCCGATTAGTTTATGTGAAACGATCATTAGTTCACGATATCACGGGATCCTTATCGCTGCCTGGTTGGGATGTAAAGTGGCGGCCATCGGAAGGTCTTCAAAAATCATAGCGTTGGCTAAAGAACTTGGAATCCCCCATTGCCATATTCCTATCGGAGAGGGAGCGCTGGAATCTCTCGAACGAAATGCAATAGCAGTCGATCGAACGACTTTATGTGAAAAGGCAAATGCTGCAATCAAAGGAGTCGCGTTTGCATTGAATGTGGGTTAGCTCAATATCAAAAGCATCAAGTATTGTTAGATCTAAGACATAAGATAAAAAAGGCATAGACCATGAATGACAACATTTTGTACCAGGGATGTATTTACGTGTTATTTCCCACGATGCGATCAGAATGCTTCAGCGGAGGCCACTACGTTTTACAGAGGATGGCGTATTTGCTTCGTGAACACGCCAAGCAAGTTCAGATTGTAACGTATTACGGCAAAGAAATAGATTACGCTTGTCTGGAGGATGTTTTAAAAAGCGCTTCACCCGAGGACCTTTTTATTATTAGTTTTGGCCCCCATATTACTGCTCTTGCAAAACGACTGTCTGGCCGGCGCATCATATACTATGCTCAAAGTTTTGGTTGGAGGATAACATTGCCTAATCAGATACCGATTTTTTGTGTCAGCCGATACGTTTTATCTCAATGGGCCGTCAAATCGCCTACGCGTCCTTTGTTTTTATTGCCGCCGGTTATTGATGTTGAATATCAAGATTCAAATGTTGAACGTGAAATAGATATTTTGGTCTATTTGTCTCCCAAAATGTCCCCCTATTTATCCAGCTTCGTTAAGAAATTGCAGAATAAGTACCGTGTTCTGGTCATCGACAAATTAATTCCGCGTAGAGATTTTCTTGAAAACATGAAAAAAGCAAACGTATTTCTCTATTATTCGAAGCCTATTTTGGATTCGAGAGGCGCTGAAGGTTTCGGGCTCATGCCTTTGGAAGCCTTGTGTTGTGGATGCAAAGTATTTTCAAACCTCTTCGGCGGGTTATCAGATTATCTTGACCCGGGAATTAATGCATACCAGTTAGGGGTTTATTCAATGGAGTATGATTTGCAGAGACTTTCTGAAGTAATAAAACAAAAGCAAGACATGAAATATCGTATTGTGCTGCGTGAAGCGTACTCCGAAAACATGTTTCATCAACGTATGAAAGGGATACTTGAAGAATTACATTGCTGTTTTAAATACAGGGAAAATTCAGTTTTCTCCTCACCTAAGAGTTTATGCCATTTTGGTAAAATGCAAGATCGAAGAAGATTCGGCTTTTTGACGATGGCTCGAAAGCTTATTGGGAGGGCTCTTTGTATCAGAACGTGATATAAATAATGGCTTTTTTATCAAAATATTGAAAAGAAATATTCCAGAATGCGAACAATGCCATAATGCATTATGCTTCAAGGGTCCCAATGCCGTGGACAGTCATGTGATGCCATTTCAAATCTTCCAGGGACAAAACGAGTCGTTTAAGAAAAAAGAGATGTCATGAGCCCCATGGGAAAAACCCTCATATCAATTTGTATTCCCACCTATAACAGGGCCGCGTACCTAAAGAGGTGTTTAGAGTCGGTGATAGGGTACCAGGGAGACGATATTGAAATAGTTATTCGAAACAATCATTCCCCCGATAATACGGCAGAAGTCGTCCGAAAATTCAATGATAAAAGAATCAAATATTATGAAAACGAAAGCAAGAATAACATGGGCGCGAATTTCATTGATGTGATTAAAGATGCGACTTCAAAATATGTTTATATCTTGACCGACGATGATTATTTATTGCCAGGTGCGATCGATGATTTGAAGCGATTTATTAACGACCATATTCCGATAGCTTTCTATACGGAAAGAATTGCTTATTTAATCAAAAAGAAAAAAATTTATCCGTTATCTGTTTTCCCTGAAACAAGACTCCCCCATACCATGTCGTTCAAGGAATCCGCAAAAGTTATTCAGTATGCCCATGTATGGACATCGCTATGTTTTGAGAAAGACAAAGTGGATTTTGGTTTCATGGATAAATACGGCAGAAATAACATATGTCCGAATATTATTCTTTATGGTTTGTTCGCGTATAAGATCGCATACATGGCAGTTCCAACGGCCGTTCACATAGATGAAAATGAATTGTACTGGGACATTATGCCTAGCCGCTGGGATTTGATTAGTAAAGAAATTTTTTCGGCGCTTTCTCTTCTCAAGGGGGTTTGTGACGAACAGCTCATTATTGAGCTTGCCAAGCGATATTATGACATGTTTGGAGTGGAATATCATGAACTGTTGAATTTGTTACCTCGGACTGAAAGAGAAGAGTTTATGCGCGAGAAAAGAAGAAATAATAATCGCAAATATATTATAAAACATTATCAACGATTTGAATTGTTTTTCAAGAAAATAGCCAGACGGCTATTGGACAGAGTATTTTATGCTAACGGGGATTTGCCGAATAATCATGGAGCGCGAAAATAGGTAAGAGCACTTCATTTGCAAGGAATTAATCGGAAGCGGAAAAGGACGCGGGGCTTCTGAATATTTTGTGCCCCTATGCATTTCAAGAAACAACTTCGGTAGATTTTTGTTTTTCGATCAAGCGACAATCGTTCAACTGGGAAATTGTTCTCATGGTGTCAAGATCAAAACCCCAAACCGGTATCGGACAAAACCAGTCCAAACAGTATGGGATGAAACAGTCAATAAAACGCTTTAGGTAAAAAATGGCTGACATCCTCCGATGAGATAATCGTAAATCATATCATGTATCCTCAAAACAAAAAAATTGTTGTTTTTTGGGATCACTCCTATCACCAATTAACATTAAGCAACCATTTTATGATGGAGATCTTAAAAAAAGAATACGACATTGTTTATGTTACAGATGATTCTTGGAGGGGGGGTGCAGCTCCTGATTTGGATGAAATCCGGAAGATAAATCCATCGATCATTGTTTTTTGGCAGGCGATTGCAAATCCGGAAACGATGAAAAAATTGAGAGGGACTAAAGTCTTTGTCCCAATGTATGACGACGTTTTTGTGACATCTGATATGTTTTGGCTCCAATATATTTTTATGGATTTAAAAGTCCTGTGTTTTTGCGATGAGATAAGGCGATATGTAAATAAATATGGTTTACAAACGAAATATATAAAATATTATCCGATGCCGAATGAAGCAGCATATAAAAAAAATAACGATGAAAAGATCAACGTAATATTCTGGCCCAGAAGAAATGAAATTAGTTGGGATATAGTCAAGGCCTTGTTGGGAGATGCGCCAATCGGAAAGTTCTATTACCGAATATTCCATGATCCTGGTTTTATGATAGTTTCAGACGATGAAACGGTAGGGCATAATGCAATACGATTACCATCGAAAGAAGATGTGCAGAAATATCATATCCAGTTTGTCGAAGGGTGGTTGGAGAAAGAAGAATATTTCGATATGATCAATCATTGCAACGTGTTTATCGGATCAAGGAAGACGGAAGGAATAGGCCTGTCATTTTTAGAAGCTATGGCTCGTGGGATATGTGTGGTAGCTCCTGATTTGCCGATTGCGAATGAGTATATTGTCAATGGTTATAATGGTTTGCTTTATGATTTAAGTAAACCGAAACCATTGGATTTTACTCATATCCAAACACTGCGTCGCAATGCGCTTAAGACTATCGAAAGAGGTTGTGAAACATGGGAGCAAGAAAAAAACAGCATATTGGAATTCCTTAAAACGGGTTTCTCTCTAACGAATATTTGTCACAAAAATTATTTATTGGCCGGGAAATTATGCTTTTTGAACATAAGCAAGCGCGCCATTGATTTCATTCGGAGTCGTGTAAATTTAAAAATACGTTGAATTATTATCAAAACTGATACGCCCCAATTTAGAGGATTTAACGATTTTATAGAAAAGGTGTTTTGCCCATATGCGATAATATGACGTGGGTTTTGGTATTAATGTGAGAATGCTTATTCCCCTCCGAAAAATGACTCATCATATTTTAAATGTGATTTCCGACCTCTACAAAAAAATATCGATATGGATAATAAACCGAATCAATCTTCTTTTGAAATGCCACAATAATTGTATGTTTACTTCCAACACTATGGAAAGAATATTTACCAAAATTTATTATTCACGGAGCTGGGGCGGGTGGTCTTATTCGGGACATGGATCCGATCTGGATATGACGATTGTTATTTCTAAGGCGTTACCGTGTGTGCTCAAGGAGGTAAATGTTCAAGTCATGCTCGATGCCCCCTGCGGTGATTATTATTGGATGAGCCACGTGAATATGGATATCAAGAAATATATAGGCGTTGATATCGTAAAAGAATTAGTCAAAAGAAACCAAAAAAGATACGGTTCAC
>JAQTOZ010000203.1 GCA_028713205.1 Candidatus Omnitrophota bacterium
GGCGAACAGCGAATTGTTTTTGGTCGAAGGAGATTCTGCTGGCGGTTCAGCCAAACAAGGGCGCGACCGGCGTTTTCAGGCCATTCTTCCGTTGCGTGGCAAAGTCATTAATGTTGAAAAGGCGCGTATTGACAAAGTTTTGTCGAACGAAGAAATCCGTACCATCATTACGGCAATCGGTGCCGGCATTGAAGCGGAGTTTGACATGGCAAAGCTTCGTTACAACAAAATTATATTGATGTGCGATGCCGACGTTGACGGAAGCCATATTCGCACACTGTTGCTGACATTTTTCTATCGCCAAATGCGCAAACTTATCGAAGAAGGGCACATGTTTATTGCACAACCGCCCCTTTATAAAATAAAGCGCAATAAACAAGAAGACTACATTCAGACCGAAGAAGATATGAATAAAATTCTTTTCGAAATGGGGACCACGGGAGTTACCTTGAAGCGTTCAAAAAGAAAAGGGAGCTTTTCGGACAAAGAGCTCAAAGAGATTTTTGAGTTAAGCCAGGCGATGGAGGATTTAGAAAAAGCTTTGCACTGTCGCGGCATTCACTTGGATAAGTATCTCAGGGCCTATGATAAAAAGAAGGGTTACCCGAACCATATGGCGATTATGACCGCCGATGAAACCGAAACATTCATCTATACGGAAGATGAATTGGAGGAGTTTATCACCCGGTTCGAGAAAAAGAAACAACCGAAAACGAAAGAGACACCTAAAAAATCTGAAAAGGCAACGGCCGGGGAAACAAAAGGCAAGAAAAAAGAAAAAGAAGAAGAGGAAGCCCCGCAAGAAAGTGAATCCGAAGAAGTGCTGCCATATGAGATGATCGAAATCTTGGAAGCCAAAGAATTTGAAAAAGTTGAAAAGCGGCTGGCAAAGTATGAATTGACGCCGTTTCATTATTTGGGTGTTGAAGAAGAAGGATTTGAAATTCATTTCACAAACAAAAAACTAAACGATGTTCCTTCTTTGGCGAAGGGCCTGATCGCCTTAAAAGAGCATGCCAAAGACGGCATGACATTACAACGCTATAAAGGCTTGGGAGAAATGAATCCCGAGCAGTTATGGGAAACCACCATGGATCCTAATCGACGGACTATTTTGAAAGTCCAATTGGAAGACGCCGTGGAGGCCGACGAAATATTTACCGTGTTGATGGGAGATCAGGTCGAACCCAGGCGCAAATTTATCGAACAAAATGCACGCATGGTGCGTAATCTGGATATTTAAGGAACCATGCCGGCAAAATTTGGATGAAATCATGAAAAGAAAATTATACAAACGCTCAGAGGTTTATCATGGCAGATGAACAAAATCTTTATGCGCTCAATGAAAAAATTGTCCCGATTCCAATCGAAGAGGAGATGAAAAAATCTTACATCGATTATGCGATGTCCGTCATTGTCGGACGCGCATTACCCGATGTGCGGGACGGACTGAAACCGGTACACCGGCGTATCTTGTATGCCATGAACGACTTAGGGCTTTTGCACAGTAAGCCCTACAAAAAATCCGCACGTATTGTCGGAGAAGTGCTCGGCAAATATCATCCGCATGGCGATATGGCGGTTTACGAAAGCTTGGTTCGCATGGTGCAGGATTTCTCGCTCCGGTATCCGTTGGTCGACGGGCAGGGGAATTTCGGTTCGATTGACGGGGACAATGCGGCGGCCATGCGCTACACCGAAGCCCGTTTGGGCGCGGTCAGCAACGAACTTTTAGATGATATCGAGAAAGCGACTGTCGATTTTGTCCCGAATTTCGATGAATCCTTGCAGGAACCAACAGTCCTGCCGGCCAAATTACCGAATCTTCTTGTGAATGGTTCGAGCGGAATCGCTGTCGGCATGGCGACCAATATCCCGCCTCATAATCTAACAGAAGTTGTGGATGGAATCATTGCAACGATCGAGAATCCGGATATCACCATCAAAGACTTATGCAAAATTATCAAAGGTCCCGATTTCCCGACTGGCGGTCTTATTTTGGGGCGCGAAGGAATCCGGCAAGCCTACGAAACGGGACGCGGACGCGTGGTGGTGCGCGCGAAGGCCGTGATTGAGACATCCAAGAGCAAAAAAGATGCGATTGTCATCACGGAAATTCCATATCAGGTCAATAAAACCAATCTGATCGAATCCATCGTCCATCTCATCGAATCCAAAAAAGTCGAAGGCATTTACGATTTGCGCGACGAATCCGATCGTGACGGCATGCGCATCGTGATCGAACTTAAAAAAGAGGCGACGCCGCAAATTATTCTCAATCAGCTCTTCAAGCACACACAGATGCAGGAGACCTTCGGCGTGAATATGCTCGCCATTGTGGATGGTCGGCCGCGTGTTTTGAACATCCGGCAAATGGTCGAGCAATTTATCGAATTCCGGGCCGAAGTAATTGTGCGGAGAACGCGTTATGATTTGGATAAGGCCGAAAAGCGCGCGCACATTTTGGAAGGTCTCAAGATCGCGATTTCGAACTTGGACAAAGTCATTAAGATCATCCGGTCCTCCAAAAGCCCTGAGGAAGCCAAGGCAACTCTCCTCGAAAAACTTAATCTGACACCCGTGCAGGCACAAGCCATTTTGGAAATGCAACTCCAGCGGTTGACTGCGCTTGAGCGCAAAAAGATCGATGAAGAATATTTGGAATTGATCAAGAAAATCGAGTATTACAAATCGGTTCTGAAAAGCCGGCGAAAAGTGCTCGATATCGTGGTTGAGGAATGCAAAGAAATAACAAAAAAGTACGGGGATGAGCGGCGCACACAAATCGTAGCGGCAGAAAAAGAAATCGATATCGAAGACTTGATTGTCGAAGAAGACGTTTTGATCACCATTTCCCATGCCGGCTACATCAAAAGGATCCCTGTATCGATGTACCGGAGACAGCGGCGCGGCGGGTCGGGAGTGACCGGTGCCGGTGTTCGCGATGAGGAAGATTTTATCGAGCATATGTTCCTCACGTCGACACATGACTATATTTTGTTCTTTACCAATCAAGGCCGCGTTTATTGGCGCAAGGCCTATGATATTCCGCAGGCTTCCCGGCAGTCCAAGGGAAAGGCCATCGTGAATTTGCTTGCGCTTGCCCCGGGCGAAAAAATTTCGAGTTACCTGCAAGTCGAAGAATTTAACGATAAGCAGTATGTGGTTATGGTTACCAAAAATGGTTTGATTAAAAAAACCAATCTGATCCATTATTCCCGCCCGAGAACCAATGGAATCAACGCCATCTCCTTGCGCGATAAGGACGAATTGGAAGTTTGCAAAATCACTTCCGGCAAGGATGAAATTTTCATCGCAACGCGAGACGGGAAGGCTATCCGGTTTCCGGAAAAGCTGGTTCGCGATATGGGACGTACGGCGTCCGGCGTGCGCGGCATCAATCTTGGAAAAGGGGATCGAGTGATTGCGGCAGAAATCGTGAATCCGGATGCAACTGCGTTGAGCGTAACGGAAAATGGTTTTGGTAAAAAGACGAAATTTAAAGAATACCGGATCCAATCCCGCGGTGGCAAAGGCATTATCAATGTCAAAGTGACACAGAAGAACGGGAAAGTCGTCAATGTCCTGACCGTAGAGGAAAAGGATGAAATCATAACTGTTACCACCGGCGGCATGATCGTCCGAAGTCCCGTCGAACAAATTAGAACTTCCGGCCGCAATGCCCAAGGTGTCCATGTCGTCCGACTCAAGGACGGGCAGAAAGTAGCTTCAGCCACGCGTGTGGTTGCGAAGGATGAAGACGTAGGAGATTCTAATCAAGCAGAGCTTCCCGGGGTTGAAGAAGAAGAGGAATAAGACGTGCTTGATCTCAAATGGATTCGCGAAAACGTAGACCGTGTCCGGGAAGGGGTAAAAGCCAAAGGGGTTTCGATTGATTTCGAAATCCTCTTAGACCTGGATGCGAAGCGTCGTTCTCGCATCAGAGAAGTTGAAGAACTTAAGGCCAAACGCAATCTCGCTAACGACGAAATCTCAAAATTGAAACAGTCAGGCAAGCCGCCCACCGATCTAATAGATCAAATCAAGACAACATCCCAAAATATCAAAGAAATAGATGCCGATGTGGGGGGGTTGACTGATAAAATAGACCAGATACTATACACCATCCCAAATATACCCCATGATTCCGTTGCTATTGCCAAGGGTACCAGCGGCAACAAAGTTGTTCGAACATGGGGTGAAGTAAAAAGTCATAACCCTTATCTTAAAGACCACTTAGAGATCATGACAGCTCTGGGATGGCTATCCATGGATAAGGGAAGTAAAATTACCGGCACAGCCTTTCCTTTTTATCAGGGATTTGGGGCAAGATTAGAACGGGCATTGATCAATTTTATGGTGGATTTTCATACGAAGCGAAATGGCTATACCGAGGTGTGGCCGCCGGCACTTGTGAACAGGGCTTCCATGACCGGGACAGGCCAGTTGCCAAAGCTGGAAGAGGACATGTACCGGCTTGAGAAAGACGACTTATTTCTAATTCCGACTGCCGAGGTTCCTATCACTAACCTTTTGCGTGATGAGATTGTCAAAGAGGAAGATTTGCCCATTCGTTATGTCGGTTATTCTCCGTGTTTCAGGCGGGAAGCGGGATCCTATGGGAAAGATACCCGAGGGCTATCCAGAGTTCATCAATTTGATAAAGTTGAACTTGTGAAATTTGTAAAGCCCGAGAATTCTCTGGAAGAGTTGGAATTGTTAGTCGGCAATGCCGAGTCAATTCTTCAGGCCTTGGAGCTTCCCTATCGTGTCTTGTTGTTGGGGAGTGGCGACATGAGTTTTGCGTCGAGCAAATGTTATGATCTGGAAGTTTGGGCACCGGCGACGCAAAAGTGGTTTGAGGTTTCGAGTTGCAGCACCTTCGGTGATTTTCAGGCGAGGCGCGCAAATATCCGGTTCCGCAGAAAAGAAACGAATAAACCGGAATATGTTCACACATTGAATGGTTCCGGGGTTGCCTTTGCAAGGGCAGTTTTATGTTTAATTGAAAACTTTCAAACACCGGAAGGGAAAGTCAATTTCCCGAAAGTCCTCTTACCGTATTTATCCTAATCGTCCTGCGCAAACGACAAAACCTCATTATGATTATAAGTTGTAAGTTGTAAGTTGTAAGTGGTAAGCGTTAAGCGATAAGATGTGGCACACAACAGAAGATCGGAAATCATACTGACAGGTTTCATTGAAACAATCGCTGCGGCAGGGCCTGGTTGTTCAGGGTCGTTAAGCAGGGATGTGTGTGGGAATCGGCGATTCGCTTGTCTCTTATCGCTTACTTCTTAGAGCTGATTTTAGCAAGGAGAGGTGGCAGAGCGGTCGATTGCGGCGGTCTTGAAAACCGTTAGGCCCGCAAGGGTCTCGGGGGTTCGAATCCCTCCCTCTCCGTACTTTTTCTTTAGGAAAAAGTACGTCCCGTCGAGACCCGGGAGGGTCTCGTACGGGATCGCCACGTTGCGATACGAGAGTCGGACGGGCGAACGATCGCAACGCACCGAATCGAACGGATTCGGTGTTTCCAGCGTGATGCGAATGATGGGGATTCGAAGGGATTCCCGCAAATTTTTGTTTGAAAAAATTGCGAAATTAGACTCTAATATTCGCCTTTCTTTGATGGAGGGGTCGCATAGCCCGGTTTAGTGCGGCGGTTTGCTAAACCGCTGTATCGCTGAAAGGCGGTACCGGGGGTTCAAATCCCCCCCCCTCCGTACTTTTTCTTAGGTCCATACCGGACACATGGGTAACACTTCGTACCGGAGACATAGGTTACACAATCTCCGGTACGAAGGGGTACTCAAGCGGTTCTAGTTTAGCACTATCCTCATCGAAATATCCTAAATCGTACTT
>JAQTOZ010000204.1 GCA_028713205.1 Candidatus Omnitrophota bacterium
ATCATTTATGATTGAGCTTTCATTTTTTCAGAAACCGAACCGGCTTCGATGGGTGTTTGATTCAGCTTCGATTTGCGTGCCGCTAAAATCAATTCGGAGCCGGCATGAGAGATCATTTCATAATCATAGGCCTTGACGAATGCCAGAATACCCTCCAGGGAATCTCCCGAGCGGCCGTCCTGATGATAGCATGTGATGAACAGCAACGGCCGAAAGCGCCGGAGCGTTTGGCCCATCCCTTGGACCGCCAAAACTTCGGCACCGTTAATTTGAAGAATGACCAAATCACACCGGTCTAAATTCAAATCGCCGACAATCGCATCCAAGGTTTTCATGCGCGCCGGAAAACTTCCGCGGTGATGTTCTTTTTTCACCACCGCCTGCCCGTTTTTATCGTAGGTCTCCCGGTAAATACCGGAAAAGGCCTCTTCCCGCACGCCGAAATCCGTATAGAAGACGGTCTCTTTATTGTTTTGATCGCCCACAACGGCTTCGACAAAGCGCACGTTCGAAAGGTGATTGTATTTTTGATGCAAGGCCACACGATCGCGGCAATAGGACGTCCCATCGACGGCAATCACCTGCCCCCGCGGCCCCGTCAAACGGGAAGCCTTGACCAAAAACTGGCCGCCGCGGACGCCGATATCAAAGACGCCGGAATCCGGACGAATAAAAAAAGATTTTTTTAAATAGGACGAAACGTTTTCGTAGTGATAAGAGATCATCGCGTCAAAGGCCGCGCCAAAGGCCTCCCGTTTCAACCCGATGCTCTCAAATGCCCCGGCATGCTGTTCAAAAATAGGCCCATAATAGGTTTCCCCGGCCTTCGACGCGCCGAAAAGAATACTGCCGTCATAAAGTTCGACATAAGGCTCGCCCGATATTGTCCCGGAACTTTTGATCTGCAGAAAAAAAGAAATTTCAAAGGGCGGCAAAAGCTGGGAAAGCTTCTGCAGGAAATAATCGTGTCCTTGTGCGGATGAATGCCCCCTGGCCGCGTGTCCGGTTTGTCCGTTTTCAGCCGGTGGCTGTTTTCCCGCCGGCGGCGTTTTGTTCTTATGCAAGATCTTCTGTTTGATGCAGAAATCCCGCACTGGACGCAATCCCCTTCGGATTTTGCCGAGCATCGTCCTAAAAAGCCCGTCGCTTCCGGAGCGGGCCGGCTTTAAAAAAACCGTTTGGTCCTTTTCCTTCTTTGCCGTCCCGATAGGCTCTTCGGTCAACACATCGTAAAGCCGCATGACCGAAATCTTACCTTCACGATTATAGTTGGCGAGCCGTCCCAAGGCCTTTTGACTTTCTTCGCTGAACGGCAATTCATCCGTAATCATAAAAGGCTTGCCATCCGACCCATGATGAAGTCCCCAGTGAGTATAAATGACGGTATTTTGACTCAAACGGCGTATCGCTTCCAAACGATCCGGACGGATTTGCGCACAGAGATTGTTGGCGTTCGGACTTTGCGTAAGCCCCCAAAAGCGCCGGAACGTTTTGATCACGTGCCCCGATCTGCATTTTTCCGAATCGCAAAGACGGTATGGCTCGTGGACGTCCTGAACCAACAACCGGTCCAGCCAAAAGAATTCCACACCGTAATCAAGCAAGAGATCCAGAATAAAAGCTTCGTCCTTCGGGTCGTCCCCATGGTGATAGTCACTCGGAAAGGCCCCCCCGATATTTTGAATATTGCAGGCGTCCCCATGGTTGGTCCAAATCTTGGGGACCTTGCCATGCTTTTTCAAATAGGCCAATCCCTGCTCCGTTAATTTCCGGCTGGGTTTGTAGCCCCGGTTAAACGGAGCGCCGTAGGAACCCACGCTATGAAGGATGTCCAATCTTCCGGCATTGATCGCATCCATCAACTCCCGGTGGCGCGGCCCCAAATGCTCCGTATCCTGCCGAAAAAGAGCCATCTCCGAACCGGAAGGATCAAAAAGCCAGAAGGAATCGCCGGCAGACAGCCCCAGAGAATCCAGGAAGGCATGCACCCTCCGATATCCGTCCCAACTCATCAAATCGCAATCGTTGCTAAATGCCAATCGAATCGGTTTTATCATGTCAGTCCAAGAGAATTTCTGTTTCGGCGGCCTCTTCGGCGGCCGTTTTGTGTTTGCCTTTCCCGGCGTGCCTCACCCCATCTTTTTGAAGGGACGCGTGCACCGTCTTAAACCATTGAACGGTCCCGGCCCCGGCAACTTTTTGTTCCTTCGCGATGAGGATCTCTTCCGTATCCGCTGCCGGCAAACTTTGACTGATGACAAGCAGCAAAAAACGATCTTCAAATTTCTTCAGCAGCGTCGAGACCTCCGCCGGCCGGCAATGCCTCAAAATTTCCCAATCGATAAAGGCAACGTTATGGCAGGAAATCACCAGTGGGAAAATCTGTATCAAGGCACGCAGTTCATGGCTTAAAGCATGCCACAATTCACTGTCCATGAACTCATGAGCACCCTGCAAAAGGGCTGAGATCTCCTTGTCCAAATCCAGCTCCGCAACCAGAGAGTTCCAGACGGTTTCTTGTGTTGTTCCCGCCCCGTAAGGCATTAAGACATCTTTCAATGGGATTGTCGGCAGAAGTGAAAGGGCCGAAACAAACCCCGCATTCAACCAGAAATTTCTGGGAACTTTACTGCCTTTGATCAACGGGCGGAGATACTCATAAAAACAGATCCGGTTCAAGTCGAATTCGTCGTGATAAAAATAGAGAGGCCGCCCCTTGACGAGCGCTAGGGTGTCCCGTCCCCCCGGAAATAATTGCCGGCTTTTAATCTCGACACTTTCGATCTCCGGAGACAACCGGCAAGCCGCATCCCCTTTGGCCGGCAGCCCTTGATCAATCAACTTTTGGGTATGCTCGCAAAAACCGATGTACTGGCGCACCAGCGGATAAAACCGCATGCCGGTCGACAAAAGGGCCGCGAAATGCTTGATATGATTGGTCAGCTGCTGCATCGCCGCAATGTAAGCGACGAGGAATCCCCACGAGTGGACCTGATGGATGGCACGGTATCCCAGGATCATGAGCAACACGATCAGAAAAAAGGCCCGGAAGATAGAAACCACGAGTTCGGATCTTTCGTTGGCGAGCAGCACGTTATCAAAACAATCATAGTAACGGGTAATCGCTTTGTTCCCGGCATACCATTGTCGGATGTCCTTCTTTTGATTCGCAAAACCGACATTGGCGCTCGCTAAATATTGAAGGCCGTTGAGTATTTCGGCGGACATGGCAAAAGAAGTCTCGCCGTAAAAAAACTTGGCGTTTGACTGGACGCCTTCGCTCAGGCGGTAAAGAAACGGGAGTACGATGAGCGAGAAAGGCACGAGGATGGCGGTGAGTTTCACATCGATGCTGACTAAAATCGCCATGACAACGCAGAACCGTATCAGCGGCTGAAAAACCAGGGCGATCAATTCCAGATTTTTGCCCATCATCAGCGAATTGCGCGTCGCCATAAGTTTTAAAGTATATTTGTCAAAAGGGAAATTGGCGGGATCAATGACTTTCAGGCGTTCAATCCATTCCAACACCCGCATGGCGCACCGGCGATGATAGGAACGGGCCAACTTCCGGTTGGCATAAACCGCAAAATAATCCGTCACCGCCGAAACAAAGAGGAGCAGAAAAAAAACCAAACAGAGAACAGCAAACCCCCAAAGGCCGTTGGCCTGTAGCGAATGGTCGATCCAATCGACCCCCGTGCTTCTTTTCCCTTGCACGACATTCACAAAAAAAGCCAAATAGGCAATCGTGGCCCCCTGTGCAAAAGCAGAAACGGTCGCACCGGTAACGATCGCAAAAAAGAGGAATCCCTTTCGCGAAAGGCCCTCCCGGATAAGCCATGCCTGTGCCTCAAAAAATCTTTTGATTTTTTCCAAGGACTCGTGAAAACGGGTTTGCCGCTTGCGCCGGTCATCCTTATGTGGACGGAAATTCGCGCGGGATTCCGAGGCTTGCGTCTTCTGATCGGCTGAGCTCAACTTCAAAGGGTCCTCATGCATTTCAAAAACAGATATCCGTTCGATGGGTTAGAATTTCGACATAAGGTCCGCCGCGTGGGACAACGCGTTGTCCCTCCGGGGTTCGCCCCCAAATTTCAACAATCGAGTTTTTGGGAACTTTCTTGTGAAAAAGGAAATCGCGGGTTGAAGTCATTTGGGCTTCGTAGCTTTTCCCGTCGAACTTCATCAAAACCGAAGCCGGATCCGCATCACCCCCGACGTTCCCTCCGATCATGCATGCCGCATCGTACACGGGCGTATCGCACTCCCGCAACAAGCGCAGATAATCCAGCTCCAAATCACTTCCGCTTTCCCCGGCAAGCCCCAAATGGATCCGAGAAATTGCCGCGCAAGGAACTTGCCGATCGCCCGGAGGCAAAGCGGTGATCAGCCAATGGACCGGCAAAACAACCACACGCTCCTCCGGCCGGTCCCAGGCTTTGACGCTCCACGCCTGGCCGGTGTCCGGATACGAATCTTCACAAACCGAAAGTTTCATGCCGTTTGACAGCAAAATTTCCAACCGGTAACTTGAGCGGCCATTGGATTTCCGGAACCGGTAAGCGATAAATTGCCAATGGGCCAGTGAAACCGGCGGTAACGTCAAACGGCATGTCCCGCTCTCGCCTTGAAGATGAAACCGGTGTCCGCTGCATTCAGGCAATGCCGCGGGAACCGGCATGGCCTCATATCGAATATTCTCAGTCTTAAATTCCATCCCGGTCTCCGGAAGCGGGACTTTTCCTAAAAGAGGCAACGGGGTTTCCATATCCGCAACGGTAATACTTTCCTCACCCGTTTCGTCCGGAGGATTGCGGATCAATTCAAAACATTCGCGGCCGTCAACCAGGAGTTTCGCCGAATGACTGTCGCGGACATAAAAGGTCAACCCGCGCAGTTCGCGAATACCGTACCGGGGATTGGGCATTTGCGTTTGGGTCACGGGATCGTACCAGCTCTCGACACAAACCGTATTCTTCTCCTCACCATACCACCCGTGATAACCGATTTCTTTGAGAACCTGCGACAGACGCAATAAAACACTCGTCGGAGCAATGTAAAGGCGCTCCCGGTCTTTGACCTTCCCGCTCAGATTGTAGTAAAGATTCGAGATCCGCGCCAAGGCCTCATGGGTTTCGGCGTTAAACGCCGTTTCGATCGTCAGATTCTGATTTCGGTGCGGCGGGATTGTCGCCAGCGTATGGCAATAAAGCAAAGCCCCCTGCCCGCGTTCCTTCAGTTCCCCCAGGCATCCTTGAATCTGCTTGCCGAGAAAATCAACAAAGGAAGGGTCGTAGGTCTTGCCCTCGACCGTAAAGGGCGAATGGTCCTCCCTCCCCAAAATATTTTTGGGGATGTATTGGTACCGGGCAAAATCGTAAATAAGTGTTCCGTCACTGAGGCAATTGGGACAGACAAGATCGTCGATGGCCTTGAGTTCGGAGACCGTCGTATGATTGTGCGTGTTAAAAAAATGGATCTGATGCTCTTTCAAAAGGTCAAAGCAATATTGCGGATTTTCTTTCCTTTCGATCAGGCAACGCAAATCAACCGAGGCCGGTTCCGGCATATGGCGAACGCCCAGATAGAATCCTCCGCCATGCGAGGTAAACACACTTGCTCCGATCCCGTAATGTTCCATCACATCTTTCTGGAGCATGATGTCATGGCGCAAATCACTGATCAGGCAAATATTTTTCATTTCAAGAAAGCCGTCATGCGGACCTTTCAGGGAAATCGTGAAATGGATGGCGTGAAGCAACTCCACTTGCCGGGGGACAAACTCCCAAAGATCCAGAACATACCGGCAATCATTGAAGGCGGACCCGGCGGTCATTTCGCCGGACTGGATCG
>JAQTOZ010000205.1 GCA_028713205.1 Candidatus Omnitrophota bacterium
CATGTCTCTTGCCTCGGACCGGATCGTCGGCGGGACAAGAAGATCTTCCGTTTTCCGGAGAGCGTCCTCAAACTCCAAGGGATATTGCGCAACGTCCTGGCTGAAAATTCCGGCCAACGCTTCGTAAAAACGCGTTGCGGCATAAACGCGCTCGTGAAAATCCGAAAGTCCGAATTCCGACATGGATGACAGTTTTTTCATCTCGCGTTCGACCACATGCTCATAAAAATAAGTTGCGACGGCATGATAAATAGGGTCGTTCCGGAACTGCTCGTCGACGAATCCGGTGATAAGATCGGCGCTCATCTGGTCCCCTTCCCACAATTGCCTGGCAGCCTGGATAATTTCTTCGCCATCCAAACCTCGTGCCTGAAATTCCAGGATCGCTTCCTCCAGGTAAAAATAAAAGCTGAAGGCAATCACATCGGCAAGATGGACACACCGGGCCGTGATCAGACGATCGTCTTCACCTTCGCCGACCAAGGATATTTCGGGAACGACAGATGTCACTTGATTTTCGAAATCGGCGGCATAATCGCGCGCCACACGATGCAGCCCCACAGCATCTTCAAGCACCTCTTGAGCGATCCGGTCAAACCGGACCGGCAAGACCGCCAGTTGACGCGATTGCGCCCTCCGGAAATAGGCCTCCCGCAAGCGGGTGACATGACCCGACTGATAAAATTCTTTGATCCTTCGCTGAAATCCATCCGGGACATTCCCCGGCCGGGACTCGGACCTTGTGACCTGTCCGGCTGTTGTCCCAAGGACTGAAGCGGCTTGAGGCCGGGTTTCGGAACGGGCAAAAAGTTTTTCGGCGATCATTTCACCGACCTTTTCAAATCCCTGGCCGCGGATTTGGCCAATGCGCGTCAGGATCCGCGCAAGAAGTTCGCGCGCCCTTTGCTCGGAATCGGCAAACCGGGCCGAAGCATAGTTATTAAAAAACTCCGAGACTCTCACGCCATAGGCCGCGGCCAAGCCGGTCAAAGCATAGACCGCAAATAATCTTCCGCCATGCCGGCAAACGGCCCACAGATGGTTATCGTCCCAATCAGCAAGATCACCGCGATCTTCAAGATTGACAGATTTCTTCCCACCCAAAATCGAAGTCTCATGGAAAGTCGCTTCCCAGTCCGTGGCGTTGACATGCGTTCCCAAGTCCTCATCAAAGCGATAAATCAACAGATGGTTGCTGCGACCGCGGAAAAGTCCTTCGATACGGTCCCACGAAAGCGCACGCGCCTGAAATTCAGACCGGTAAATCGCTTTTCGCACACCTCCCGTACGGAGATCGGAAATGGCGTGTGTGATAAAAACAGCAACACCGTCTTGGTCGACATAGGTTGCTGAAACAGTGTCGTCTGGTCTGACGAGCACCAGGATGCGGATGTTCGATCCTTTTAACGTCTGCTCCAGGTTTTCAAGCCAGCGCGAACCGGATTCGATCATATTCTCGCGGACATCCAGGAAAAGATAGGAAGGTCCGCTGACGCGCTCCAGGATATGCTCAAGGCTTTGATGCACCAATTCCAATTTTCTTTGATCGACTCGTTGTTTTGTTTCTGCTTGCGTGGCCGCCTGCGCGGTATAGGCACCCAACGGAAGATGCGCCAACCGGATCACGTTCCCGTAGGAAAGCCGGGCGCGAAAAGCCGCGGCCGCGCATGAAAAACATTCCTGGGTATAAACTCCCGCTTTCGGTAAATCCCGAATGGTCACATAGGGTGCCCGCTCCGTATCGTTCGCCCAAATGAGATTCCGAACAAGTCGATCCCCCAATTCGATGTCATGGATCAGCGGCCGATTTCCGGCATCGTAGATACTCATGCCTTCCCACCTTCCCGCCTTTTTATCCAGCGGCAAAGCCAGGACGCGGCGTAATCTGGAAAGCGTTCGTCTTTCAATGAGAACATTGACGTCACGCGACTGCCTCACTCCTGCCGCTTCTCCCGGCGAGGACGGACGGGTTTCCGATCTTTGCAAATATTCCAGCCGCTCGCGGCGCAGGCGTTCAAGCTCCGTCAAAACTTGCCCGATCTTCGTGATAAGTCCGCCGAGATTGCGCACCTGACCGTCTCGAATTTTGTCCGGAGCCG
Source organism: Candidatus Omnitrophota bacterium (assembly GCA_028713205.1). Classification (GTDB taxonomy): domain Bacteria; phylum Omnitrophota; class Omnitrophia; order Omnitrophales; family Aquincolibacteriaceae; genus JAQTOZ01. The sequence goes on from JAQTOZ010000205.1 coordinate 2,100, forward strand.
TTCGCGCCAAATCAGTTTGCAAAGTTCTCGCAGCCGCAAGAACACCTTGCACGCTCCGCCGCAAGCCATGATAACCGGTGTCTTCTTGGCCGCTGACAATATGGCTTAGATAGGCCCCGCGAACGCCCTCCAAATCTTCCATGCGCGCGGTCAGCTGAGATATATCAAACGGCCTTGCCGTCAACACATCCCGGAGTTCGCGCAGGGATTGTGCGATTTGATCGTCGCGAATAATCAAATAAACATAATTGCGCTTGCGTATCGTCGCTGCTTGGGTGCGTTCAACATCATTCAAACGGCCGGCGATGTACCGGCGTGCGCTTGCGATGAGTTGAACGGCGGTTTTGATATCGCCGTTGCCGATCAATTGGACGGCGCTTTCGAGATCCGGACCGGGCATCGGCAGTTTTTCGCCCGGTTTCCGGGGGTCATCCACGCGCGCTCTTTTACGCCGCAATCCGCGTCTACCCTGAGGCCCTTCCAAAGCCGCTTCGAGTGATTGCAGGACCTGCTCTCTCAACACAACCGGCAAGGGCTCCGCGGCAGTCTCTCCCGCCTTCGGCTCATACGGACTCAACGCGCTCATTACGTCATCCAAAGCCAAATCGTGATAAACAAGCTGGGTGTAATCTTCTTCCTGACTGGCCATGGCCTTGATCCGGCTGCGCAGGGCCGTATCCAGCTCTTCGAAATTCATCGGCGTCATGACCGGCTTCAATGCCGGTTGTCCGCCGGGCACATCCACTTCTTTCCATACGATCTGACTGATCGTCAGCTGCCCGTCGGGATGACGTTCGACCCGCAATACCGGCTCGCGCTCGTAATAAATATTGAAGACCAAATGACCGCCGGCGTCCGCCATGCGAAAACGTGATATTTTTTCATCACCGCGCGCCCGGCGTTCACGCCAGCCGTATTCGTAGGCCAGCCGGTGATAGAGTTTGATCACGCTGAAATTCAGAATCATCAAAGCGGCGCCTTGATTGATCACCGGCTGAGCCAGCGTCTGCTGAAGACGAAGGAGCTGAACCCGAAGCCGTTGTTTGATCAACGGAACAACTTCATGATTGAGACGATCGAGGGTTTGATGATCCCGGTCATTATGGGCCTGAACGAATTGAGGGTCATAGCCCCGGACCTCGTTTTCTAACTCGGAATTTTTTTTCGTCAGCGCAGCTTTCCATCGCGGCACGTCTCCCGCTTCCGGCGGTGCACGCGGTGCGGCAACCAAAAGGCCCGCGTTTTCCGTTTCATCATCGCCCCGGATTTCATCGATATAAGAATCCAAATTCACCGCAAAATGTCGGATGCGTTCCGATACCGCCTGGATATCCTCCGTCCGCTGATTCGCTTTGGCCGCATTGTAATCCGAGAACAAACCAAGCAGTTCGCGGCCGAATCGGAATAACTCCACCGACCGCGCGTCGGCCACCTGCTCCAGCGTCATCACCGGCCGTACTTCGGACCTGACCGGAACAAGTTTTAAGTTTTGAGTTTCGAGTTTTGAGTTTTTAAAACTTGAAACTGGAAACTTGAAACTAGAAACTAGATTTTCTACTCTTGTTTCCGAACGCTGGATCCAGGACTCGAACAAGTCTTCGACACTGACTTGAGGGAGAAACCAACTCTTGATCGTCTGAACCGTCTGCGGGACGTGAATGGCCATCTCCGCCAACACACCTGCCACCAGGCTTCCGGCCCCGTTCGCCTCGACCCGGCCCCGTTGATTGATCAACTCTGCGAGTTCTTGGGACGTATGCATGAAATGCACCGCTTCTTCGATGACAAGCTCGACCAGCCTTTCGCCCGCTTCTTTCTTTTCACGTAAAATTTGTACGATCATTGACGTGTTAAAAACATTTGCCTTCCAGTATTGAACAGCTTCCACAGTACTCGCGGAATAACGCCTTGTGCGAAACAGCTCGACCGCCATATCCTCAATCTGGACGCGCCGCGCATAGGACACATCACTGGGATCCAGCAACAATGTAGCGTTGATGGGTGAAGAAACCGGAGCAAGTTCCTTGCTTTTATTCAAACCCGTCCCGAGTATCAAACCGGCATTGCGAATGTCCCCGTATTGCTCGACGATGGTTACCGGCAATCCGCGGTAGATCCGACCCTCTTGCTCAACAAAATAAGCGATCGTCCCCCACTGGATAAACCGAATCACCGTCAGGATCCGGTCCCACAGTTCGTCCCCGGAAACTCCGCGGGCTTGCGCAATGAACGGAATGATTTTCACAAAATCCCGCGGCGCCCAATTTTTCAGGAGGGCCAATAAATCCGAACTGGTCTGATAGGGCTGCCAGTTCGCCACAAGCCATTCATCGACATGCTCGCCCAACAATCCGGCCCCGCCCGAAAGCCTCAGAAAACTGCGCAAGGCTTCATCCCGGCGTATCGCCAAATCGGCTGCGCCATGCTCGACCATTTGAGATAATTTTTCATATAAATCCAAAGTCGAATCGCGAATCACACCAATTTGTTCACGCGTGCCTTGGCCGATATTCTCGGGGAGTTTCAAAGGCCGCGTTTCTGATCTCGCCGGTACGGAGAACACCCGGACTTTCTGATCGACTTCCCCCGCCAGAGCTTCCGCGCGGGGAAGATCCAATCCTCCCGAACCTTCAATCTCAACCGAGGATGACGCCGCGGCCACCGCACGAACGAGCATTTGTCGCTGATCGCGGCCTTCCCTAAGCTCGCGCGCAAGCATCGCCCGGAAAATATCGCCGGCTCCGATTTCGGTAACGACTTTCGATACTGCGGGAGAGGGAACATACAATGCCTGTTCCTCCGTGACGGAGACAGCACCTTGGGCACCCAGGGTAATAACGATTTGTTTAAAGGCATTCGCGCGGCGCCGGATCAATTCCTGCGCCTTCCGGACAAAAGCGTTCAAATCGGAGGCGTCAAGCGCGGTCCCATCGAGCTGGCGGACCAATTTGACAAACTCCGCTTGATTCACTGAAAAAATTTCGGCCATCCCCTGACGAAAGATCTGAAGCGCGCTGTCACCGGCCGGATCCACAATCACTCTTGCCTGACGTTCTTCCGTCAATTTCTTTGACAATTTCGCTTGAACATCCGACGGCAAACCCGTCGGTGGAACCGAAGAGATGGTAATGATATCACCGGGATTAACTCCCTTTTCGGGATCCATCAAACGCTCCACCAGTCTTTGCCATTCCGCTTCGGAAACGGGCGTGCGCTTGGCCAGCAGGCTTTCGCTTTTATCCATCGCCGTTACGATCATGACCTGAGTCGTTTTTCCTTCCTCCAACTCGACGGCACCGGAAATATCCACGCCTTCCTCCGCCAACTTCTCCAACAAAAATTTCCCGATATCTCCGCCATAGAAGAAAAGCGGAACGACACGGCTGCCCGTGCCCACGAGCGCCCTGGCAATATTGATATTGCCGCCACCTGCGCTTACAAATCCATGGGTTGTCGTTTGGGATGTCACGAGATCATCATCGTCGTCCGCAAACAGCGGTTGCGTGACCGTCGCGGAAGGGACCCACCACGTACCGAATTTTTTGACCACATCGATATCGCAGGATAAATTCCCGATCGCCCACACAACAGGCTCGCTCGTCCTTTGCGTCTCGGGCCGCCTGACGGCATGCCGCCGCGCGTACGCTTCACGCACAACCAAGGGAGCATGATCATCCGGCGGAGGCAACCCGATCTCCGGATTGAACCACCGGGCCAGTTCTCTG
>JAQTOZ010000206.1 GCA_028713205.1 Candidatus Omnitrophota bacterium
AGGCGTGTCATACAACCTCCTTAGGGGTTGATTGTTTCTCTCAAAACAAAAAACGACACGCTTGAGTTTTATCTCAAGCTGTTGAAATAAGTTATAGACAATAATTTTAATGCAACGCTAGTGGCCGTGCGTAGGCAGGTCTTGGGACTTGGGTCTTGGGTCTTTCTTGTGGGAACACGTTACTCTTCGACGATTACGGCGAACCCTTCATCGACCAGCTTTTGATTGACGTACACATCCCCGGCGTAAATGTCCGCGAGATAGCGGTCATACTTGTCCTTTTCACTCTTGGACGTTGTCATCATCACCGGGCCTTGCCGAAGCATCGCCTCGAGCGCGCGCTTGGCTTCCTTGCCGGCCTGAGTGCCGAGTTCGGGCGCATCAATCCCGCGCAGCCTGAGTTTCTGGAAAGTCACACAGCGAAAACCTAAATCGATACGGACCCAAACCGTATCGCCGTCGATAATCTCTAGGACTTCGGCGGGGTACGTATAAAGGGACTCTTCCGGGACCAATTTCATTTTGGCCTGTGTCAGGTAATACACCCGGAAACCCAGGTCATAATACCTTTTGCCGCCGGCCTCAAACACGCGATAGACGCCGGGCTTGCCGCGTTTGGGAATGAGACACGCCAGTACCTGCCCGCCTTCGCCGGACGGCACCAGTTCCCGGATTTTTTCCAAAAGCGTGCGCGCCGACCATTGTTCACGAATGGCAAGTTCCGTCAGGCGATTGCGAACCCCGGCATCGTTGATGGCCAGCAGGGCCCGATAATGGGACCAGGTGAGTTTTCCACGCGTGTGGAAAACTGGATACGCACGCGCGAATTCCAGGCAATAATAAAGGTTGGATTTGTTCCAGCCGAGATCTTTGGCGAGCCTGACGAGAAGCACCTTCCCGAGCGGCGCGCGCTTTTGATACTTGAGGATGTAACGGTCAATCGCCCGGCCCGTGTTCCAATAAACACCGAGCCGCGTGCGCTCCATCTTTGACTCGCCCGCCGCATCCAGAGCGCTCAGCCGCGCCACCAATCTTTTGTATGCCTTTTCCGCTTGCGAAGTTTTCATAAAGGCCCCCCGACTCACTCATCTGACCTGTCCCCAGTGGGGACTGTCCCCCTCTACTCCTCAGCTTTGATAACTTGTCGTAAATTTTCTTGGAGATTTTTCCGCCGGCGGCTGTGCGGGTGGCGGAGTTTGTTCAGCCTGCGCTGAAGGCGGCGTACTGTCTCCGGACGGTTTGTCATGTCCTTTGCCGCCAAGGACGGTATCCAGTAATCCGGGAAACGTATCGACAAAAGTGCCTGACGGACCGGAATCCTTGGCCGGGTTGTATTGCTGATAGGCATCCACCTGGAGGGACCGGGTCAAAACGTTATCGCCGCGCCGGTTGTCTTTTTTCTGGTTCAAAGGGTCCACCATCAAAGCCATCTTATACATCCCGGGCGTGGTAAACGGCGCCACGTCATTTTTCCCCGACTTTTGGCCTTGCGAAGGAATATCAAGTCCCGCGGGAACGATCTGCATGACCTGGCCGTTGAGGAGAAACCTGACTTCGCTATGGACATTCTTGACCGCTTTCCCTTCTTTGTTTTTTATCGTATAGCGCACCCAGCCGCGCTGCCCCACCATCACACGGGTCACCGGATGATCAATTCCATGCACCCAAAAGGTCACATCGTCTGCCACGAGCTCACAGACAGGCGCGTTAACCACCGTCCTGCCCGTGTCAGATTGTGCCGGCGCAACCACACGGATGGAGCGGGTTAGGACGTTGTTATTCCGGCGTTTGTCCTTTTTTTGTTTTAGCGGGTCCACCACCAAAGCCATTTTATAGATACCGGGTGTGGTCAAAGGGGTAAAATCCGATTTCCCCGTAGCTTGGCCGTTCGCCGGGACATTCAGTTTTACGGGGATGGTTTCCACCAACCGCCCGTTCAGAAGAAACCGGACTTCACTGTTCACGTCATTGACGGCCGTCCCTTTTTTATTTTTCACGGTGTAAGAAACCCATCCGCGCTGTCCCACGGTCACCCGCCCCACCTTACGGTCCGGATCCGGGACCCAAAGCGCGACGTTTTCCGCGACCAGCTCACATTCGGGACCCTCCGTCGAAGTCATCGCCAAGACCGGCGTTGCGGCCGTGACCGGAACTGCCAGCCTGGGCAGGCCGATGGGTCTGAACGGCGCTGCCCCGAGGGGCGACTCGGGATTGACAACCTCGATGTCTCGCTCAACAGAGTTATTGCTCTCATAAGCATCTTCAGTGCCCGGGGCAGGCATGACCTTGAGCTTCATTTTGTGAATCCCCGGTGCGGTAAAAGAATAATTATCCTGACTCATGCTTGCCATTCCCCCGGCATTTGTAACCGGGCGAGCCGGCGCAACGGGCTCATTATCCACCAGAAGGGTTGCAATAGCATTCACAGAGCTACGGTCCAGATTAAAAAAAGTGCCGATAAGCTTGCCCGACGTTCCGACCGTTGTCCGGGTCACCGGAATTTCGGAAAGGGGCGAAGCCGGATCCGTACTGGATGCTTTGAATTGAATATTGAAACAGAGGAGGTCCCGGGTGTTGCCTGTCGATAACGGGTTCGTGACATTCACAATCCTTTCGATGTGATTATTGCCCTCATTCGTCTCGCGGACCCCGTTTTGCGTGTCAATATCGCAACTGATTCTGTAGCTGCCGTGAGACGAAAATGAATAGGGAACAGTAAATGCTCTTATTGCATTTGCCGGCACATGGTCCAACGTAATATCGCCCCCGGGGATAGATTGTCCGTTCACTTTAACGGATAACCGGACATCCGACTCATTATAATTGCTGACGTTCCGGATATCCCCGCGTATCTCCCCCGTTGAACCGGAATAAACGGCGCTTTGATCATGCCCCTGGTGAACATAGGGGTCACTATCGGCCCCATTCTGCCAATAACTGATTTCCCCGTATTCCAGGTCATGCGCTTCTTCGGTGTTCACGGTCCCCGTTGCCCCGACCACGGGCCTCAAGCCTGCCCTGACATGGACCGTGACTGTCAACGGATTCGTGCCTGATGCATCCGCAGCCTGCTCGGGCGTAAAGCCGGTCATGCTCAGGCTGATGGTGTGGGCGTCGGCAGTCGGGAAGGTATAAGTGTTGGGCACCGCAAAAGGAACGGTTTGCCCGGGATTTATTTGCGGCACATGATCATTGTGGAAACCGGAGCCGTCGATGCTGAGAAATCTCGTAATATTTTGAGCAGCCACGGTGCCATTGTTGGTGCTCATGGCGGTGATTTTAACGGGCTCACCAACCACCGGTTCGCTGACCTCATTACCCGCGGCATCCGTCAGCGTAAGTTCCGACCACGTCAGGTCGACTCCTTGGACCTGCTGACCGCCCCCGCCGCCGCTTGGCGGAGGATTCGCGCCCGCAGGCAGAACATTGACAGTTACCGGCATCGTGGTGATGCCTCTGGCATTCGCAGCTTGCCCGGGCGTGAAACCGGTCATGGCTAAAGTAAATGTATTAAGACCGGTCCGAAAAAAGGTGTAACCGTGGATGATATAGGGAGCGCACAGGCCCGGAGCGCATTGAGCCACTCTATCACTGCCGCCACCGTTCATATCGAAAGACCGTGTAATGTTTAGGGCCGTCGTGTCTCCGTTATTGGTGCTCGAGGCAATAATATTAACGGGCACTCCGGCCACCGGCTCCCTTACGTCATTCCCCGCGGCATCCGTCATCGCGATTTCCGACCACGTTAGGTCGACTCCCTGTACCGGCTGGCTACTTGCGCCGCCTTGGCGATTCGCGCCCAAAGCTTGTACATTGATTATCGAAGTCGCCTGGTTATTGCCGGGTTCTTCGGCCGCCGCAGGATTCACAAGAGAAATTTTCGCCGTGACTGTATGATCTCCTCCCGCAATAAAGGCATAACCGGCTGAAACGGTGGATTCACCGATAGGGATATTCGGATAATCATCTTCAAAACGGAGCACATCGTCTTCGAACCACTGGATGTGGATGGTCACGGGACCCGTGAAACTATTGATCACATCCAACACCAGATTACCCGGCTCGGTCACGGCAGGCTGGCTATTTCTCTGGCCGTTCGTTTCGAACCATATGTCCCACGCCGCAACGTCGTTGGCGCCGAGGTCCCCGGGGACTCCCGCTCCGCCGTCAACAAATCCCGCGTCCGTTCCTCCCGGGCCACCGCCCCCGCCGAAACCGGCGCAACCGGTCAGGGATATCGCAAAAAAGATCGTGGATAAAACAAAGAATATGCGGAGGGTGCGACCGGGGAAGATCATGGATGTCTCCTTTTGTAGAAATACCTGTTAAAAACATTCCAGACCAATGCGTTCTATTCGGTGGCAGCATTATGGCTTCAGAATCCTCCAATTACCAGCGGGAAAATTGCGATGAGGCAGTTTTTAGTACCGGTTCGTAATTAACGAAAGGTATCCTCTATGAAAAAATCTATCCGCATTGAGGATTAAGGTGAATCACACCAACCGTCTATTCGTGCGATTAAGCGGATTTCCAATACTCTTTGTGGAGCTTCAAAAGCAAAGAGTAATCTCCATTATCTGCGGTTTTTAATGCTTTCAGATATTGCGGCCTGAAAATTTTTTGCTCTTCCGGCCACAGCACAATGGGCAGTTTGTTCTTATGAAGGTACAGATTCGCAACCATTCTCGCCCATCGGCCGTTTCCATTTTGGAATGGATGAATAAAAGCCAATCGATGATGGATTTTCACCGCAATTTCCACAGGGGGATGGCCCTGAAGTTCCCATTGGCCTAAATCATAAAAAAGCCTGTGTACTTCCGCTCCGATCTGTTCCTTCTGGACACCAACGTTCAAATCGCTTTTCCGGGGGACCCCTGCCCACCGCCAGACCTTCCCGAACATATCTTTGTGAACTTTCTGAAGCCATTTGTAGGTAAACGGAGCCGACCTATCGGTAAGATTTTTGAGTAAATATTTTCGGATAGCGGCGACGTTATTCTTAAATTCCAAATCATTCAACTCTCGCCTGCTTTTCACAGCGACAAGCAAGCCGGAAATATCATTTAGCGGGGTCTGGCCTTCTTCACTGTCACTTTTTATATTTTTTGCCATAAACTAGATTTGTGTTTTTCCAAAATGTCTCTCTTGGCCTCACGAATCTCATTGCTGACAACACTTCGATGAGGCATTTGCAGCTCAATCGCTGCGGACCCGGATGATGCCGCAACGAGTTTTCGGGCTAGTTCAGTGCTCTTTTCGTCAATGAGATCATCTATCTTTTTCTGAGGCACCATTTGCACTACAGGCTGGCAATTCAAACCCTTTGCCAATTTCGCGACGGTCGTCAGACACAAATCTTTCCTTTTACCCTTTTCGATCTCAGCAATAACGCTTTGTCGGAGATTACTTCGTTCCGCAAGTTGCAGCTGTGTCATGCCCAAGGCTTCCCTTATTTGGCGAATTTGAAGACCCAGGGCTACGGGTTTCAGCCATTTCGGGATTTCATTAACGGATTGCAGGTTACGGATATAGGGTTGCATCGCTCTTTCCTCCTGATCAAATATTATCACTTTAAAGTGATATTCACAAGAGGCATACTATGATAATTTTGACTACGTTATAGGGTGACCTTAGCCTAATTTCCCCAATTGTGAGAACTGAGACATAGGGTACACACTGAGATAACCCGCATTTGACGGACACCTAAAAACGTGGACAATAGAGTCCCGAGGAGGTGTCCGATGTCAAGACGAGGGAGATATCCGAAGGAGTTTAAGCTGGAAGCAGTACGGCTATTGAACGC
>JAQTOZ010000207.1 GCA_028713205.1 Candidatus Omnitrophota bacterium
TGCAACCGATAAACACTGTGATTCGATTTCCTAACTTCCATTCGCGTATTCTACCACAGTAAAGTATCGGCCTTTCCCATTCACCCCCGGGCATAGCCCGGGGAGCTCTGTTGGCGTAAAGTTTTGCGCCCATGTTTTGACAGGGCGCAAAAGATAATCCCTGTGGTGCGAATGGATAAAGCCATTCGTACCACAGCTCTTCGAGCACAGTTCTCATTTCGAAATGAGAACTGTGGGGTAGAATGGTTACAAGGAATCCGCTGAGGCAAGAGGCGGACTCATGGCGGAATGCCTGCCGGCAGGCATTCGGTCGGTTTGCCTGAACGGTAACCGCCGTGAGGATTCTCGCCGCAAAAATTCGTTGTCAATTATTCTGATTCATTGTATGTTCATAGCCGTGTTGCCGTAACCCGTTTGAGTCAACCTATATATAAGGAAGCCCTATGCGAAATGTCGAAGTTTCCGTCACGAAACGTTATCTCGCCACAGGTTTTTTTATCGTTCTCATCCTTGTTTCGAGTGTCCTGATCATCAAAAAAACGCAGGCGGTGTCAACGGCCATACAGGCCGTGGACGCAGCCAAGACCAAAGGACCGGCAAACGCAAAAATTCAGATCGTTCAATACAGCGATTTCGGATGCCCGGCCTGCCGGCGTGTCGAGAAAATCATCAACTGGATGTTCCAGGCCTATCCGAATCAGGTCCGTTTTACCTACCGTCATTATCCTTTGGCGATGCATCCCAATTCCAAGATTGCCCATCAGGCGGCGGAATGCGCGGCGATGCAAAATCAATTTTGGAATTTTCATGACCGGCTGTATGCGGACCAGGAGAACTGGACGAAACTCTCTGACTGCAGGGAAAAGATGAAGCAGTACGCCAAAGAATTCGGCCTGGACGAGAACAAATTTTCGGCTTGTTTGGCGGATGATACCGTGACCAAGCGGGTTTATGATGAAAAGGCCGAAGGAGAGAAACTCAAGATCCAGGCGACGCCGTCTTTCCTTATCAATGGACAGCGTTTCGTCGGTCTCAATGAGTTTGAGACGAAGGGTGCCGCGATGATCCGCAATGAGATGGGAAAGGACCCCTTGGTGCCGCAGGTGAGAATTACCACCGATACACCTGCGCCCAATCCCCAAACCGTGAAGCCGGGGCCGATGGTCGCTCAACCGGGTACCGGAAATAGGCCGCAGACCGTTACGATTCCTTTCCGGATCCAGGAAGCAAAGACCGCGACGGCGGAGCGTATCGCAAGTTTGAAGACGACGGTCCAAAACACGCAACCGTCTGCGATTGTTTCGCCGCCGGCAGGCAGTTCCGCGCCGGCAACCGGTGACCAGCAGGCGTCGCAAAGCAAGACGTAAGAGAAAGATTGAGTTTGGACTCAGAGCTAAAGGCCGGGAGTTGAGATCATGAAATTTATTTTACGGGCCGTTCCGGTTGTTGCGCGTCTTTCGATCGGCTTTATTTTTGCTTATTCGGGTTTTTCGAAACTCCTGGCGCCGGTTGAGAATTTCCGGGGTGCCCTGGCCGCTTACGAAATATTTCCTTCTTTCACCTTGCCGCTGATTGCGCAATTCTTCCCGTGGCTGGAATTGATTTTTGGCGTATTTCTGATTCTGGGATTCGCGTCGCGTTGGAGCGCACTGGCCCTCGCCGTGTTTTCGCTTTTCTTTATTTGTTCTCTGAGTTTAAGCAAAATCATGACCGGTGTTTTTCCCGCGGAATGCGGATGTTTCGGCGAAGGGATCCATTTGAAAGGCCGGCAGGTGATTTTGCTGGATAGCGCGATTTTGGTCATCGGGGTCATCCTTTTCAGAATCAAGAAACATTGGGCCAGTCTCGATCAATGGTTGATGAAAGATCAGCCCTGAGGTCGGGTCCAGCGCGCGAGAATCACATAGGATTGGCAGTCCTTTGATCGATGTCGGGACATTTTCCGGTTTGAAGCGACTTTCATCCTGCAGCCTTGTCTTGACACCGTTCCTTCCCATCAGTATGATTTGCATCACGTTACCGTCTTATTTCCGGGCAGGTAGCTCAGTCGGTAGAGCAGAGGACTGAAAATCCTCGTGTCGGCGGTTCAATTCCGTCCCTGCCCAGTTTTTTACCGGAATTTTTCATGGGTTGACGGGCCGTGCGGGACAAAGGGTCTCTTCAGCCTGACGTCGACGTCATCAAGTCAGTTCACTGGGCCGAAAGGGCGTGACTCCAAAACCTTTTCGGCCGTTTTTGTCTTGGGGGCAGGATGGATTACGGAATCGGAATCGATATCGGCGGAACGAAGATCTCGATGGTGCTTGGCACATCCCGGGGGAAAATCCTTGCCGAATCTCAAATCCCAACATTGCATCATGCCCAAATCAAATTGTGCGCCAGGAATCTTGTCGCGAGTCTGCATGGTTTGATTGCGGATTCGGGAATTCCCCGCAGGAAAATTTGCGGCATCGGTATCGGTATCCCGGGCGTGGTCAACAATCAAAAAGGTGTCATGCCGGATTCCCCGAATCTTCACAGCTGGAAAGGTTTCCCCTTAAGAAAAATCCTTGTCCGTGAATTCCATATCCCGGTGACGATGATCAATGATGCCAATGCGGCCGTGATGGCCGAAAAAATATTCGGACAGGGACGCGGATGGAATCACGTCGTGTATATTACGGTGAGTACCGGGATCGGCAGCGGCATGATCGCCAATGGCCGGTTGGTGCAGGGGGCCGCTTTCGGGGCCGGCGAACTCGGGCATATGACACTTGTGCCGTTTGGAGAACCGTGCAATTGCGGCAAATACGGCTGCCTTGAGGCCTATGCTTCCGGGACGGCGATTGCCCGCTTTGTGGAAGCCGAAATCCGGAAAGGCCGCAGCCGGGGTATTGAAAAGTTGATCGGCAAAAAAAAGGGGATTACCGGTTTTGATGTCGGCATAGCCGCCAAAGCCCGCCATGCGCTTGCGCTGAATGCCTACCGGCGCGCCGGATTTTATTTGGGGGTCGGGCTCGGCAATTTGCTGAATATTTTAAATCCGCAGATCGTGATTTTGGGCGGTGGTGTTTGGAATTCGGCCCCGAAGGATTTGTGGCGTTCGATGATGGTCAGTTGTAAGCGTGAAGCATGGGTCGAGGCTTTTCGCTCCGTCAGGATCGTAAAAACGAAACTGGGGGAGCGTGTCGGCAATCTCGGGGCATTGTCACTTGTTTTTGCTCAAGATCAGCTGGGATTGGCATCATCGAAGTAATTTGACGTGTGTCTTTGTTTTTTGATATTTGAAAACGTGTGAGGAAATGCAGCGCCCGCACCCGCCCTAAAGGGCGGCGGGAAAAGTACGATCTTGAAAATTTGATGAGGTGGCCGTCTGACGGATGTACGCGCCTCAATATTCCGTGCGCCCGTCCCGACGATGTCGGGACTGCTCGGCAGAGAGAAGTGAGAAAAACTAAATTTTTTACTCGTCATGCTTTGATCTTTAATTCAACCGGATGTGCGCCCGTAGCTCAATAGGATAGAGTGAGTGGCTTCGAACCACTAGGTTGCAGGTTCGATTCCTGCCGGGCGCATTCTTCTTCGCGCCAAGGGACAAGGGCTCCTCTTGGAGCTACGAAGCAACGAGCGCTCTCATGGGAGGGAATCGAAAGGAGCCGCCGAGCTTTATTAAAAGGAAGTGCGACGATAGGAGCACTGACATCCATCGAGGCGGAGGGGGGCCGACCGGAATCCCGAATAGCCTTAATTTGCGATAAGCAAATTAAGGATATGTTTTTCGGGATGGAGGCGCCGATTCCTGCCGGGCGCATTCTTCTTCGCCCTGTCCGCTTTCGCGGCAGGGTTACGAAGCAATCGCAGGCAAAGAAGAACTTGTTTCATTTAGCGCTAAATCATCGCTGATTCGTGTCCGATAGATAGGCGGTGGCTAACGTGAAAAAAATCCTGACAGAATTTCTTCTGGTATCGCTGATCACTTTCGGATGTGCTTCCAGCCGTCCGGAGAAGTTGGCCCAGGATTCCGGTGCCGGGCCAAAAACTCCTGTTTCCGTCAGCCAGGAGATCGAGGTCGGCCAGAAAATCCACGCGGCCATTCTTTCGACTTTTCCCGTTTGCTCGGATTCCAAACTGACGGACTATGTCAATCAAGTCGGGCTTTCCGTTGCCGCACATGCCAAACGGCGCAATTTGCCTTACCAATTTACGGTCCTCTATGATGAAAAAATTTACGCGACCTCCGCGCCGGGAGGTTATGTCTACATCACGACGGGTATGATTAATTTTCTTCAGAATGAGGCCGAACTGGCTGCCGTGCTCGCGCATGAAATCGGCGAGCTTCAATACCGTGATCCGCGGCTTTCACAAACGCTCCAGATTATGGACAGCGTGACGCAAGTCGGTGTGAATGTGGCGCCGGCCTTCGGCCAACTCGGATCGTTGGCGGCACTGGGGTTGGTTTTAATGAGTATCGCGGCTGGAGCGCAAGGGAAACCGATTGAGGAACGTCTCAAAGACGCCGATGAACGCGCCCTCGGTTATTTGGTGGAGGCCGGCTACGATCCTCAAGGGTATCTCGATGTGATCCACCGATTTTTGTCGGCGAAGGGTGATGTGATTCCTGTTTTTTATGACTATTATCAGTCCAGGCCCATTTCCGAAGACCGGTTCCGGAATATCCAGAAAAAATTCGACCGATTACCGTTGCAAGGGAAAATTTTTTCGACGCGGTATGACGTTTTTCAGGAAAACACCAAAGGGATTCGGCCCATTGAACAGGTTTAAGCGTGACGGGCCGGGAACCGGCCAGAAAAAAAGCTTTCAGTCCGTTCTTGTCAATCTCCCTATCTTTAAGTAGAATTCCCAGTCTTGATCATGTTACCCAAGGTGACCAACGGGCTTTATCTTACGAGATGCTGTTATCATGTTTGTTGCAAGCCCGAGTAACCTCCTGTAACCTATTGTCATCTTTGAATTTGTGCCCTTGCTTTTTCTCGTTCGGGAAAATAGCTTTAGAAGGGACTCTTTCGGAGTATTTTTGCGCCCTTAGCTCAGTTTGGTAGAGCAACTGACTCTTAATCAGTGGGTCGAAGGTTCAAGTCCTTCAGGGCGCACGACCTTATCTTTATTTTCCGAGAATGCGCGGCTATGGCGACACCGACTCCTTGATAGAATTTAATTTTAATGTCGTCGGTGCAGTCTTCGTTTGATTGATAGATGTTTTCAAGGAAGACGAGGACGAACTGGCAGCACGTCGTGGATTGTAAGAATTGCGTAGCGAGTGCAGTGCCGACAACCATATCAGAGTTCCGTTTTTTTGGATATGCGGCTATGGCGAAACTGGCAGACGCGCAAGACTTAGGATCTTGTCCCGAAAGGGGTGGGGGTTCAACTCCCTCTAGCCGCACCGAATTTTATGATTCGGTACTGTGCCATGACGGTTTAAGGAAAACCGTCTATGGCACGATCGCTTGATAAGAGGGCCGCCCCGTCATAGACGGGACGACTCGGCGAAGTGAAGCGAGAAAAACAAAGTGGCTCGCTCGTCATGCTTTGATCTTTCATTCAATCGGATAGATGGCCGCATAGAGGATCGTCAAGATCCTCATGCGGAGTCCCAGCGCGAGGGCGCTGGGGCAACTCCCTCTAGCCGCACCGAATTTTATGATTCGGTACTGTGCCATGACGGTTTAAGGAAAACCGTCTATGGCACGATCGCTTTATGGGGCAATTTCCTCTAGCCGCACCGTTATTAGAATTTTTTATATTATATTAATACATACCTATATAGA
>JAQTOZ010000019.1 GCA_028713205.1 Candidatus Omnitrophota bacterium
CGTGTGCTCTTCCGATCTGTTTTCAGTACGGGGTCGCAGCCGTTGCCGTCAACTGGAAGATTTTCGGCTCCTCCGGAGAAACGGAAAAAACGGACGGATTGGTCATGGAAAGGTTTAAAAAATGTTCACTTCGGAATTTCCATGCCAATCGGAATTACAAGACGATCGCACGGCCAAATCTTCTGGCGGGATTCGTGACCTGCCACCGCGTAAGGGTCAAAAACGGGAGCTACCTGTATCTGGACGGGAAGAAAGTTAAAAAGGAATGTACCGGCAAAGGGGAACATATTGACCACAAGACCATTCAACTCAACCATTATTTCACGAAATCGCGAACTGAATGGGAAGCGAAAAGGGAACGCGGGAGAGCTCCATTCCCCCCCGAACATCCTAAACGGATAAGACCCAACGACATATTTCTCGATCTGGATCGGAATGAGATCGAGGACCTCACCATCCTTCAGTTTTCGGAGAAGACAAAGATCGAAATGGAATCCCTACGCAAAGCGATAGCATCCTAGTTGCCCCCGGCCTCTCAGGCCGTGCGCTCTCTCTCAATCGGGTCATCTATTGCGTCATCCGGCACAAAGGTCATCGACGCTAATCCGAGGGGTTTCACTTTTCCGCAGCCGGTATCTCGATTCAACTCAACTGATACCGGAGTTTACGGCACATCAGCCTGATCATCGTGCCATACTCACGGTTCCTGCGCAAAGAGCGCCAAACCATGGTATTGAGCCTTTCATTAAATCGGCTACCCGAAATCAGCATATCTTTCATACTCGTATTTGCCTGCCAATTATAGTTTTTTTGATGAAACCGCCATCGCGTCTTTTTCTGAGAGACGTATAGGAATTTTCCCCTCAGTGCGATTTGCGCCCACAACCATCGATCGAGCCATTTCGAATAAGCGTCAGGAACGCTAAAATCAAGACCGCTCATCGCTTGGGCCCTTACCAAAACGCAAGAAAAGGTGGGAATCAGATTCACATAAATCAAATCATACGCAAAATAAGGCCGCGTCCTCTGTTCTTTCCTGATCACGAGCTCGCAATAACGCTCCATCGTATTTTTAGAATGACTCTCTTCACCGAACAATTCGACGTCCGTGTAGACAAGCGCAACGTCTTTGTGTTTTTCCAGAGCACGCACTTTCGTTTCCAAGCCGTCGTGTTCCCACACATCATCTGATTCTAGAAAAGAGATAAGATTTCCTGTTGCGCGATTTAAAGCCACACGGTAAGTTTCCATGATACCCAAATGGGAATTGTCCGGATGCCGGATCAATTGAATTTTTGGGTGAAAAAGACGGGCATACGCCTCGGCCGTATTCAAGGAATCATCTTCCGAACCATCATCCACAATCAGCAGTTCCCAATCCCCATAGGTTTGTTTGAGGACGGATTCAATGGCTTCCCGAATAAATAGGCCGTGGTTATAACTCGGCATGATAATCGATACTTTGGGATTCACGGTCATGAAACGGACAACGAGTTTTTAAAATTCCGGTTAAGCTGCAAGGCATATTCATAAAGCGCTTGCTCATGCGGTGACTTGGCATGAATGAACGATTCGATGGCCTTCATCCTCTCCTCCGAAAATCCGTGATGGCCCCCGGCATTTTCAATCCGGTATTCGATCGGAACCCCAAGCAATTTGAACACAATCAGAAAATCCTCGGGGTTCTCCGTCATACCGACAAAATAAAATTTCTCAAGCACTCTTTTTGCCATGCCGAGCATTTCTTCATCACTTGCTTTTTTCGAAAAACGGCGATGATAACGGACAAGACGCCGCGTTATTTGAATCCTGTCGGTATTCATCGCGTACCATTCTTCAAAGGATATCAACTTACCGTCCGCACTCGTGATTTGATACAGAGGATTCATAGCGCGGTGGTCCCGCATGATTTTGCCCGCCTCATAAAGACGCCCGGAACGCACCACATGATGATAGAGAGAGACGGCATAAGAAATAGGTTTCCGGATGAAACATATTTTACGGACGGCGCATTCAAAGGCATCCTCGACACAATAGCCGACCACATGCCCCATAACAACCCGGATCCGCTTTTTCCGGGCACGGGAAAGTTTTTGAAAATACCGGCCGACATTTTGTGGGACGACCCAACTGGGATCAACCTCCGGATAAACACGGATGAATTCTTCCTGATTCAAATACCGCGCAAGGTGATTCGCGATCGAAGTCCCCCCGGTTTTAGGGATGTGATCAATCAAATAGATGTACCGGTTACGGCAAAAAGGGCGCCGGAGCGTCTTTGAAGTTTGTATCCGGAAAAGAGACATCAAAAGGCCTACCCGGCAAAGGGAAGGTTTCACGATATCGAGAATGCGCAATCGCACAGCTTTCGCCTTTTTCCATAATAGGCGGCTGGCATGGATGATTGTTCCGGGCTGCTTCATCAGGTATTTCGGGATTCACTTTCACCCGGATCATGAAGTTTCTGCCGATGAATCGATTGACGAATAACTCGCAAGATCTCGTTCCGTGTGATATGAACATTGTAACAGCTATTATCGCTATGAAACCGTTTGCGGAGAAGGACCCTCGGGACGACACCACTTTTAATTCCCATATCCTTTGCTCGAAAAAGCCAATCCGTGTCCGAGGTATTCGTGAGCGTTTCGTCAAAATACCCGACCTTGTCCATCACGGCCCTCCATAGCACCAAGGTCCCGGGAAGATAAGCCGCGTGGGCACTTTGATACATTTTTTCCAGCGCCACCAATTTTTTTACCTTCTGAGGAAGTTTGGCATTCTTTTCAAAAAATATTTTCTGTCTCGCAAAGACATAACCGATTTCCGGATGATCCATTAAATAGTTGACTTGGATTTTTAATTTTTCAGGCAGCCATAAATCATCTTGGTCCAGAAAAGCCAGGATCTGCCCCTTGCTTTTTGCGATGGCAAGATTTCTTGCTTTTGCCGCACCCTGATGTTCCTGACGGAAAAAGCGCGCTTTTCGAAAGGTCTTTGCGACTGCAACGCTTTGATCCGTGGACCCGTCGTCGACAACGATGACTTCATACTTTTTGTAACTTTGCGCAAAAACGCTTCGCAAGGCATCCGCCAAATATCTCTCACCGTTAAAAACGGGTACGATCACACTCACCAGCGGATTTTTACCAAACAACATGTTGATCCTCCTTCACACGCGCTCCTTTTTGTCGCATCCGATCATTGGGCGTTGTCGATTTCGATCAAACAAGACCGTTATCGACGGACATAACCCTCGATCAAATCACAAAGCCGTTCCCGGTTGCGGCCGATCCGTAAAAGATAATTCGGGACTTGACGGGTCAAATCCGCCACGTTGCGGAGATCATTTTGATGGGCACCGGCAAGCGGAATGACCGTGCTCGGAGCAATTCCCATCAGCCCTTGAAACGGAGGGATTTCCTCCAAACACGAGTTTTCTTGATCCAACCGCAGTTTGGGAATAAATACGGCATTCAGGGGGAGTTCCCCCACTAATTTTTGCGGCCATTGCTCATTAAGATAAATCCATTGTTTATCGTAGCCCCCGTCCCCGCCAAATCGAATATTCGGAAATTCTTCGTTCACGATGTGAACGCTGCCATCATCTATTTTAATAATCTGTGAAAGGCTATAAACGCGAAGAGGTTCGATCCCGAAAAGGACAAAATCATCGCCCGCGCAAAGAAGATTCCGCTTTAATGCCAATAGAGCGGTCGTCGATTTCCCCGCGCCCGCATGTCCGGCGATCAGGATGCCCTTTTGTTTTGAACCGACGGCTGCGGCATGAACAAGCTGTTTGCCGTGAAGGCGGAACCACCAATGGAATATCGTCCGAAGAGGGAGACATCGCTCATGGACATGCAAGTTCCGGATATCCCGGATCCAATAAATGGCCTCGTTGGTTTTAGAATTGATCACCATGAGCGCATCGGATTCGAGATGGTAAAACGAATGAATGTCCGCATTGCTGTAATGGACCATCCGGCCATGGAAGTTTTCTATGTCCCAGTTCAAGGGCATTTCCGTTTTCGTGGAGACGCTATCAAAAAGATACACGCGCAAATCCGGGGAAGAAAAAGGTGCATCGGAGGCAAGATGTCTTAAACTTCGGGTGATACTTTCAACAAGCTCCGTTCCGGCGAAAGAAAGCTCGATCTGACTGGCGCCGACTCGGAAGTAACTTTGCGGCTTCTCCGGCGAAGAGCGCCTTGCTTTTTCATAGCAGTCGAACAACGTTGTAAAAAAAACCGAAGGATTGTCCACCTCAAGACGACTGTTCATCACGTTGAGGCCACCCCCGGCCGTCGATTTCGTGCACAGGATCCAAACGAATCAACATTTTCATATCGGTAAATTTATTCATTTTGATTTTTGCCCACTCAATTTTATTTTTCCCCTGAGGGGACACTCCGCCTGCCACCGTACCGGTTTCCGGCTTACGCCCCCCGGTTGAGGACTCAACAATCAGCCGGGCATGAATCAATTCGTTGAAGAAGCTCTCCACTTTTTCTTTGCCTTTTTTATCCACAGGCCCCTGCAATTCCATCTCCTGGAAAAGGGCATTCAAACAAACCGGGCCGGCAGCTAAGATTTTCCAAACCCAAGTCCCCGCCTCATCCATTGAAAAATAATATCCCGTCGTGTAATCAACAACAAAAGTCTCCGCATCGACAGTTTCGTGGATGACATACGGAGAATTAATTTCATAATTCACGTCCGGGTCCGTCATACCCCCCCCTCTCAAACTACGCCTAGTTCCTTTGCTATGATTAAACTATTTCAGCAATGAGATTCACTGCCCGCCGATTTCCTTTTGAAACGAAACGGGCATTCCGGCAAACGCGCCGGCACCGCCCCTCGCTTCTACTATAAAAAACGTGTCTCCATCAGCAAAAATATCATACCATGCTCTAAAAAGAATATGTTCAGTTTTTTGCTAAAGGCCGGAACCCTACGGCATGACTTCTTGCAGCCGATGAGATTTAGCAAAAAATGCGCCGGCTATTTTTCGCCTAGCTCGCACCATCGCATCATCTCTTGGCCAGAATCATAAGTATTTTACTGATGAAAGTTCGCACCGCACAAGTCACACCATAGAGTCCTTTCCGCACTGCCGGGACAGGATCATTCAGGAACGTCATGACATCTCTTAACATGAATAGTTTGCGGAACTGATCAAAGGAGCAGCCTCTCTGAAAAAAGACAAATCCCCGGATCAGCCTATCGGCTTTCATGTCCGCAATCAAAGTTTCCGGGATAGGGGCACGGACAATTTGTTTTGCCAGCAGAAGTAACGTGTTAATCCCGTAACCGTACTTTGATGCGTGGATAAGCCCGCAGAGATTTTCCCGGGACAAATCACTCCGGTAATGTTGAAGCATTTTTTTGATTTCGCAAAGATAAAATAACCGGTAATAAAAGGATCGGCTATTGCGTTCGCGAGGATGCAAATCCGCGAGGTCGCGACGATAATCCGTAAAATCCTTGATATAATTCGTGCATGCAACCAAGAGGTTGCCTTCCGGACTGAGCATTTGAAGTTCCGTACCGTTTAAGTCCATTTTACCGGAAGACTCAAGCAACTTTTCGAGCAATGGCCTACCGGACACGAGGTCTGCCTTCCAATGCAACTCGAATCGTAGCGCACCTTTGAAATAGACCAAATGGCAATGACGTTCTTTCCACCACTCTCTCGGCGGATAATCGAAGCCATAGTATCTCTTCCCGGAAGCCTCCTCGAACCCCATTTGTTTCAATAGAATTTCGGCTCCGGATAAATCCCCCTGGTTTACGAGTAAAGCGTCGATGTCCTCCATTTTCCTAAGGCCGGGATCATCACGATAAACGGTGAAAAGAAGGGCCGATCCTTTTAAAAAGATCAAGGGGATCCCATGGGAATGAAACATGCGGGCGATCACCTTGATTTCTTCAATAGCACCCCTATTCTTTTGAAGGGTGGAAACGTGCTGCAGTCTAAGCAATGAAACCATGCGTCGCGGGATAGGGATCGAAGATCCATGCTTTTCAATCACCGTTGAAATGAAAGGGAGCATTTTATCTCCGTAGCCAAAAAGACTGTTCCAATCGATTTCGCGGTATTGACTGAAGAACTCTCCGAGAGAGCTGCCGATTTCCGCATCGGAATCACACCGGACGCATTCCAATGCAAATCGTTCTTCTGAATTTAAGACGTCCATAGATTTCTCTACCGATCCCTTTCCGAAATAATTGCCCGTCAACCACCGAATCGCCGCACAAGTGCAGTCCTATGCCAAATCCTCGCGTCCATCGCCGGCTCAACAGGTTCCTGACTGCTTCGCATCCGAAGACCTGGCTGGATTTTTCCACAGGGCGGGTAAAACGGTGTCTTTGATTTGCCTCGCAACGTTACAACGCGAAATCGACCTTTTTCTTCTTGGCCCCGTTTACCTGTTCCCACGGCCGGAAGAATACTTCGGGCGGTGAAAAGACCTGGGCGACTCAATCGCAAGGGGCTTCCTTTCCGAAGCACTGGTGTGAAATTCGCTCTCACAACTGGGACAACGGCAAACCGTTGAAATGAGGACTTTGCACGGTTCAATCGGAACGATTTGATCGGCCTCTTCGAAACAGGTCGGACAAACATACTCCCCCGTTGATTTGTGGCAATAAACGCGGGTCCCTTTGACCGGCTCACGCATCTCATAATTCTTCTTCAAATCATTGAACCCGCGATGGCGGGCCAACTCCTCCTTTAACCGTAAATTCTGGGCCTTGAGCTTTTTATTCTCCGCTTCGAGATCTTTTTGTGACGATTCGACATCCGCTATTTTTTTCTGAATCACAACCACGCTCTCTTGAAGCGATGGCTGCTGTCGTTTCAAATCATCATCGCAAAGCGGTTTAGGGTTCGTCTGAAAAGCCGCGGCATTCGCGGAAGGCGTGGGAGGATTTTTTGCACACCGGCTGGAGGCCATGGACATCCCAACACCCGTGTCCGTCTGTTTTCTGACCGAGGCCCGCGCCTTCGGGGCAACGGTTTTCCTTTTCTTGGGGTTTTTCTTTTTTAACTTTTCGGCGGGCGAAAAATAATGGAGTGCGGCAACCTTGTTGCTGATGTCCTTCTCAAGGCCCCGTTTCATCCCGAATTTATTTGTATTTGCCATTTATGTCCGATCGTCCTGCCATCAAATTGCAGATTTTAAGAACTGCCGAATTCTACATCCGAACCGCAAAGTTTGGGAGTAAAAAACTGTCCCTCCAACCACATGCCGTCCGGAGGTAAACATCGCGATGATCTTAACCCATCGCTCCGGTCTGCAGCCAGTGAATGAGCTTGCTGTATATTTTGCTAAATGCGGCCTTTGGGCTTTTAATGCACCGGACACCTCTCGAAACAAGATTACGTAAACAGGAAATCCTTTCGTAGCACGCAAGCAATCGCATCAAATCATTTTCTTTGTGACAGCCCCCTAATAAATAAATTGAAACCCAAAAACAACGTTTTGCATTCACCATCACAGAATCCGGGATATCCGCAGCCACGACTTTCTTGGCCATCAGCAACAACGCGTAGATTTCATATTCTTTATTCATCTGTTTTACCAAGAGAGCAAAACGATCCCACGAAAGGGCGCTTTCGTAATCCCGGATCATTATTTTGATCTCGCAAAAAAATGCCAAGACGCGGCAAAACATGTTTGTCTCCTCCTTTCGGTGATGGCGCAGGAAAGACTGCTCCGTACGAAAATCCTTGATAAAATTATAACAGGCGCTATAAAGATTGGCTTCCGGTCGCAACGTCTTGATCTCCACTTCATGAACGAAATTTTTGACCGTGTCATCGGACAATTGTTTCAAAAGCGCAGGATGGCATTCGCTGCTGATATTCCAATGAAGTTCCAGCCGGACATCACCCCTGAAATACACAAAATGGACTCCATGATTCAAAAAATAGTCTCTCGACAACAAGGTCTTAAATCGCTTCGATAACCGGGGGTAATCCTCCTCATATCCGAGGCTTCTTAAGAGATCTTCTGCGCGCGGCATGTCGGCTTTCCTGACTAAAATATCGATGTCCGACATCGGTCTGAGCGCCGCATCCTTTTTGTAGAGCGTCAGGATCAGCGCAGCGCCTTTGAGCAGAATCAGTTCGATACCGGACCGATTAAATTCCCGTGCGACTTCCAAAACAGCCTTTTCGATACCCTCACTCCTTCTGGCACGCAGGAGGTACTGTAAGTGAAGCCGGTCTTCGATTTCTTGAGGCATATTTAAATCCGCATGGATCTTCTTGGCCTTCAAATAAACCGGCATAAAGCCCCTGAACGCCTCGCCCGCAAGCCATTCCCAATCCGGGTTGCCCGCGGATTTTAGCTTGGCCTTAAAATCAGACTCCGTTTTTGCGCGGATGCAATCCAATAAATATTTTTGGGTATCGAACGTCATGCGATCATTCACGGAAGATATTGGGAGATGATTCCCGGAAGGGCTTTCAGGTGACCGTCATGATAAATCAGTTCATACGAAACGGCGTTTTTTGTCAGATGAAAGAACGTCCAAAATTCCTTTTGGAATCCCGGGGACGGCACATTGCGCCTGTTTAGCCCGATCAAGCGTTCAAAACTTTCGCGCTGGGATATTTTCTTGATTTGAAGTCTGCCGTGGGCCCGATACCTAGGAAAGAGAATCAGCTTGCATAGAATTTTCTTGCGGTCCGGATCAACCGTCATAGCGCCCATCGGCATACGCTGTTTCCCGCCGTAAGTATAATTTTTTACGGTCAGATGACGGAATGCCGGATACTTTTTAAGCAACGTCCGGCTGACCCCGATTTTCGTAGGAAGCGAAAAAACATAGGGCCGCCCTCCCTTCCCTTGGATAAAACAGTCATCATCCGAAAAATATTCGAACCCGTTTTGAGCAAGAAGCAGCGCCAGAGTACTCTTCCCGCTATTCTGGGGACCATGAATCAAGACTCCAGCATTCCCCCGATAAACTGCCGAGGCATGCAAAAAGAAAAAACCATGCTTGGCCAAGACCACCTGCAACGGACGCATAAAAATAAAGTGCGGAATATTTTCTTTTCGCAGCCGTCGCTCGCCGATAATTCGAGCCGTGACGAGTCCCGCATCAGGGTTCACCTGAACATGCATCAATCTCTCACCCATCAAAGACGTCAAATGGCCGTTTTGATCGAGTTGATTATGGTAAAAAATGTTTTCCTGAATATTTTTCGAGCGGGCGGACCTTCGTTGATCTGGAAGTTGATTTTAATCTGCCCCTTTAAAAAACGAGGTTTGGAAGGAAAATCCAGAACCTCCCGGATCATCCGGGAAATTCCGCTTCGATTCGAATCAATCCGGATACGAAGGTATCGGTTCGTAAAAATACATCGATGCTGCACGCTGATTGACGCTCCTTCCTCATCAAGGCACCACCCTTTGTGCCCTAAATGAAAGCCTTCAGTCCTTGCCCAAGGACTTGGCGATAAACCCGCAAATATTGCTCTGCGATCTTCTCCCACGAATAATCGTTCATGGTTTCTCTTGCCCTTTGACCTAAATCCCTTCTCAGATTTTCATCTCCGATCAACCTGGCCATGGCCGCCGCCAAGCCCTTGACATCTTTGGATTTCACAATCATGCCGTTGATGCCGTCTTTCACAACTTCCGACATACCGCCGACATCGGTGACAATCACGGCTTTCCCGGCCGCCATGGCCTCCAGATTCGCGATGCTGAAGGATTCATATCTGGACGGCAACACAAAAAATTCACAGCCGTTGAACAGCTCGGTCATTCTGCCGCGATCCTGCACCACCCCTAAGAACGCCACGTTCTCTTGGATTTGCAACAACGCCGCCAGATCCTGGCAGGACTGTTTCGTACTTCCATCTCCCGCAATAACAAGATCAATATTCCGGAATCGATTATGGATTTCTTTCCACGCCATCAACAAAAGGTCCTGCCCTTTGTAATGGCTGAAACTTCCCACAGAAAAGGCATAGGGTCTTGGGTGTGCGTATCGCCCCGCAATCTTGAATGAGTCCACATCCACACCATTATAAATAATAGATGATTTCGATTGAATCCGGGGAACTTTTCTGATGGCTTCTCCCAAAAGGCTTTTAGCGCAACTGATGATCCTGTCTGCGCGGTTCAGAATCGCCTTGAACACAAAACTGCTCCGTTTGTGCTTGAAAAGCGCGGGTTGGTCAAACACATCGGAGCCGCTCAAGATCACAATGAATTTGAATCGATAAATCCAGGACAAGATCAGGATGCTGGGCGCCAAAAATCCGACGTAATGCAAATTCACGATTTCGATATCATGCGTGCGCAATAAATCACGCAATCGGCTGACAGCCCGAAGGGTATACCCTATTTTTTTCAGAACGGATGACTTGGAGGAACAAATCGGAATCCGAAAAACGTCAAAGCCATCATGCTTATCATAGGGAGTCAATCCGGGATATTGGGGAGTCATCAGCGTAACGCTATGTCCCCGGCTTCGAAATTGGCGTGCTAGACAATGGGTGGCCACGACCACACCGCCCATCATCGGATAGTAGGCTTCAACAACAAAGGCTATCTTCATCGCTCTCCGAAACGGTTCTCGTTCAGTCAACGTCTCTCGATTGAATCATTTGTATTTCAAAGCGGCTTCTTGCTTCACGCGGTTTGATCGGTACCCGATACTTTTTCCCCGTAGAATTCGCACAGAAAGAACTTCAGCTCTTCATCCACCTTTTTCCGGAGGCTCTCGGACATATTCAAAAAAAGTTCATGCCTTTCCATTTTTGTGTCACCGTTTTTTTTCAAAAGCCCCCGCTTCTTGCAAAGATCAAACAAGGCCGTTCCCGGGTAAGGAGCAAAGAAAGCGATCTGGAGCTGGTCCGGTTGAATCTTTTTCACACAATCGAAGGTCTTTTTAACATCCGCAAGCTTTTCATCAGGGATCCCGAGCATAACATTGAGCCGGATTTTCATCTGATACTTCTGGGCCAATCGCACAGCGCGCAAGATATCCCTGTTGGAATAATATCGCCTCAGGACCGTTTCCCTGATCCGCTTCGATCCCGATTCCAATCCGATACTGATCGATTTAAAATTCGCCCGTTTGAGTTTTCTAAAAAGGTCATCGTAGTCCTTGTGGGGCTCAATCTTCAAATTGGTCCCAAACATAAGCGGCCTCTTGCGACGCCGATTCATGTTCTCCAGTTTCAGACACAATTCCGAAACAAACCTTCGATTCAAATCGATCGACTCCACTTCGAAACCGATACTCTCCGTTTTCGGATAACGCCGCATGACGGCTTTGAGCTCCTTCAAAATATTATCCGGGGAGCGCATCCTCGTGTAGCTTCCTTTTGCCACGGTTCTCAGGGCATGATTGCAACAAAAGGTACACTTGAACGGACAGCCCCGACCGGCCAAGATGACCTGTTTTTTTTCCGGATATTTGATCCACTTCTGCCACATCTGCCTGTCAGGAAAAGGCAGAATGTCTAGATTTTCAATAAAGGGGCGTGTGCTGTTTTTTTCTACCTTCCGATCATGTTTGATCCATAGATTTCTAATCCCGGACGGCTTTTTGCTTTTTTCCAATTGCGTGACGAGTTCCAAGATCGGGTACTCGCCTTCCCCGATACAGATGGCATCAAAAGGCCCCTGCAGAGCTTCGGTGGGGTTCAACGTAACATGCGCACCACCGATGACGAGGTAGATGGCGGGATAGCGTGATTTGAGATATCGGGAGATTTTCAAAATAAAATCATATTCTCGATACACTGCCGTGACGCAAATCAGCTGAGGGCGAAATTTACCGACAAAATCATCCACGACGCGTTTCTTGCTCTCACGCGTCAAAGCCAGCAAATCGGTTTTATGACCGTTCTGTTTTAGGAGTGAGGATATGTAAGAGATACCAAATTGCTTCTCCCAGGGATACAAAAGAGGCTTACGGGGATCCGGAGCGCCTTTGCTGGTAATGTAAAATTCACTGTAGATAAATAGAACGTTCATATGATTTCAGCCATCCGTTTCACCGGAAGCTGCCGCGTTCCTTATGTCCCTTCTCCCCATGACTCGGACGAACGTTGAGTCATCGAGATCGCCCATAAAATCAATGGGAGGTCTTTTCAAAGCCACGTTGACGAAGCCGGTAACATGATTTTTCGCTGTTTCAAATCATGGATCCGCTCAATCAGCATCATTCACATTTCGTCTTTTATCCGATACACGACACCCGCAACAACAATCTTTTCATGAATTTTGTTTTTGTCGACGGGACACGTCTTAGCAAGATTGACTGATTAGCCGCTTATCTGGTTACGCCACAATTAGTTACGACATCTTCCTATCGGACGGGTGATTATACCATTGCGCACCAAATCCGGACTAGCGATAAATCAAATAAATTCTTCCACCAGCGGTTTAGCACCTTTAAAGTTCGTATTTTTGCAGCCAGGGAAAACGATCGGCAGGGCAACAACGCAACGCCGCTTTTGCGAGGGAAATGGATTCTGAACACAATCCCATCTTTCGATATAAAAGGGATAATCTGTAATAGGCTAAGATTCTCAAGGGATTTAAGCTGGCATATTTCCTAAACTGCTTGATAGCGATTCTGTAAGATTGAACGGCCCGGCCATCCTGTCCCAATCCTTCATAAGCCAATGCAGCATAAATCGGAAGAGAAAATCTTTTATCGAGTCGTTCTAATTTTATAAATTTATGCAAGGCACTCTTGAATTTCTTCTGATTCAAGAGCAAGATCCCGTCATAGTAATCCTTGTCGAATGGATGGCTGTCACTGAGCGGAAATCGACGGATAGCCTTCTTCCATTTTTTTTGAAAGGTTAACCGACCGGCGCTCTTTTTCCCTGGCAAGCCCCATCGGTGGAGATTATCGTGGACAATCGTGACTTTGCCATCATAGATCAACTTAAATCCCGCCAATCTTGCGCGCAGGCAATAATCGATGTCTTCAAAACCGTCGGGGAAAAAACTTTCGTCAAATCCGCCGATCTGATCAAAGACCTGCCTGCGCATCAGCCAGCAGGTCCCCGCAAGGGCATCGCATTCCCGGACATAATTTTTCTGCCCCTGATCGATTTCGCCGATCCGAATATCTTTGGCGGGATAAAAGAAATAATCCGAACACAAGATTCTTTGATTCGGCAAAATCACTTTACAACCGACAATCCCGATCCGGGGATTGCCCTTGATTTGCCGATAAAGATGGGGCAGCCAATTGCGGGTAACCACCCGCGCATCATCGTCCACAAAAACGACATAGTCACCCGAGGTGCGCTGTAACGCAATATTCGCGGCTTTGCTGAAACCAACATTTTTTCCGTTACGGATGAGCCGCACATCCCGAAGGGATCCCAGATACTCCGCGGTACCGTCACAACTGTGGTTGTCGACGATCGTCATCCGGTAATTTCGCGTATACCGTTTGATCGAAGCCACGCACCGCTTCAAATGATTTTTGGCATTATAAGTCACAATGATGATATCAATCATATGGCCGTGTTTCCCTTTGGAGACGATTGCTTTGAATTTCATTATAAGTGCATTTGAATTGTCGATGCAATACAGAATTAGTGCCAGAACGGATGGATTTTGCTACAATGCCGTCACATCCATGGCAATCGGCACACGGTCAGCCAAAACACACTATGGGCAAACAGCCTGAGCTTATTTTTTTGTTTCCGAATCATGAAAATGGCAACTTGGATTATCAATTAGGTGCCAGCTACATCATCGCCTGCCTAAAGCAGCACCATATCCATTCGGAGCAGCTCATCAACCGAAGCTTCATGCGCCTGGCCGATGTATTGGATCCCCTCATCAACAAGAAGCCTCAAGCGATAGGCTTTACTTGTTACGACACCAACTACTTTTTGGTCAAAAGAATGGCCCACAAAATCAAGGAACTCATGCCAAAGGTTATAATCCTGGCCGGTGGTCCGACCGCGACATTTTCTGACGCAACCATCTTGAAAGATTGCCCGGATCTGGATATCTGCGTACGCGGAGAGGGTGAATTGACAACCTGTGAAATTCTCGGCCGAATTCGCTCCGGGGAAAATTGCCGGGATATATTGGGCACAACGCTTCGTATGGGAACCCGACTGATCCGCAATCCCGACAGACCTTTCTTCCAGGACAGGGCCAATGGGATAGGCACACTCGATACCCTCCCATCCCCCTACCTATCGGGGGTTCTAAAACCTTTCGATATGGTCACCCAACAAATCGATATTCCCGTCGTCACGAGCCGGGGTTGCACCTATCGCTGCACCTACTGTAATTCATCCGCCATCTCGAAACACACAGTTCGATATCACTCCGCAGATAGAATCGTATCGGAATTAGCAATCATCAAAAAAGGGTTGAGGGGCAATCCGCACCCCATCGCAATCCACGATGACACTTTCACATTGAACAGGAAAAGAGCGACGGAAATATGCCGGCGCTTGATTAAAGCAAAACTCAATTTGACTCTCTGGTTACGCACACGCCCCGATTTGGTGGACAAAGAGTTATTGGAATTATTGTATCACGCGGGTGTCCGTGAAATTAATTTCGGAATGGAGAGCGCAAGTCCGCGTCTTCTCTATAACATCCATCGAGTCCGCACAGGCATCACCCCGGACAATGATTTTGCTGCGGAAAAAACCTATCTGCGCAAAATCAGAGAAAATGTGAAGCTCGCAAAAACAATCGGCATCCGAATCACGTTGGGGGCCATCTTCGGCCTTCCGGGAGAAACCTTTCGCGACGGTCTGAAGAATCTAAATTTTATCCGTAGAATAGCGCCTCATGACTATCGACATTATCATTTGATCGTTTACCCTGGCACGAAACTGTACGAGGAGTATCGAAAGACCAAATCCCATCTGTGCCGCCGAAACAGGCTTAGCTTTCCCGCTGCCTACCGCTATGATTTGACCCGGCTTCCTCAATTAAAATGTTCTTTTCAGCTCAAAAAAAGTAATTACGAAAACAAAATATATACCTTTTTGATGACTCGTGCTCTGATCGGTCTTTACCCGAACGAATTCGAACGTTGCACAGCCCCCCAGGATATAATTTTAGAGGATGAGAAGACTGCCCCAGCATGGTTAAGCCGCCATGTTGCCTTGCAAACAAGGATTATCGTTCTCGAAGGGGCTTCACGTTTTTCACGGTTTACAGACAACGATCACCGGAGTCGATCACGCGCAGTCATTTCTTTAAGGAACTATGTTTCGCATATCTCTCGGCGTGCGAAAAGCACACCCGTCGGTTTTAAATCAAAGGGCACGGCTATTCGCAAAACCATTCGTTTGGATTTGGCTTATTCTCAAAACATTCCGGATCTAGCAATGAAAACAGAGCTTGCTGGCAAAACAAAGCCACTTTTTTTCAATCGCAAGAACTCTTTGTCATGCGATATCGTAACCGACTGCTGCCGATGGGACACCCATTGCCCAGCGTTAGACTGTAAACGGCTCATCATCAATCGCAACGGCCAAATATTGCCGTGCTTTAACGCCAAGCCCATTGGGAATACCGCAGAAACACTTGAAGTGATACGAGGACGTTTTAAAAATTTAACGGAGAAAACTTTTAAATCAAGAGGATGCTTACGCTGTGTCGCACGCGATCACTGCTCACGCTGTCTCTTCCTGGGAAATATCACGGAGCAATCCTATTGCGCCACAAAAATCAAACACTATCATTCCCTGCTTAAACAGCTTGCCGATATCTCTTTATGCAATTTGCTCGACATGATTAAGACAAAATAAATCAATGTCAAAAACCGGCCAAAAACGATTTCAAGATCAGGGTTGATAACTTCCCCATGCCGCTGGAGCATTGGGAACGCGTGACTTTTTCGTCAGTCCTGGTTTTTCATACTTTTTTTTAGAGACCTTCCCTCCCAGCTTTTTATCACTATCGTGGTGGCCTTTATTCATCGACATAATCATTCACCCCTTTTCTCTGATTTTGAGAGATGCGTTATTTAAACAAATAAAACCTATTTGTCAATCGCTTTTATGCCTTCTCAAAGCATTATAAATACGTCTGATGTTCTCATCAGCATAAGTATTTTTTTTATTGAGTCTGAATGATTCCCGATATTCGCTCAGAGCACCCCGGTTGTCACCCCGCATTTCATAAACCACACCTAATGCGTTATGAGCCGTTGGGTTCCCTGGATTAAGTATAACCGATTTTTTCAAAAAAGTACTCGCTTTGGACAAATCCAGCATCCTAAGATACAAGTCCCCCAAGAAATAAAAGGTCAGATCCTTCTCTTTAGGATCCGCCCTGAGGGCTTTGTTAAGCACCTTTTGGGCTTCACAATACTTTTTTTGCCGTTGATAAATGAACGACAGCAACCAGTAGCTGCGAACATACTTGGGATTTATCCGAATCGCCTTTTGAACATATGGAATCGCTTGCCGGGCGTCCCGACGATAGAGAAATAAGATGTTGCCGAGATGAAAAAGGAGCGCAGAATTTCGCGGATACGCCTTTAAACTTTTTAGACCTATTCTCAAATACCTCAGTTGTTTTCTTTTGATGTCACTGAAATTATGATACTTCAAATATGAGTGATGGTGTATGGTGACGGAACACTTTTCGATTCTTCCGCCGGCCTCAAGAATGGAATCCCGAATATCCGGCTGCAGCAAACACCCCTGGTAGGCGAAGTTGCGCTGGTTTCTGAAAAGCCTGAGGCTTTCCGAATGGAACCAGCCCGGACCGATTTCCTCACGGGGATATTCTCCCGTGGAGGGGTGCCATCTTCGCAGCAGATTGCTTGCTTGAAGATAATTCCTGACCGGCAAAACATAGCCCGACACTTTTGGATTGCTTTATAATTTCCGGAGGCCATTCAAATCTTTACGGGCAATGACTTCGTCCGCATCCAGCGTCAAAATCCAATCACAGGAAGCCCTCCTGAGATATTCATTTCTTGCCCTCAGGAAATTATCTCCCATTCGGAAAGGATAAATCTTCGCGCCATATCGCCTGGCGATCTTGAGCGTACGATCCCGGGAACCGGTATCCACGATAACGATCTCATCAACGGCGGGGCATACGCTGTCAAGACAGCGCCCGAGAAGCTTCTCCTCATTTTTGACGATCATGCAAAGGCTTAAGGTTGGTTTGTTTCTGAAGTTCATCGAAAATTCTCCGGAAAGTTTCGCCCTCCCGGATTGCCCCCCGGGGAAGACTGCATCGCACCGTTTCTTACCCAAACGGACTTGGCCTTTCTGAGGACCTTGCGTATCCGGGGATGTCGACTTAAAAAACAGTGAAGAGCAAAATCAAAACTCGCGTAAAAATAAAAGACACGAATAAGCACCAAACCCAACCTGTTATCCAACCTCAGGACGATCCCCCTTTTCTTGACGGCAATGACCTTCCCGATAATCTGTTCTTCTTCGATCGGGGGATCGATATTTTGACGGGCATCCGCTTTGGCGGTATAAATCACGCGCCCGTTTTCATTCCGTTTGGACAAGATGCGGTGGACCGTAAATTGGCCATCCGTTCTTTTGAAAACCACAATATCACCGGCCACGATCTGATCGGAGGAGACTTTGCGGACACGTATTTTGTCATAGGGTGTAATCAAAGGCCGCATGCCCCCGCTTAAGACGCTGAAATAAACATCACATCCCCGGCTTAACTTTTCCAGATACAAATCCGCCAAGGCCTCCAGTTTCTTCGGATCCATGCCCCTGCCGTTTTCATCTTCAGAATGATTCATGGCATCCCCAAGGTCTCTAAAAAATCGCTGATGATGGCTTCCTCGCAGCACAAAGGACCATCAATCCAGTTCAAATCGGAATCCCAATACCCCGGACATCGCTGCGCAGCCTCCCGCCCAAAGACACAGCTGATTTCACAAATCAACGGACGGCCTTGTTCTTGATCAAACAGAAAGTCATAAGCCATGCTCTGAAATTTCCCTTTTCGGGAGATCGCCAAAGCAATCTTGATACATTCGCGATCAATCAGAGAGGGGTCATAGACAACTTTTTTACCCCCTGCACGGAAATTTTCGGAGCTACCCAAACGACGAAATCCAAATGCGCGATTGCCAATGACAGAAATCCTGGTATCACCTTCATTGCCCTGCAAATAATCTTGCAGATACAGATAATCGGCTCTCATCGGGAATCCGTCAATTCCATTGTCCGAAATGTAAAATGTCTTCAACGTTTGATAGACTGTCCTGCACATATCAACAACAACTTTGGCTGGGCGCGTTTTTTTAATCATTTTACGACAACCACCTTCAAGGGCATAGAACCCAGTGCCAAAAGCTTTTTGGCACATGATGCGGGCTTCGTCTCTCGTTTTCAATAGCCACACATGTTGCCCGCCAGAGCCCTCTCTCAGCTTTAAAACCTTAGGGAAGCTTGCCTTTCTGATCCACGCCAAAGCCTCTTGGCAATCATAAAAGACGTAAGTCGGAATCACGGGCGCATCTAAAGATTCGAGCAAATACTTTTGGCTAATTTTGTCATTATGGTGCCAACAGGTGGGAATGCTCGGAAATACCTTTACCCCCATAAATTCGGCCGCCTTGATAATCGATTTGGCAAATCTTACGGTCTTCGTATCATAATAAGGCCAGTGCCATAACAATCCCCGGACACCCAAATTTTTCAAGTTTTTGATGATGTTCCGTTCGAAACAATCGACGAGATGATACCGAATGCCATACCGTTCACAATAGGAAATCCAGACGTCAGACTCCACGCTTTTTTGCTGATGAATTCCCAAAGTTATTTCCATCATAAAGGACATCCCTCGTAAAAAAGTTTAATTCCCGTCATAAAACCGGCCTCAACGATCCATCCCTGCCCGGACGATCACAATATTATTGTAGAAATAACAAATCTGCCATCTTTTCTTTTGCAAGCTATAAACCCATAAACGGATCTGCTGCGGCCATATGCCGTCCTAATATGTTATAGACAAACCATCTCATACCGCTTAACATGCTTACCGGCACTCAAAAACAATGGAGATGGCCAAGTATACATTTTACATCGCTCGGAACAACGCAACCGGGCAAAGGTTATCGATGCCGCTGTTCAATTCGCTTGTTTTCCGAATTTGATGACAAACCCATATCTCGAACACGACACCTTATATTACAAGGAAATTTTTAGAAATAAAATCCTGCGGTCGGAACCTATCCGGGGTCATCCCAAAAGCCCTTTTGAAATCCATATATTGACCTGTCAAGCGGACTTTTTGGATTGTCTGTGGTGTCTAAAAACCTTTTACCATTTCAGCGGATTAAGGCCCAACCTGATCATCCACAGCGATGGCACTTTGAAACCAAGCCATCACGAGGCATTTAAGAAGCACTTTGCCCATTGTCGGATAATTACGCGAAAAGAAGCGGACGATGCCCTCAGAAGACATTTAAAGAGTTACATGTTTTGCTCAAAATTCAGGTTCGATTATTTTACTCCATACTCGATCAAGCTGTTCGACTTTCCCTACTTTTCCGAAACTGGAAATATTTTAATCCTGGATTCAGACATCCTGTTTTTCAGAAAACCCGCTGAGATTATTCGCGCCGTGATGAATCGCCACGGTGTCTTTTTAAGCGACAGCCAAGATTGCTATTCTTTCTCCAAAAATCATTTGAATGCGTTGTTTAAAGTCAGGATGAGAAGCCGCGTCAATTGCGGTTTGATCTATTTCCCCGGAAAAAAGTATTACAATTTAGATCTTATCGAATCTTATCAGAAAGAAGCCCATCGACACAGATATCCTACCTATTGGGTTGAACAAACCGCATGGGCACTGCTGATTTCAAAATACCGAAAGGCATTTAAACGTCTGGGGCCGTCTTACCGAATTTCGAGGCAGCGTTTGACCGTAGGAACAACCGGTTATCATTTTTCGTCACGCAGTTTGCGCCCTAATTTTTACAGAAAAGGCCTCCGGCGATTGAAATCGAGCGGTTTTTTGGAGAAAACGTTTGGGGCTAGACCGGAATAATCAGCTTCTCTTTTTTGAAAGTTTTAATGAGTGACAAGAGATCGCTCTTTAACTGTTTCACAGGGATATCGGAATATTCTTTTTGAAGGGTCTTCAAGATTTCGCATAAATTCTTTTTCCGATCGATCAATTCCAAAATCTCGGTCGCGACGGTATTCAAACCGTAGTAATAGGCATCTTCCAAATTCAGGACAATGGCCTCGCCGTCAATGACCCGATAAGTGATTTGTTCCTCATTGATCGCATATTTTTGAGCTAAATCCATATCGATACCTCCGAACCAACCGGACCTCGATCATCCATTCAACTTTGGCGCCCCCAAGTATTTTGAATTGGAAACAATTATACCCATGGTTCCGAAAAATGGAAGTGTTTAAAGATGTTTGGAACCGTTCGAGGGGCGTCTCGACTTCCGGGCCCGTTATCCAATTTCAAGATAAAGGAAATCCTTTCTGCCCCCGATAAAGTACACCATGGGCCTCAATTTAAAATCACAAAAAATACTTTATTCCATCATCGCTTTGACCATGCTAGGGTCGACACTCATGGTCTATCTTCCATTTTGGAATCGGCTGGATATGATCTATCGATTTTGGGATGGCCCGCATTACGCTTATACCGCTAAGTTCCTTTATCAGGTGCCGGATGATAATCCCATGCGGATTTTCAATCTGCCGTCGACCTATTACGCGTCTCATCTGCCCATGGTTTCCTTGCTCATCCGGTTGGTGGCCGTCTTCGCGGGAGGAAATTATTTTTTAGCTATGTTGATCGCAGGGACTTTGACTTCTATCGTAGCCGCTCTTCTTTTTCTGCGAATTTTGCAGGTATACTCACTCGTCCACTCTCCGGGATGGACGGCATTCCTTTTTTGCTTTCTTCCGCCCACTTGGCTCGTCTATCATTCCGTAGGTGCCTCGGAGCCGCTTTTCCTTGTTTTCTGTTTCGCTTCTTTGTTGGCTTACAAGGGCAAGCAGCCGTGGCTCATCGTGCTTTTCATTGCACTTGCATCGTGGACAAGAATTACAGGCATCCTCCTCGTCCCCATTTTTGCTGTTCTTTATTTGAGAGAACGGAATTGGGGCGATCTGACGAAGATTTTAATTGCGGGACTTGCCTTGCCTCTTCTTTTTGGTTTTTACTATTTGTCCTTCGGTGATTTCTTTGCTGTCTTGCATGGCCATCCCGAAAAACTAAGTCATATGAGCCCCATTCCATTCACTCCGTTCCTTCGTCGCTTAAGCGATTCTCAAACCGTCGTTGAGTATGTCATTTACTTTTATTTGATCAACGCCCTGGGGACGCTTTATTTTATCAAGCGAAATACAGCCTTATTTATTTTCTGCAGTGTCTTCTATCTGTTCGAAATCTTTCATGCGCATTATCACATATCCCGTTATTTTCTTCCCCTGATGCCGTTTACTTTTTTAGTTGCTTTTGACTCGCTTTTATCGAATAAAGCCGTCCGCTGGTTGGTGCCCGTCCTTGTCATTTTCTGTTATCTTTATGTCTGGAATCGTATCCCAAACAATCTAGCGCCACCCGAATTTTTTCAAGCCGTGGATAAGGCCCTGCATGGTTGAGACCCATTCATAAAGGGTCGAACGGTTATGTCGTAAAACCTTGTTATCCAGAACGGCCAGGGGCAAGAAATCGGAGATGGCGTCCCCAGCAGGCATATAACCGGAAATCCTCTCGGAAAGGTTGCGCGATATTATCATTGATTCCTTATCGAAAATAGATCCAATGCGGCAAAACCGAGAGGGTTGGTTTAACCAACTTTAAGCGCTGCGAATCAGGTCATTAAAGGGAAAATTTGCAGCATCGTACACGATTATCCTTAAATCGTGACGATGCAGTAGTTTTTCATCGGAAAAACTGTCCATTTTGCCCAGCTTTTCAGCATTGATTTTTCTTAACTTATGTTTGAAGAATGAGCTGCAAAATGTCCGGATGATCGGGATGGACAAGCAGAAAAATCCTAAGCTCTTCGTCTTACGCTCCAATCCGCACGGGCGGCAAAATTTGGCTTTTGCCATGCTGAATGCCCCGGTGTATTTAGTTTACAGTATTGGCCGGCGCCAAGGTACAGCCGGGTACCGGAGAAGTGGCCACTGATTTCGCGCAGATGCAAGCAGCAGGCGGTTTACCGCTTGCGGATGAGAAGGCCCAGGAGGCCCGTGCCGAGGAGTAGCAAGGTCGTGGGCTCGGGGACGACGGTGGCGCCAGCCGGGGTGTAGTTTTGCGTGAGCGGGGTCATGCGAATCTGAGCGTTAACCAAATTGCCGGTGAAAGAAAGTCCGGCGGCGAAAGCAAAGGGGTCGCCGGGATCGAGCATGGCCTCGGGCGCAATGCCGAGTATCCTGAATTGTGACACGCCGAGATCCGGAGACGAAAGGTTCAGGATGTGTTCGAAGAGGTCTCCGTTGGCATCGGTGCCTGCCGTAAGGTTCCGGTCAAAAATCCAGGCATTATTGCTGAAGAGGTACAGGTCGAAAAGGTCGTCGCCGCTGACAGGCTGAAATGAGACAGAACGGAAGTTGGGGCCGAAGAGAATGTCGAACTGGTACCCCACGGCCACGGCGGGGTCGAAGAAGAAGTGCTTGAATTCGCCATTTTCGAGGTTCGGGCTGTTGAGCGACGAGA
This sequence comes from Candidatus Omnitrophota bacterium, assembly GCA_028713205.1. Taxonomy (GTDB): domain Bacteria; phylum Omnitrophota; class Omnitrophia; order Omnitrophales; family Aquincolibacteriaceae; genus JAQTOZ01. The sequence continues at coordinate 22,665 of JAQTOZ010000019.1, forward strand.
AATCAAATGACGAGACCTCGCCAGAGACGATCTTGACCTCGAGATCGACCAGGGATTCGTAGACCACGTCGTCAACCAGGTCCACCACGTTTTCGTGGGTATCATCGAGGTATTCCTGCATACGCTCGGTGATGAAGCTTCGCAACTCCGGCGCTCGGCCGAGGGCGTCGGTGGCAAGGTCTGCCAAATCGGTTTTAAAATCATCCGCTTTGCCGGCTGTCACATCTTTGTACACGTCCACATGGTCGAGAAATGTGGTTTGCGCACGGCCCAAGGCTGTGGTTTGGTCCAGATGAAAAGTGGTTCTGAGGTCGTCGGCTTGGTTCAGAAAATTGGTGCCACCCACGATGGTGCCGTTGCCGTACTGGTCGGCAAGCCCGCGCATGTCCTGGCTGAAAAGCTGGCCGCGTTGCGTGGCGGTGTCGACGAAATCCTCGTTTGTGCGGCGGGCGGCATCGTCAAAATCCATGGTGTCGAGCGAACTATCAAAAAGACGATATTGGGACCGGCCTTGGGCGATTTCCTGGGCCGTGTCCCCGACTTCCTGGCGCAAGGTCTGCAGTCCGGTTTCGAGATCATCGTAAACGCGGCGGGCCACGTCGTATGCGGCCACATTGCGCTCGCCGGGCGTCCGGCTGTAGGCCTCGATGTCATCCAAGGGGTTGTCGGGGTCAAAATAGGGGTGGCCGGCGGTGGTTGTGGCCAGTCCGCCGATCACTTCGTTGATCAACATGCCGCTCGACGGTGTATTGTCGACGCTGTTCTGAATTTCGGACGAGTAGCCGGTGAATGAATTTTCCGTGCTTTCCCGGTAACTGCGCGCCGAGAGTTCGGATTGCTCCGTGCGGTAGGCGAGTTCCGCGCTATAGGCCTGGGTATAATTGTCGGTGGCCAGTTCGACGGCGGCCCGGGCGGACGCCACTGCCGCCTGATTGGCGGGCGTGAGGTCGGCGGGGTTAAGGGCGGCATAGCCGGCGAGCGCGGTGTCCAACTCTGTTTTGGCTGTCTGGACAGCGGCGTGTTGGACAGCGATTTGGGCGTCAAACGTAGTCTCGGTTTCATCGGTGTAGGTCAAGATAAGGTTTCTCGCGGCGGCAGCCTCGGTTGAATGGGCAGCGGGAAAGCCGCTTGAAGGGTCAAAAAAGGTATCCGTGCTCGTGTTTATATCTTCGTAGGCCTGAGCCATGGAGTCCGTGTGCGCGAGTCCGACGGTTTCCGCCTCCGTGGCGAAATTGTGGGTCAGATTGCTTAAAAGAAGCTGGTGTTCGCCGGTGTATTCGCTCAACGAGGGGGAATAATTGGAAATCAGCGCGATCGTGTTTCCGGCAGTAAAAGCTGCGGCCCCCTGGGCCTCGACAGCTTCGATCTGTTCCGCCAAGCCGACATAGAATTCATCCGGCATCATGGGATAGGTGTAGCCGATACCGTTAAAAAACTCGCCGGTTTCGCTCAGCATGGGCTCCGAGGTGTCGGGCTCAAGAGTGGGTTCGGTCCCGGCGGCAAAACCGGCCAACGCAACAGGCGCGCACAGGGAAAAAAGAAGTAAAAGGTGACAGACAATCGTCAATACTGGCAGTTTTTTCACTGAAAAATCCTCTATCTCTGAAATAGATAGCTCAACGAAAGATTCATAGGATAGAACAGTGGTAATTATAGGAATCAGTGCTCGGCCCTGTCAATAGGACAGCCCAGGAAACACTAGGACATTATTTGCATTCCTTCTCAATTTATAGCCGGCAACCCTTTCATTGCGAACTTTATCTGCCCCAAGAATCTAATTGCCCACGTCCCGATTATTTTTTATCCCCCAGCAGGCCGCCTAAATAAACACAACGGCATCGCTTCCAAAAGTACCAGGGTCAATTCAAAATAAAAAGAAATTGTCCGTTCCCAACGGAATTTGCCCTGCGGCCTATGCCGCAGGACTTCCCATGATGTGTCGTCCCTAACAAAAAAAACGCCCGGTTCAAACCGGGCATTTTTATGGCATCCCTATAAGGGATCAAAACCGGTTTGCGAAAATAATTCCGACTTCAGAGATAGATCGGCCGTTTTCACGAAAACGCGCCAATCGCCAAGAGAGTGGTTTCTAGAATTATGGATTCCCGGCTAAAACGTTCGGGAATGACAGGCCGGACGATCGCGTAAGTCGCGAACGTGTCGCGACATAAAAAAAGCCTCAAACCGTGTTCGGATTTGAGGCTTTTTTTTATCCCTGTTTGCCAGAGATAGACATGATTGCGTCCCCAAGCCTGCCTGCCGGCAGGCCACTAGCGTTGCATTAAACACATGGCAGGCCCGTAAGTGATTGTATCGACAAGGATTGTTTAAGATCAAACAGCTTTAATTTATGGTATTGAAAAACAACGACAGGTGT
>JAQTOZ010000208.1 GCA_028713205.1 Candidatus Omnitrophota bacterium
TTTCCAGCTGAACCTTTTGCCGCACGTGTTGTCCTGACCCGGTTCGCAATAACAGTCCCGCCCCCAGTCGCGGAAGGAATCAATCAGGCGTTTGAGTTCGGCGTCTTTGGTAAAAAGCGCGCCGCCTTCCCCCATGGTAATATGATGCGCGGGATAAAAACTCGCCGTCCCGATATGCCCGAAAGTCCCCGCCATCTTATCGCCATAGGTACTGCCCAAGGCATCGCAGCAGTCTTCGATAAGCCAAAGATCGTGCCGCTTGGCGAGTTTGGCGATCTTGTCCGCTTCGAAAGGGTTGCCCAGCATATGCGCCAGAAAAATCGCACGGGTCTTCGGGGTGATCGCCGCTTCCACAAGCTGGGCCGGGACATTGTAGGTCGGGACGTGGACGTCCACAAAAACAGGCACAAGACCGTACAGAAGCAACGGATTGACCGTCGTCGGAAAACAGGCTGCCGCGGTAATCACTTCGTCGCCGGGCTTCAGCGCCCGCTTCCCGAGTTTCGGCGAAGTCAACGCGGCCACGGCGAGCAAATTCGCGGAGGAACCGGAATTGGTGGTCGACACATATTTGACTTTGAGAAAGTCCGCCAGTTTCTGTTCAAATTCCCGGTTGAAATGTCCGGCCGTCAGCCAAAATTCGAGTCCCGCTTCGGTCAGAAGCTCGAGTTCGCGCGCGCCGTAAACCCGGCCGGCCACCGGGACCCGGCTCGTCCCCGGCTCGAAAGTCCCGGGCGTATGGGCCACACAAGCATACTCTCTGACAAGCTCCAATATTTTCTGCCGCAACTCTTCGGTTTTCACCTGGGAGGTTTTGGCTGCTGCATCGTCCATAAAAGACCGCGCCCTTTTGCTTTGCTCACATAATGATCGATTTGATTCAGCGTAAAATCGTAGGCATTAAAACGTTTGCTCTTGCTCAAACTGCGGTACCAAAGCACCGTCTGCTCGATGGCTTCATCAACCGTATAAACCGGGTGCCAGGTCAAAAGCTGATGGGCCTTGGAACAATCCAATTTTAAAAGTTTGGCCTCGTGCAATTTCTCATCCGCGGCGGAGGCCTTCGGTTTGCCCGGGACCCACGAGCCGCTCCCCCAATAGCGTATGACTTTGTCCGTGAAATCCGCCACCTTCAACTCCGAAGCAGCCTCGGGACCGAAATTCCACGCGGACGCATAAATCGCCTCGCCGTCCGCCTGCCGTGCGGCCAGCGCAAGATATCCCGACAAGGCATCCAAAACATATTGCCACGGCCGTACCGATTCGGGATTCCGCACGAGGACCGGTTTCTTCTTCGATAAGGCGCGCACACAGTCGGGAAAAATACGGTCCTCACTCCAATCGCCGCCGCCGATGACATTGCCCGCGCGCACCGAGCTCAGGGACACACCCTGCCGGGCCATCGATTCCGGCGGAAAAAAGGATTTCCGGAAAGACGCGACGACCAGTTCCGCAGCACCTTTGCTCGCACTGTAAGGGTCATGACCGCCCACCGGGTCCTCTTCCGTATACGCATGGCCGGTCTCGCGGTTGGCGTAGCACTTGTCGGAGGTGATCACCTGGCAAACCTTGACCGCAGCCCCTTTCCTCCGGATCGCTTCGAGGACATGCGCGGTCCCCAAAACATTCGTCGCCACCGTTTCGACCGGATCGCGATACGAACGGCGCACCAAAGATTGCGCTGCCAGATGAAAAACAATTTCGGGTTTTGCGGTCGCAACCGCCTTCGTCAGTTTTTCGAGGTCCCGGATATCCCCCGTCATCGACCGAATATGCTTGGCCAATTTGCATTGCTCAAACAGGCTGGGGTCCGTCGGCGGTTCCAGCGAATAGCCCGTCACCCCGGCGCCGAGTTTCACAAGCCAGGCCGTCAGCCAGGAGCCTTTGAAACCGGTATGGCCGGTCACTAAAACTTTTTTGCCGCGGAAAAATCCTTGAAAGAGCCGTTCCGAATCCATTACCAAACCTTCCAGGGCGCGTGGCCCGATTGCCAGAGTTTCTCCAAATAAACTTTGTCCCGGAGCGTATCCATGGCCTGCCAAAAACCGTCATGTTTAAACGCTCCGAGCTGCTTGTCCCGGACCAGCCCCACCATGCTGTCCCTTTCCCAAACCGTCGTGTCATCCCGGATGTATTTCATCACACCCGGTTCGAGGACAAAAAAACCGCCGTTGATCCATCCCCCGTCGCCCGGGGCCTTCTCGTCGAACTGCGCCACTTTGCTGCCCCTCACCGTCAGAGAACCAAAACGGCCGGGAGGCTGCACGGCCGTCACGCTGGCGAGCCATTTGTTTTTTTTGTGAAATTGGAGCAGCTTGCGTAAATTCACATCGGACAGCCCGTCGCCGTATGTCATGCAAAAAGTTTTATGACCGACATATTCCGCGACGCGTTTCAAACGTCCGCCGGTCATCGATTTCTCGCCGGTATCGACCAACGTCACGCGCCACGGTTCGCCGTGTTTCTGATGCACTTCCATTTTATTGTTCTCCATGTCGAACGTCACATCCGACATGTGCAAAAAGTAATTCGCGAAGTATTCTTTGATCACATAGCCCCGGTATCCGCAGCAGATGATGAAATCCTGGATCCCGTAATGGGAGAAGATCTTCATGATATGCCAAAGCATCGGCTTCCCGCCGATCAGGACCATCGGTTTCGGCACCGCTTCGGTTTCTTCACTCAAGCGCGTTCCCATTCCGCCCGCTAAGATGACTGCTTTCATATGGATCCCTCCGGAAAATGTAAAGTTGCTTATTTCGGTACGCCGCAAACCGTGCCGTGGCCCGCCGCCGCCGGTTGCTTCCTGGAGTCGGCGCCCTGCCTCGTCCTCACGACAAAATCGTAAACGCGCTGTTCAAACAGGCTCCGCGGCTGAAACGGCCCTTTGCGAAACAAACACCGGACGAGTCTGACCAAACGGCCCGGCGCGCACAAATAGTTCAAAACATAAAATAAACTCATCCCGGCCAAACGGTAAAGCATAATTTCCAAAGATCCGACATGCCGGCAAAAAGTTTTGGCGATGGTGAAGTCGAATTGCGTCATGAGACCTTCAAAATAGGCATCGTTGATCTCGCCGAAAACACCTTCGTCTCTCATTTGATCGAAAAGTTCGGACCCGGGATACGGAGAGAAGGTTGAGATATTGCAATCATCCGCCCGCATGACGGCCAATTTCCAGGCGAACAACAAACTCTGAAAGATGTCTTTCCGGGTCTCGAACGGAAATCCGATGATGAAATTGATTTTCACCACACGGCCGTGCCGGATGGCATAGGCCACCGATTTTTCGAGGTTCTTGAGGTCGATTTTCTTTTTGATCATCGCGAGTGTCCGCGCGGACGCGCTTTCCGGAGCATAAACCAGGAATTCGCAGCCCGTTTGCGCCAGGCCCTGAATGACCTCTTCGTCCAAACTCTCGCAGCGCGTGCCCGAGGGAAGCTGCCAGGTGATGCGAACATTGCGCCGCCGGAGTTCCGCGATAAAGTCGAGTATCCAATCGCGTTTGACAATCGCCGTCAAATCATAGAAATCAATGTTGTTCGCCCCGAACTTTGCGATGTTGTACTCGATTTCATCGACCACATCTTTGACGGGACGCATCACGTAGCGCGTCGTCCACATGGAAGGGTTCGAACAAAACGTACATTGATAGGGGCAACCGCGTGTCGCCAGCATCGCCATATTCCGGCCGTGCCCGATCCCCATCGTAAAATTAGGACGGAAATAGACCTCGACATCGATCAAGTCCCAGGCCGGCCACGGCATTTTCTTGATATCGGACAGACGGGGCGAAAGTCTGTTATAACAATATTGCCCCCGCTTCCGGTAGGCGATACCGCTGATGCCGTCCGTGTTCTTACCCGCCCTCAGGCCATGCACCAATTCCAACAGGGTCAGTTCCCCTTCGCCTGTGACCAAATAATCGATCGCGGAACAATCCCGCAAAGTATATTCCGGCATTGCCGTGGGGTGCTCGCCGCCCACGATGATTTTGGCGTGCGGAAAAGCACGGCGGATTTTGTTGATATAATCGCGGCAATGCGGCCATTCCTGCGAAAACATGATCGTGATCCCGATGATGTCGGTCCGCGAATCGATTCTTTCGATGGACTCGTCTTCATCAATCCCCTGGACTTTGAAACGCCCGTCCGCGGTCAGCTGAATATTGTCCACATCCAGACCGGGACAATCCAGCATCTTGACCTTGTAGCCGGCTTTCAGGAGCACCGCTGCCAAATAGGCCAAACCGAGCGGCATCGTCAGCGGAGCACTGTAGGTATTCCTGGAAAAAATGATGGGCGGTTTGATCAGAGTTACCACCCGGTCTGAACCCGGGCCGGGATTGGCAAAAAGCGAGCAGGCATCGTCCAAATCCATGGAATTCACGGGCTGGATATACGTATGCGTTTTCGGCGTTTGCGCTTCGCTGGTTTCGCTCAACATTCACCTCTCCGTACCATTTCCAAAAGTGCCGGGTTCAACCGTACAAGCCTTCCATTCATCCTGGACCCAGTACAATCGGAAATGGTACCAAGGACCAGGCCGGGTTTCAAGGAATATAACCTCTTCAAGTTAAACAGGATACGGCAATTCGGCGATCATTGCCGTTCGCTTGAACTTGCTTGAACCGGGACCGTAACTTGTTCCGACGTTTTTAAAATTTCCCGCCGCAAATAATCACCGAGTTTTTCGGCATAAATCCGGTTGGCCAGCGCATTGGGATGACTGTCATAAGGCAGATTCCGGTATTTTTGCTGCTGGCTCAAATCGACGGAAATATCCACCGTCGGAATACCTTTTTGGCGCAGGAACTCAAGCATCTTTCGGCTTTCCGAGTCGATCCCGGCAACGACGAACGGAACGTTATTCTTTCGGGCGGCATGCGCGAAATCCGTCAAGATTTCTTCGGTCACCGCACTCGCATTGGAACTCGCGACCTCAAAGGCGTTATAGTTCTGCTCAATCCAATGAACCAGCGCCGATTGCTCTTGCAGCGGGAACGGATGATATTCGACGCCTTCGGTCCGGTAATAGTTGAGCCGCCCGTTTTCCAAACGTGCGTATGGCTGCCCGAACGGCCCCAGTTTGTTCTCGGGACCGACCGCCTTGCGTCTGTTTCTCGTAAACACATTGCGCTCATCATGGAACGACGCATACGAGTAGATCACCAAAGCCGGTTTGTCCCGCTTTTTAAGCGCTTCCTCAAAACCGATCATCGCATGCAACGTGCTGTAGCCCAGATTTCCGAAATTGACGACTTCATAATCTGGAAACTGCTCCTGCAACAGCCACGGATAAGTTTCATCGTCGTTCAAGGACCAGCCATAAGTAAACGAACAGCCGAAAACCCATATTTCTTTTTTCTTGGGCAATTCCCCGTAGGTCGCCAAAGGATGCGTAATCCGGGCCCCGTCCGCTAAGTGTGTGGCTTTGAAAGAATAACCTCGGGGCAACATCACCGTAAACTCTCCCGGAATCAGCGAATATCCCAAAGAAGGATGCACTTGTTCGAGCCTTCCTCCCGGGTCCACCGTAATACGATTACTTTGAGATAACCAAGGCTCCACACCGACACCGCGGACCACACCTTCGGCAACAAGCAGGGACACAACGACGGAAATGACCACGATGGCGATGTCACTCACCCACTTATTCTTCGATTGTGACAAATGTCTCACCAGATGCACCAGAAAGACCACAAAAAGCGCCGTCAACGAAGCCCACATAAAGACACTTCCGAAGACCCTGTCAGCT
>JAQTOZ010000020.1 GCA_028713205.1 Candidatus Omnitrophota bacterium
CGGCCGACCGTTCGATCGACGAGATCAAAACGCGACGCAAGGCGTTCCCTACCGTCGTGCCATAACCGCGTTCAAACGGCTCCGCGACAAATTTCCCGTAAGTGGGCGTCAGCGTCGCCTTGTCTACCTCAAGCCTTTTCGGCATTTCAAACGTTTTCCATCGAATACCCATCGTGTTCCTCCTTGATAAAGTCGAAAAATTTTTCGATCCGGATTTGGCAAATTATTTCGAATAAAGTTCGACGATCAACGACTCTTCAACGGGCAACCCGGCATCCGCCTTGGCGGGATATCGGATTATTTTCCCTTGAAGTGTTTTACGATCCAGCAAAAGCCACTCGGGCACCGGTATATCCTCCGACGCTTCGAGTTTGGCTTTGACCCGGTTGAGATTGGCTTCCTTCTTTTTCGGCTCAATCACATCCCCGATTTTCACAAGATAAGACGGAATATTAAGCGGGTGGCCGTTGACACAAATCAACCCGTGGTTGACCATTTGCCGCGCTTCCCTGCGTGTCTGCGTAAAAAGCAAACGATACACCGTATTGTCCAAGCGGCGTTCCAAAAGCTGTATCAACTTTTCGCCGGTGACTCCTTTTTCCCTGACAGCGCGCCGAAACATCACACGGAATTGGCGTTCAAGAAGCCCGTAAATCCTTTTCATCTTCTGTTTTTCGCGAAGTTGCAATCCATAATCCGAAAGCTTCTTGCGCATGTGTCCGTGCATCCCGGGCGGTTGCTCGAGACGTTTGGCAACTTTATCATCCGAACGCCGGCTCCCTTTGATATAAAGGTTCACCCCTTCACGGCGCGAAAGACGTATAGCTGGTCCGATATATTTTCCCATGACTTTAAACTCTCCTTCTCTTCGGAGGTCGGCACCCGTTATGCGGAATGGGTGTCACGTCCACAATCGAACTGATCTGAAGCCCCGCTGCCTGCAAAGCGCGGATGGCAGACTCGCGTCCCGAACCCGGACCGTTGACGTAAATCAGAACTTCTTTCACGCCTTGTTCGAGAGCCTTCTTGGCGGCTTTGTCTGCGGCAATTTGCGCGGCAAAAGGGGTCGATTTTTTTGACCCCTTAAAACCGGCCTCACCTGCTGAGGACCAACAAATCGCGTTGCCTTCCAAATCCGTCACGGTCACGATCGTATTATTAAAACTCGCGGCGATATGCGCAACTGCTTTAGTGATATGCCTAATTTTCTTCTTTTTAGCCATGCTTTTCTCCCAATTAAATTTTGATAACCAAAGATTACTTCGGCGAAGGCGGCTTTTTGTTCAGCCCGCCGATGGTCTTGCGGGGCCCTTTACGCGTCCGAGAATTCGTATGCGTCCTCTGCCCCCGCACCGGAAGCCCTTTCAAATGACGGCTGCCGCGATAACTTCGAATATCGATGTAACGGCGGATATTCTGCTGAATCTCACGGCGGAGATCGCCTTCCACCTTGTAGTTTTTCTGAATCACACCGGTGATGGCCGAAATTTCTTTTTCGGTCAAATCCTTGGCGCGTTTGTCGGGGCTAATTTGTGTTTCGGCCAAAATCTTCTTCGACAAAGTCAAGCCGACCCCAAAAAGATAGGTCAGCGCTATCTCAATTCTTTTTTCCCTCGGAATATCCACACCAATAATACGCGGCATAATAAAAACTCCCTTTTTCGATTTGATTTTCGCGCCTCAGAACCACCGCCGATCTCCTCTTCGGGACCGGCAACTGTCTGACGCCCGGATCTTACCCTTGCCTCTGCTTATGCTTCGGATTACTTTTGCAAATAACGTAAACAATCCGCTTGCGGCGAATAATCCTGCAATGCTCACAAATTCTTCTAACAGAACTACGAACCTTCATCGTTTGACCTCTTTTACTTGACCCGGTAGGTAATGCGCCCCCGGCTTAAATCGTATGGCGATAATTCCACTTTCACCCGGTCACCCGGGAGAATCCGGATATAATTCATTCTCATTTTCCCGGAAACATGTGCCAGGACTCTATGTCCATTGTCGAGTTCAACACGAAAGGTCGCATTGGGAAGCGGCTCGATGACCTTTCCTTCCACTTCAATCGCATCTTCTTTCGACATGTGAGAATGGGCCCCTTGATTACTTTGTTTCCAGCAACTTCAAACTAAGAATCCAAATCACCGGTTAAATTCATAATGCCATTTTCGGTAAAAGCAATCGTGTCCTCATAATGACTGGCCCATTTACGATCTTTGGTTACGATCGTCCAGCCATCCTCCAAAGTTTCGACGGCGTAATGCCCTTCCGTCACCATCGGCTCAATCGCCAGCACCAACCCCGGCTCAATTTTGGGTCCACGCCCCGGATGACCGTAATTAGGAACCTGCGGTTCCTCATGCATCATCCGGCCGATCCCGTGTCCGACATAGTCACGGATCACTTGATACCCGCGGGTCTCGACATATTTTTGAATCACGGCTGAAAGATCGCCGATCCGCCAACCGGCCTGATAGGCCGCCAAGGCCGCATCAAACGATCCCTTGGCTGTTTCAATCAACACCCGCTTCGCTGGATCAACTTTCCCCACCGGCCAGGTCCTTGCCGCGTCCGCAAAATAGCCGGCACGCTTGACCCCGATATCAAAACTAACAATGTCCCCTTCTTTGAGTTGCCGCGCACCCGGAATTCCATGCACAACCTGTTCATTCATCGAGATGCAAGCCGTCTTCGGGAAACCCCGATACCCCTTGAATGCCGGCTCACAGCCGCATTCGATAATAATCTCTTCGGCTCTGCGATCAAGCTCTTCGGTTGTCACGCCCGCTTTTACCGCCGGTTTGATCGCAGTAAAAACCTTTCGCAACACCTCACCCGCTTCCCGCATGACTTCGATTTCTCGCTTAGACTTAAGCGAAATCATACGGCCAATTTTAGCCTTTCAAAGAGCGCTTTCATCTCCGCCTGAATTTCTTTGATACCCAAATCACCATGGATACGATTCAGGAGACCCTTTTTTTGATAATACTCCGTGAGCGGTGCGGTCTCACGATGATACGTCGTTAACCGATGCCGGATCGTGTCCGGTTGATCATCCTTACGCTGCGTCAGCTTTTCTCCGCAATGGTCGCATACCCCTTCGACCCGCGGCGGGATATTGCGCACATGATAATTCGCATTGCACTTGGGACAAATCCTGCGTCCCGACAACCGTTCGATCACGATCTTCTCCGACGTATCAAAATCGATCACGGCATCCAAGCGCCGATTCTTTTCCCCCAAAAACTTCTCCAGGGCGTCTGCCTGCCCTAACGTCCGCGGGTATCCATCCAGAAGAAATCCCCGGCTATCGCTGATACGGTCGATCTCACCGAGCATCATCGCATTCACGAGATCATCGGATACAAGCGCGCCACGCTCGATCACATCTTTGGCTTTGAGTCCCAATTCCGTCTTGTCGCGGATATTCCTCCGCAAAATATCTCCGGTGGCCAAATGCGACATGCCGAGCTGTTCGCTCAAAACTTTGGCATGCGTTCCCTTGCCTGCTCCCGGAGGTCCTAAAAAAATAAGATTCATCGTTTACCGCCTCGACTTCAATTTTCCGCGTTTGACAAAACCTTCGTAATGCCGCATTAAAAGTTGCGATTCGATCGCTTTCATCACGTCCAGCACGACACCCACAATGATCAAAAGGCCCGTGCCTCCGAAAAAGCTCGCGATCAAGAAGGGGATGTTCAACACTCTCGGCGACGAAATCACGCTTGGGAACAACGCAATGATCGCCAAAAAAACGGCCCCGCTTGCCGCGATACGGGTCATAATATAATCAAGGTATTCCGCCGTATTCTTGCCCGGTCGTATCCCCGGGACAAAACCGCCGAACTTCTGCAAATTATCACTCACATCCACGGGATTAAACGTGATTGCCGTGTAAAAGAACGTGAAAAACAAAATCAACAACGCGTAAATCATTTCATACCCCAGTTGCCCCGGAGTCAAAAACCTGGCCATACTGACCAATTCGCCGGCCTTCGGAAACAATCCCGCAATCGTCGCCGGAAAAAGAATCACGGACTGCGCAAAAATGATCGGAATAACGCCCGCCTGATTGACCCGTAGCGGAAGAAAGGTGCTCTGTCCCCCGTACATGCGATGTCCCCGGATTTGCTTGGCATATTGAACCGGTATCTTTCGCTGCCCTTGGATAATCATCACAACGCCAAGCACCGTACCGACAAACAGCACGACCATCAAAGCGAATTTCCACCAGGCGAGTTGTTGCCTGGCCACATCAAACGGCGACAACAATACCCATGTTTGCAAAAGCGCGGTCGGAATCGATTCGATAATACCGGCCGTGATGATGATCGACATGCCGTTTCCGATACCATACTGATCAATCTGCTCACCCAACCACATGATAAAGGCCGTCCCGGTCGTCAGCGTCAGAATCGTCATCAGCCGGAATCCCCAACCCGGATTCGGCACAATAACCGTCCCTTGAAACGCGTTGGGATTCTCAAGCCAGAGCGAGATAAAAAATGTCTGGATAAGCGCTAAAATCACGGTCCCGTAACGCGTGTACTGAATGATTTTTTTTCGGCCCTCTTCCCCTTCTTTGGCCATCTTTTCCAGTTGAGGGATAACCACCGTCAAAAGCTGCAAAATGATCGAGGACGATATATACGGCATGATGCCCAGCGCAAAGATCGTCGCTTTCTGCAACGCACCGCCCGAAAACATTCCCATGATGCCAAAGAGCGTACCACCCGTTGATCTCGAAACACTCTGAAAAAAATGCGCCAAGGCCGTTCCGTCGATCCCGGGTGTCGGGACATAAGTCCCGATACGATAGATGACGATAATAAATAAGGTAAACAGAACCTTGTCCCTTAATTCCGGGACTTTAAAGATATTGGAATAAGCTTTAAACATTTTATTCCTTGATCAGGATGGCCTGACCGCCGGCTTTTTCAATCTTGGCTTTAGCGGACTTGCTAAAGCGATGAGCCTTCACGGTCACGGCCTTCTTCAGTTCACCGTCACCTAAAATTTTAATGCCGTCACAAATTTTTTGGATCACGCCGCGTTCACGTAAAATTTCCGGAGTCACCTCTTGCACGTCCAGCGCGGCAATCCGATCGAGATTCACAATGGAATATTCCTTGGAATACTCCGCATTGTTAAATCCGCGCTTGGGCACACGGCGATACAAAGGATTTTGCCCGCCTTCAAAACCCGGTCTGGTTTTATAGCCGGACCGTGACCCTGCGCCTTTTTGACCGCGCCCGGATGTTTTACCGCTCCCAGACCCCGGCCCGCGGCCGATGCGCCTCAATTTTTTTGCGTAAAGAACTTTTGCTTTCATGCGCCCTCTTTTTTCTCCACTTCGCCGTCCCGGATGCGAACATCCACGAGGCTTTGCAAACCATTGAGCGTTGCTTTTAAGACATTGATGGCATTATCACTTCCCAGGCTCTTGGTCAAAATATCTTTAATCCCGCACGATTCGCAAACAGCGCGTACGGCACCACCTGCGATAATCCCCGTACCCGGCGCGGCAGGTCTCAGAAGCACCCGCGCCGCTCCGTATCGTCCAATCACCTCATGAGGAATCGTCGTTCCGCGCAGCGTCACTTTTGTCTTTGTCTTGTGCGCTGCGGTCAAAGCTTTCCGGATGGCATCCGCAACTTCATTGGCCTTGCCCAACGCATAACCAATCTCGCCTGCCCCGTTTCCCACCACGACCAGCGCACCAAAGGAAAAACGCTTACCGCCCTTGACAACCTTGGCGCATCGGTTGATGTGAATCACTTTTTCATAAGTGCTGACCGGCGCAATTTCCTCGACCGCGATATCAACGACTTCCTCAATCACCGCGGGGTTGATTACCTTTACGGATTTATCCATTTTATCAATCGGCTTGCCTTCTTTAACCTTGTCGTCTTTGACCATAACACCGTTTCCGTTCTGCTGATTTAAAATTCGATCCCTGCCTCACGCAGGGCATCGGCTAAAGCCTTCACACGGCCATGATAAAGATACCCGCCGCGGTCGAAGGCGATTTTTTGAATTCCTTTTTCCTTTAAGATTTTCCCAAATAGCGCTCCCAATATTTTTGCGGCTTCGACTTTTCCTTTTTTGGGTTTCGCGCTTTGAAATGCGTGATCTAACGTCGAAAAGGATACCAAGGTACGTGACGTCGTATCATCAATCGCTTGCGCATAAAGATTCTTCAATGAACGGTGAATGACCAATCGCGGCCGTTCGACCGTCCCGATGATCTTTTTGCGAATTCTCCTGTGCCTTCTGATTCTTGCTTGTTCTGTATCTTTCATGGCAATTACCCTACCGTCTTTCCTTGCTTGCGGCGAATGTATTCGCCGATATAATGAATTCCTTTGCCCTTATACGGTTCCGGCTTATGATAACTGCGGATCTCCGCAGCCGCCTGCCCGACCTTTTGCTTGTCCATACCTGTAATCGTAATCAGCGTGGGTTTCGGACACAGGATTTCGATTCCATCGGGGATGTGATAATCAATCGGGTGCGTAAAACCCAGCGCCAAATTCAGTACCCGGCCTTTCACAGCCGCTTTGTATCCGACACCCTCGATCTCCAACTCCTTTTTATAACCTTCCGTCACACCGACCACCATATTTTGAATCAAACTTCGCATCAATCCATGCAATGCACGGTCGGTATTGATGGAGGTCGGCCGTTCGATGATAATTTGACCGCTCTCAATTTTGACCTTCATGCGCGGATGGATGAGCTGTTCCAGTTTCCCTTTCGGTCCCTGGATGGTCATTGTTTGTCCCGCAAACGAGGCCTTCACATTACTGGGCAAGACAACTGGTTTTTTTCCGATTCGTGACATAATGCCTCACCACACCGTACAAAGGATTTCGCCGCCCATTTTCTTCTCGCGGGCTTGGCGATCCGTTAAAATACCTGTTGAAGTAGAAATAATGGCCACGCCCAAACCACCTTGAACGCGCGGAATACCTTCGACGCTGCGATAAACGCGCAGCCCCGGCTTTGAAATCCGCTTCAACCCCTGAATAGCGGACTTTCCCTTCGTCAAATACTTCAGATGAACGCGGACAAAACGCTTCTTACCTTCCGTAAAAACTTTGACGTTCTCGATAAAACCTTCTTCTTTGAGAATTTCGGCAAGCCGGATGGTCGTATTGGAAGCCGGCACCGTCACCTTATCGATGTGGGCCCGCGACGCATTCCGAACTACCGTTAAAAAATCTGCGATAAAATCAGTACAAGGCATTTTTAGACTCCGTCCTTTTTTGGATCTTTACCAGCTCGACTTCATGACACCCGGGATAATCCCTTGATTCGCCAGCTCGCGAAAGCAAATACGGCAGAGCGCGAATTTGCGGATAAATCCCCGGCGGCGGCCGCAACTCCGGCAGCGGTTATAACCTCTCACCGCAAACTTGGGTTTTCTTCTTTGCTTGACAACCAAACACGTCTTAGCCATTGCAACTCCCGTTTCTTAAAATCATTTCTTCTTAAAAGGCATGCCCAACAAAAGCAAAAGTTCTTTGGCCTCTTCATCGCTGGACGTGGATGTCACAAATGTGATATCCATGCCCTGCGTTTTTTTAATTTTATCGAATTCCACTTCCGGGAAAATAATCTGCTCTTGAACTCCGAATGTATAATTGCCGTTCCCGTCGAAACTCGTGTCGGGGTACCCGCGAAAGTCGCGAATGCGCGGCATGGCCACATTAAAAAGGCGCTCGAGAAATTCGTACATCCGGGCACGCCGCAAGGTCACTTTAAGTCCGATCGGACTGCCTTCGCGCAATTTAAAAGCCGAAATTGATTTTTTTGCTTTGGCGACATATGGCTTTTGGCCCGAAATCAGACCGAGTTCGACCGCAATTTGGTCTAAGATTTTAATGTCGTCCTTGCCTTCTTTGACGCCCATATTTATGACCACTTTTTCAAGGTGCGGCACCTGCATCACACTCTTGAAATTAAAGCGTTTCATCATCGCAGGAACAATTTCCTTGCGATATTTATCGTAAAGCTTCGGTATGGTTGCTCCCTGTGTTTTCATCTCATTCCTCAGATAATCTCATGACATTTCTTGCATTCACGTTGTTTGGTCCCATCCGCGAGGATGCCATAACCGACGCGGGTTGGTGCGGAGCAGCGCGGGCAAATCAGCTGAACATTGCCGATCGGAATCTTGCCTTCCATTTTGGAAATACCACCCTTTGGATTTTGCTGTGTCCGGCGCAAATAGACCGTCCGGTAATTCATCTTTTCAACGAGCACGGCATTATCCTGCGGATAAATCCGCATGACCCGGCCTTTTTTGCCGCGATCCTTCCCTGCCGTCACCACAATTTGATCGTTTTTACGGATACGCATGATTACACAACCTCCGGCGCGAGCGAAATGATTTTGGCAAAATCCTTATCACGGAGCTCACGGGCGACGGGCCCGAAAATACGCGTCCCGCGCGGATTTTTCTGATTATCGATAATCACCATCGCATTGCTTGAAAATTTCACGATCGAACCGTCGCTGCGGTGGATCGGCGAACTTGTTCTCACAATTACGGCTTTGACGACCTCGCCTTTTTTCACCGTACCCTCCGGGATGGCCTCTTTGATGGAGGCGGTGATGATATCTCCCACCTCGGCCGTACGTTTTCCGTGTCGCCCGAGCACACCGATCATGGCAGCTCGTTTGGCGCCGCTGTTATCGGCAATATCGAGTATGGAACGCATCTGAATCATGATAAAACCTTCACCAAGGTCCAACGTTTTGTCTTCGAAAGCGGGCGGGTTTCCATGATTTCGACTTTGTTGCCCATCTTCGATTCATTTTTCTCGTCATGCACGACATACCGGATTTTTCGGCGGATCACTTTTCCAAACTCCGGATGCTGAACAAGGCGCGTGACTTCCACAATGCGGGATTTCTGCATCTTGTCGCTGACGACAACCCCTTCGCGGACCTGCTTTTCGATTGTTGCCTTTCTTTCTTCGTTCACGATTTAACCTCGGCTTCCCCTTTTTTTGAACGACGCATTTCATTGATGACGGTCTTGACCCTGGCGATATCATGCCGGGTCTCCGAAATAGCCGTTTGGCGTTCGAGCTTACCGATCTTCGCCTGAAAGCGGTATTGCATCAAAGTTTTTTTCATCTGCCCCAATTTGTCCTGGAGCTCCTCGATACTTAAATTTCGCAGTTCGGATGCTTCAACCATGGTTACGTTGCGCCTCCTGTCCGCTTGACAAACTTCGTGCGAAACGGAATCTTGTGGGCGCACAGCCTCAAAGCTGATTTTGCAAGCTCTTCGGGAATACCGCCCATCTCAAACAAAATTTTCCCCGGTTTTACGACGGCCACATAATACTCCGGCCCACCCTTTCCTTTGCCCATACGGGTTTCGGCCGGCTTTTTCGAGAAAGCCTTATCGGGGAACACTCGCAGCCATTGCTTTCCGCCACGTTTGACATGCCGGGTCAGCGCTACGCGCGCCGCTTCAATCTGGATGGCAGTCAGCCAACCGCGGTCAATGGCCTTCAGCCCGTAATCCCCGTAAATGAGATCACTGCCGCGTGTGGCAATGCCGCCCAACCAGCCCCGCTGCTGCTTTCGAAACTTAACTCTTTTTGGCATTAATGGCATAACTTATCATCCTTATCTTTGCTCTGGCGCGGAACCCGCATCCGCCGGATTTTCCGGAGGATTTGCCGCTCCTTGTGACTCCCCGCTTGCCGGGATGGGAGGAAGCTGTGACACATCACTGCCGGTTTCATTTTTCGCGTCCCCGTCAGCTGCCGGTGCCGCATGGGCTTCACTCTCGACGATTGATTTTTCCAATTCCTGCTGGCGCCTCTCGCGTTCAAGACGCTGCGCCGCTTCCTCTTTCTTCACAAGAATATCTCCCTTATAAATCCAAACCTTGCAACCGATCGTACCGTAAGTCGTAAAGGCTTCCGAAAAGCCATAATCGATATCGGCACGGAATGTATTCAACGGGACCTTCCCTTGATGATACCCTTCCTGCCGCGCGATCTCGGCGCCTCCCAAGCGTCCTTTGCAGATGACCTTAATCCCCAGCGCTCCTTTGGCCATGGCCGCCTGCATGGTCTTTTTCATCGCCCGTCGAAAGCTGATGCGTTTGACGAGTTGCATGGCAATGTTTTCTGACACAAGCTGTCCGTCCGTCTGAGGGCTCTTGACTTCTTTGATATCCACAAAAACCTCGTGACCCGTAATGGCCGCCAAATCTTCCTTGATTTTATCGATTTCCTGGCCGCGTCTTCCGATAATCACACCGGGTCTGGCGGTAAAAATACGTACCCGAACGCGTCCGCTCGCGCGCTCGATTTCAATATTCGAAATACCTGCGTGGCCCAATTTCTTCTTCAAGCCCTTTCGAATCTTTAGATCTTCCTCAAGCAACGCCGCGACATTTTTGCTCGCGAACCATTTCGCTTTCCAAGGCTTGATATACCCGAGCCTTAACCCATACGGATGCGCTTTTTGTCCCAAAGTATCCTCCCTAAAATAACGGTTTCAATCACGATTTCCCAGCGCCGGCTTTCAAAGCCTTTTTCTTCGGCTTCGTCATCTTCCCTTTTTCTTGCTTCGCGCCCGGTGCTTCCGGTTTAGCGTAACTCTTACGCCCTTCCTTCAGCACGATTGATAAATGCGATGTTCTTTTCAAAATCCGATCGGCCCGCCCCATGGACCGCGACATGAAACGTTTAAAAACCGGGCCACCGTTGGCAAAAATGGCCGCCACATAAAGCCGTCCCTCATCCATCCCCAACACTTTTGCGTTCGCCACCGCGGACTTCAAAAGCTTTTCCGTCATCCTTGCGCCTTTCTGCTTGAGAAACATCAAGGCATCAAATGCCTTGCCGACCGGCATATAGCGGACCGTGTCGATCACAAGGCGCAACTTACGCGGCGAAATCCGCAAATGCTTTGCCAGGGCACGCGCGACGCGGTTTTCGTTTACCACAACTTCCTTAGTCTCTTGCTTTGCCATGATTCAATTTCCTTATAATACCGTTTAGGATGCCGGAGCTGCCGCAGCCGCTGCTGCCGCCGCTTCTTTCGGACCGCAATGCTTTCTGAAAGTCCTCGTCGGCGAAAACTCGCCGAGCTTGTGCCCCACCATATTCTCGGTCACAAACACATTATTGAATATTTTTCCGTTATGGACCGCAAAAGTTACACCCACGAAATCGGGCACGATGGTGGAACGCCGCGACCATGTCTTGATCGGACGTCGGTCTTTTTTATCTCGGGCGACCTTTGCCTTGGCTAACAACTTTTCATCGATATAAACACCTTTTTTTGATGACCGGCTCATTTTCGTCTGTCCTTTACGATAAAACGATTGGAAAATTTATACCGTTTGCGTGTCTTCAATCCTTTGGATTTCTGCCCCCACGGACTTTGCGGATGATTTCCGCCTTTGGACTTGCCTTCACCGCCGCCCATCGGATGATCCACGGGATTTTTTGCAATGCCGCGTGATGCCGGCCGAATCCCCATCCATCGGGCACGCCCGGCCTTCCCCAACGCGATATTTTCATTGTCGATGTTCGAACACTGCCCCACCGTGGCATACGATTCGCTGGGGATCATGCGAACTTCCCCGGACGGCAACTTGACGTTGGCAAAATCATTCTCTTTCGACAAAATCTGCGCCACACCGCCTGCGGAACGCACGAGTTTCGCCCCGAGTCCCGGGCGAAGCTCGATGTTGTGAATCGGCGTCCCTTCCGGAATACTCTTCAGCGGCAAATGATTGCCCAATTTCACTTCAGCCTCCGCGCCGCTCATGACCGTCTCTCCGACCTTCAAACCGTCGGGACACAAAATATAGCTTTTGATTCCATCCTGGTATTCAATCAAGGCGATACGTGCCGTGCGATTCGGATCGTATTCCACCGTCAAAACCTTGGCGGGTACGCCGAAACGGTTGCGACGAAAATCGATGATGCGGTAGCGCTGCTTATGCCCCCGCCCCCGTCGACGCATCGTCATGTGCCCATGCGCATTGCGACCGCCGTGTTTACGCAAGGCTTCGGTCAGAGGCCGGTAAGGCCGGTCGGCGGTTATGTCGGCAAAATCCGAGACACTCCCGAATCGACGCGTAGGTGTTGTTGGTTTAAATTTTATCAGTCCCATGGTCCCTTTTCTTACTTCGTAATATCGATTTTTTCGTTTTTCTTCAGCGTCACGATGGCCTTCTTCCAATTCGCCGTCTTACCCGGCTGATACCGCACGCGACGCCATTTCCCGGACACATTGATTGTATTCACGCGCACGACATGCACGTTAAAGACTTTCTCAACGGCCGCCTTAATTTGTTTCTTGTTCGCATCGGGATGGACCTGAAAAGCGTATTTCCCGGAAACATCCTGTCCCTTTGCGATTTTTTCCGTAATTACCGGTTGCTGAATAATATCGTAAATATGAAGTTGCATAACAGTCCTTATGAGCTTGCGCTTTCCGGATCCGCGGGTTTGACGGCCCCCAAGAGCCGGGTCTCGAGAATCGGAAGCGCTTCTTGCTCGATCAGAAGTTTTTCACGCTGCAAAATGTGATAGGCGTTGAGCTCATTCACCAATTTCAGCTCCACCACCTTCTTATAGTTCCGGCTTGCACGTTTGAGATTGGTCCCAATCGCGCGCACCACACAAAGAACTTTTTTATCCTTAACCGGCAAGGCCTTCATGATCTCGACCCATTCTTTGGTCTTCGGCGTTTCGAGCGCCAAATCTTCGATCACGACAATGCTCTTTTCGCCGGCCCGTAAGCTCAAAGCTGACACGATGGCCTTTGAACGCATCGTCTTGCCCATATGCACGGTATAATCCCGCGGATGCGGCCCGAACACCACGCCGCCGCCTTTCCAAATCGGTGAACGAATCGATCCCGCACGCGCGCGACCGGTACCCTTTTGACGCCACGGTTTTTTGCCGCCGCCCTGGACTTCTTTGCGAATCTTGGTATTTGCCGTCCCGCTCCGCAAGTTCGCAGCATAGGCCGTGCGCACAAGATGCAAAAGCCGTTGATTGACGCGCGTTCCGTAAATTTCCGGGTTCAGCACCACTTCGCCTTTTTTATGTCCCTCTTTCGAGTAAAGGGGAGCCTTCATTTTATATATTCTCTCTTCCTTTTCAAACGTTTAGGATTTCTTTTCCTGACTCTCAGACTTGGCTGCTTCAACCGGAGCATCTTGAGGAGCTTCCTGGGAAGGCCCTTCTGGAGATTTTTTGGAAACCTCTTTTTCTTGAGTGCTTTCCAACTTCCATTTGCGGGTTTTCCCGCGTTTGACCGCGGTCTTGATGACTAAATAAGCGCCTTTTTTACCGGGCACCGTCCCTTTAACCGCCAGCAAATGGTTGTCTTTATCAATGATTGCAACCTGCAAATTTTGAATCGTCACCGTTTCGTCGCCCATATGCCCGGGAAGTCCTTTCCCTTTGAGGACCTTTTTACGGCAACCTCTTCCGCCTGCTTTCGCGCCGATTGATCCGGGTTCCCGTCCCATCTTGGTCCCATGGGCATTATAACCACCTTTATAATGAAGCCGTTTGACCACGCCTTGAAACCCGTGTCCGATCGAAGTCCCCTGAATGTCCACATAATCTCCCACCTCAAAGTTGTCGACGAAGAGGGATCCGCCGATTTCGAGGCCGGTGGTGTCCGGTGTTCGAATCTCCCGGACAAACCGCATCGTGGGGAGATGCAATTTCTTAAACTGTCCCACTTGCGGCCGATTGAAACTCTTTTCTTTCCTGGGATCAAAGGCCAGGCGAACCGCGGTATAACCGTGTTTTTCTTTGGTGCGAATATCCAGAATCGGACAGGGCCCGACCTTGATGACGGTCAGCGGGACTTGCTGCCCGTCCTCTTTAAACGTTTGAGTCATGCCTATTTTTTTACCCAATAAACCGATCATAGCTTAATTTCCACATCCACTCCGGCCGGAAGATCTAATTTCATCAAAGCATCCACCGTCCTGGACGTCGGTTCCTCCAAGGCAATCAAACGCTTGTGCGTCCGCACCTCAAATTGATCACGGGCCTTTTTATCAATCGTCGGACCCCGCAACACCGTCGTCTTCCAAATATGCGTCGGAAGCGGAACCGGACCGATGATCTTGGCCCCGGTGCGTTTTGCGGTGCTCACGATTTCCTGAACCGACTGATCCAAGATCCTGTGATCGTACGCTTTTAACTTAATCCTGATTTTTTCTTTGACTGTTGTCATCGTCTTTCGCCCCTAATAAGTCCGATTAACTGTTGATGATTTTTTCCGCGATCATCTTCGGCACTTCCTGATAACTGTGCGGCTCCATCGAATACGTCGCGCGTCCCTGAGACAACGAACGGATCGCGGTCGCGTAACCGAACATTTCCGCAAGAGGAACAAGCCCTTTGATCGCCTTTAAATGGCCTCGCACACCCAATTCCTGAATCACGCAACGCCGGGAATTCAAATCACCGATAATGTCTCCCATGTATTCTTCCGGCACAACAACTTCAACCAACATGATCGGTTCCAACAGCGCGGGTTTGGCTTTCCTAAATGCTTCCTTGAAACCCAAGATGCCCGCCATTTTAAATGCAATTTCAGATGAGTCGACTTCATGAAAACTGCCGTCATAACAAATCGCTTTGACATCGGTCACAGGATAGCCTGCCAAAACACCGTTTGTGCAAGCATCCTCAACACCCGCTTCAACGGCCGGAATATACTCGCGCGGAATCGCTCCGCCGACGACGTCGTTTTCGAACTCATTCCCCGTTCCGCGCGGAAGCGGCTCGAGCTTAAGATAGCAATGACCGTACTGACCGCGGCCGCCGGTTTGTTTAATAAATTTTCCTTCGGCTTCGGCATGGATCGTAATGGTTTCCTTATAAGCCACCTGCGGTTTTCCTACATTCAAAAGCACATTGTATTCCCGCTTTAAAATATCAACCTTGATATCCAGATGCAGTTCTCCCATCCCGCCGATCAGGGTCTGTACCGTTTCCTGATCCGTCCTGACGCGGAACGTCGGATCTTCCTGAACCAGCCTTTGCAACGAATCCGACATGCGATCGCGATCGGCCTTGGTCTTCGGCTCCACCGCCATCCAAATCACGGGTTCGGGGACAAAAAGCGCTTCCAGCACGGACGGATGCCCTTCATCGCAAAGGGAATCTCCCGTACGCACATCCTTGAGACCGACGGCCGCTACAATATTCCCGGCACCTGCCTCTGCAATTTCTTCCCGCTTGTTTGCATGCATGAGAAGCAGGCGGCCGATACGTTCCTTGCGCTGCGTCCTGGGGTTGTAAATATAAGAACTTGAAGAAAGCACCCCTGAATAGATTCGGATAAACGTCAGCGAACCGACAAATTTATCGCTGGCGATCTTAAATGCAAAACACGTTAGGGGCGCCGATTCGTCGGCGAAACGCTCGAGCTCTTTCCCGGTCACAGGATCCGTCCCTTTGATCGGAGGAACATCCTTCGGCGACGGGAGATAATCCACGACGGCATCCAATAGCTGCTGAATCCCTTTGTTTTTCAGGGCAGACCCGACCAGCACCGGCGTCAACTTGATCGCAATCGTTCCTTTGCGGATTCCCGCCATAATTTCTTCGACGGTCGGCTCCTGCCCTTCCACGAATTTCTCCATCAGCTTGTCATCATGCTCGGAGGCCTTTTCAATCATGAACTCGCGCGCCTTCTTGGCCTGCTCCATATATTCTGCCGGGATATCCGTCTCTTCGAACTTGGCCCCTAAAGTCTCTTCCATAAAAACATAGGCTCTCATCTTAATCAAATCGATGATGCCACGGAAATGTTCCTCGCGCCCCAGCGGGATCTGTAAGGGAACGGCATTCGTGCCCAATTGATCGCGCATTTGTTGAATATTTTTTTCGTACTCGGCGCCGGTCCGGTCCATCTTGTTAATAAATGCAATACGAGGCACATGATAGCGGTCGGCTTGACGCCAAACCGTCTCCGATTGCGGCTCCACGCCTTCCACCGCACCGAACACCGCAACGCAACCATCCAACACGCGCAACGAGCGTTCCACTTCGATCGTAAAATCCACGTGTCCGGGAGTATCAATAAGATTAATGCGGCAATCACGCCAAAAGCAGGTCGTCGCCGCGGAGGTAATCGTGATGCCGCGCTCTTGTTCCTGCTCCATCCAGTCCATCACCGCTGTCCCCTCATGCACTTCGCCGATTTTATAAGTACGGCCGGTGTAATAAAGGATTCTCTCGCTGGTCGTGGTTTTGCCCGCGTCGATGTGCGCAGCAATCCCGATATTGCGAATTTTTTCCAGCGGATAATGGATTTTTTTCTCATCAGTCATGTTCATCACCACCGATAATGTGCAAAGGCACGGTTGGATTCTGCCATTTTGTGGACATCTTCGCGCTTTTTCATGGAAGTCCCGGTTTTGTTGTAGCAATCCAGGATTTCTTCGGCAAGCTTGATGTACATCGGACGACCTTTGCGCGCTGATGAAAAAGCGACGACCCAACGCATCGCCAGCGTATTGCCGCGGTCCGGCCTCACGCTGACAGGAACCTGATATGTCGCGCCGCCGACGCGCCGGGATTTGGTTTCCAAAAGCGGGCGGACATTGTCCAACGCCTGTTTGTAAACCCCCAGGGGCTCCTTGCCCACCTTTTCCTTCAAAATATCAAAGGCGGCATAGACAATATTCTGCGCTGTCGACTTCTTGCCCCGCTCCATGACCATATTGATCAGCTTCGAAACAAGCAAATCATTGAATTTCGGATCCGGCAAAATCTCTCGTTTAGGTGCTCTGCGTCTTCTCATAGTTATGAATCCTTGGTTACTTTCTTGGGCGTCTTAGCGCCATATTTAGACCGCGAACGATGGCGATCACTCACGCCAGTCGTATCAAGTTTTCCGCGAACAATGTGATAACGCACACCCGGGAGATCTTTGACACGGCCGCCGCGCACGAGTACAATCGAGTGCTCCTGCAAATTATGGCCGACACCCGGAATATAGGCCGTTATTTCTTGCCCGTTCGTCAAACGGACCCTCGCAATTTTACGCAAAGCCGAGTTTGGCTTTTTCGGTGTCTGCGTTCGCACAATCAAGCAAACCCCCTTGCGAAAGGGCGAACCTTGCAGCGCGGGCGATTTCGTCTTATTACTGAACCGCCTGCGTCCAAATCGAATCAACTGACTGATCGTCGGCGCCATTATTCTTTCCCCTCTTTCTTTGCGGATTCCTCAGATTTAGGCGCGCCGCCGGGCAGCATATCGGTCACGTCCTTCACCAATTCAATTTGCTGGTGCATCAGAAAACCGGTGCCCGCCGGAATCAAGTGCCCCATAATCACATTTTCTTTCAACCCGCGCAAATCATCCCGTTTGCCCGCTGCCGCCGCTTCCGTAAGAACACGTGTCGTTTCCTGAAAGCTCGCGGCCGAGATAAAACTATCGGTCGTCAAGGAAGCCTTCGTAATCCCAAGCAGAATCGGTGTCCCTTTGGCAGGTTCTTTGCCTTTCTTAATGATTTTATCATTTTCTTCGGCAAACCGGCCTTTATCCACATGGGATCCCACCAAGAAATCCGTGTCACCGGGCTCTTCGATGCGGACCTTGCGGAGCATCTGGCGTACGATCGTTTCGACATGTTTATCGTTAATTTTCACACCCTGCAAGCGATAAACCTCCTGGACCTCGTTCACGAGATATTCCTGCAAGCTTCGCTCTCCGGAAACACGTAAAATGTCCTGAGGCACCACCGGTCCATCCACCAATTGCTGACCGGCGATGACTTTATCGCCTTTATAAACGTTTAAATGTTTTCCGTGCGGAACCAAATATTCCTTTTCCATACCGGAAGCGCTTTTGACAATAATCTGGCGCTGCCCTTTCACGATATCACCGATTTCAACGATACCGTCGATTTCGGAAATGATCGCTGGATTTTTCGGTTTACGGGCCTCAAAAAGCTCGGCCACGCGCGGTAATCCGCCGGTAATATCACGCGTCTTTGCGAGTTTGCGCGGCGTCTTTGCCAGCAGCGTACCACTCGTGATTTCCTGACCTTCTTTCACAACGATATGCGCCGCCGTCGGAATCGGATAGAAAGCGATAATTTCATCCTTTTCCCCTAAAATAAGAATTTGCGGATGCATCTCTTCCTTGTGCTCGATGATCACGCGCTCGGTCAGACCGGTCGTCCCGTCCATTTCTTCATTCATGGTCACGCCGAGTTTGATGTCCTCAAAACGGACCTTGCCGGAGACTTCCGTCAGAATCGGAACCGTGTAAGGATCCCACTTCACAAAAATTTCATCCTTCTTAATCGCGGCGCCTTCCTTAAACGCGATAATGGCACCGGTCGGGATGGTGTAACGTTCAAGCTCACGGCCCGAGGCATCATGAAGCGACAACTGACCGTTTCGGTTCAACACGATAATTTCGCCTGATTTCGTCACAACGGTTTTGAGGTTGTGGTACTGCAAAAGGCCATCATTGCGCGCACGGAAGTAGGATTGTTCTACAACACGTGACGCCGTTCCACCGATATGAAACGTACGCATGGTCAGCTGCGTTCCCGGTTCCCCGATGGACTGAGCCGCAATCACACCGACCGCTGTCCCAAATTCGGCCAAACGCCCGGTGGCAAGATCGCGTCCGTAACATTTCGCGCAACAACCGCGTTTGGCCTCGCAGGTCAAAACGGAGCGGATTCTGATTTTTTCGATTCCGAATTCTTCAACTTTCTCAGCCGCCACCTCATCGATAATTTCGCCGGCCTTCACAATCAATTGGTCGGTCACAACGTCCACCACGTTATCGAGGGCAACACGACCGAGAATACGGTCTTTGAGAGAAACAATTTCTTCTTCGCCTTCGTACACCGCGGTCATGAAAATACCGTTCAAAGTCCCGCAATCCAGTTCATTCACGATAACATCCTGGGCGACGTCGACCAAGCGGCGTGTCAGATACCCGGAGTCGGCTGTCTTCAAAGCCGTGTCGGCAAGCCCCTTGCGGGCGCCGTGCGTCGAGATAAAATACTCCAACACGGTCAGACCTTCGCGGAAATTGGCGGTAATCGGGTTTTCGATAATTTCTCCTGAGGGTTTCGCCATAAGACCGCGCATACCGGCCAGCTGACGAATTTGCTGTTTGGAACCACGCGCACCGGAATCGGCCATCATGAAGATCGGATTAAAAACATCCAGTTGCTCAAACATGCTGTCGGAAACACGGTCCGTGATATGCGTCCAAATATCAATAACCTTGTTGTAACATTCCCCTTCGGTCACCAGACCGTTCTTATATTGGCTCTCGATGGCCGCCACGTCCTTGCGGGCTTCATTCAAAAGGTCTTCCTTGTTTTTCGGAATTTGGATATCGTCGATGCCGATCGAAATACCGGCCCGGGTCGCTTCTTCAAACCCCAACGCCTTCAGTCGATCCAAAAGATGAATGACTTCCGTGTGCCCGAATTTCCGGTAACATTGCGCGATGATCTGCGAAAGTTTACTTTTGCTGATCACTTCGTTGACGTAACGGAAACCTTTCGGCAACACCTGGTTCAAAATAATACGGCCGATGGTCGTCTCCACCATTTCACCGCTATCGAGGCGGACTTTGCATTTCGCGAGCTTGTCGATTTCCTTGTCTTGATATGCAAATAGGGCCTCGCTGAAATTTGAAAACACGTAACCTTCGCCCCTGCCGCCTTCCATGGTCTTCGTGAGATAGTAAATCCCGAGCACGATATCCTGCGAAGGAATGGCAATCGGGTAACCGTTGGCGGGTGAAAAGATATTGTTGGCCGCCAGCATGAGAATCCATGCTTCCATCTGAGCTTCCATCGAGAGCGGAACGTGGACAGCCATTTGGTCTCCGTCAAAGTCAGCGTTAAAAGCCGCGCAGACGAGCGGATGAATCCGGATAGCCTTTCCTTCGATCAGAACCGGTTCAAACGCCTGAATACCTAAACGATGCAACGTCGGTGCACGATTCAACATCACGGGGTGCTCACGGATCACTTCTTCCAGGATGTCCCATACTTCCGGGCGCACACGCTCGACCATTTTCTTGGCCGAACGGATGGTATGCACGTGCCCGCGCTCTTTTAATTTGCGAATGATAAACGGCTCAAAAAGCTCAAGCGCCATTTTCTTGGGAAGACCGCATTGATGGATCTTAAGCTCGGGACCGATCACAATCACGGAACGGCCCGAATAATCCACGCGCTTCCCTAAAAGGTTTTGACGGAAACGGCCTTGTTTACCTTTCAACATATCGCTCAAAGACTTCAAGGGCCGATTGCCAGATCCAAGAACCGGACGTCCGTGGCGGCCGTTATCAAATAGCGCATCGACCGCTTCCTGAAGCATGCGTTTTTCGTTACGAATAATGACGTCCGGAGCCTTGAGATCCAACAGTTTTCTCAAACGATTATTGCGGTTGATAACTCGCCGGTACAAATCGTTGAGGTCGCTGGTGGCAAACCGTCCGCCGTCCAAAGCAACCAGAGGGCGAAGGTCCGGCGGAATCACAGGGACGACATCCAAAATCATCCACTCCGGCTTATTGCCGGATTTGCGAAAGGCCTCGACGATCTTCAATATCTTGATCGAGCGGGCACGCGCCTGCTTGGACTTCGAGGTCTTCACTTGCCGTTGATACTTGTGCGTCAATTTCTCGAGTTCGATTTCCGCCAAAAGGTCCCGGATGGCTTCAGCCCCCATTTTCGCGATAAAACTGGTGGCGCCGTATTGCTCCTGGGCCTTGAGGAATTCCTCTTCGGTCAAAAGCTGATTCTTCTTGAGCGGGGTTTCTTTGGGATCGATCACAATATATTCTTCGTAATAAAGGACTTTTTCGAGGGAACGAACGCTGAGGTCAAGAAGGTTTCCGATGCGGGACGGCATGGTTTTGAAAAACCAAATATGCGATACGGGAGTCACCAGTTTGATGTGCCCCATTCGCTCGCGTCGCACTTTGGATTGCGTCACTTCGACACCGCAACGGTCGCAGACAATGCCCTTGTGCTTGATACGCTTGTATTTGCCGCAGCTGCATTCATAATCGCGCGTCGGGCCAAAAATACGTTCGCAGAAAAGGCCGTCTTTCTCCGGCTTCAAAGTGCGGTAATTGATCGTCTCCGGCTTTTTCACTTCTCCGCGCGACATTTTGTAAATCGCTTCGGGAGATGCGATCTTGATCGAAACCGAATCAAATGTATTGATGTCGTAGATCATATTTTCAGTTTCTCCTTAGCCTTCTTTTTGCGTTCTTCGTCTTCTGCCGCAAAACTTGTTTTGTCACCGCCCAAAACTCCGCGGTCTTTGGCTGCGGCCTTTTCACTCTTTTCGGGCATAATGTCGAGGGCCAGAGATTGCAGCTCTTTGACCAAAACGTTGAAAGATTCCGGCGTGCCGGAATGCAGGGCGGGTTCCCCTTTCACGATGGCTTCATAAACCCGCGTTCTTCCGACGACGTCATCGCTTTTAACCGTCAGGAGCTCCTGCAAGGTAAAAGCGGCACCATATGCTTCCAGTGCCCAGACTTCCATTTCTCCGAAGCGCTGACCGCCAAATTGGGCTTTGCCTCCCAACGGCTGTTGGGTCACAAGAGAGTAAGGACCGATAGCGCGCGCGTGAATCTTATCATCGGCCAGATGCGCGAGTTTCATCATATAGATGTAACCGACGGTCACACGTTGATCAAAAGGATCGCCGGTACGACCATCATGCAAAATCGTTTTCCCATCCAACGGTAAACTCGCATCCTTGAGCAGCGCCTTGATTTCTTCTTCGGTCGCACCGCTAAACACCGGCGTTTCCACATGAAGTCCCAGCGCTTTGGCGGCCCAGCCGAGATGCGTTTCCAAAATTTGCCCGACGTTCATTCGCGACGGCACACCCAGAGGATTGAGAATAATTTCCACGGACGTCCCATCGGGAAGATACGGCATGTCTTCTTCCGGCAGAATCTTGGCAATCACACCTTTGTTTCCGTGACGGCCGGCCATTTTGTCACCGATGGAAACTTTTCTGCGGGAACAAATATAAACGACGACTTTCTTAATCACGCCCGGAGGCAACTCATCGCCCTTCTTCACGCGCTCGACTTCGCGGGCGCGCTCACCCACCAGTTCGTCAATTTCATCACCCCACACGCGGGCAATCTTGCGAATACTATCCTCGAGTTCGGGTTCATCTTCCAAACGAATGGATTCCCAATCGCATCCTTCGAGTTTTTTCAGGTCCGGCTTTTGAATCACATGACCGCTCTTGATCAACACCTCGCCTAAAATATCATCCAGCAGATCTTCCGCCAGCTTCTTGCCGAGGATCAAACCGGAAATCTTGTTGAGTCGCTCACGCTTCAAGGTTTCGATGCGGTCCTGATAACGGTCTTTGATTTCATTGATCTCTTTCATTTCCTGACGGCGCTCTTCCTTCGTCTTGGCGGCAGATTCTTTACGGGCAAACACCTTCACGTCGACGACAATGCCTTCCACACCCGGAGGAACCGTCAACGACGCATCGCGCACATCGCCGGCCTTTTCACCGAAAATCGCACGAAGCAATTTTTCTTCAGGCGAGAGCTCGGTTTCCGACTTGGGAGAAATCTTTCCGGCCAAAATGTCGCCGGGCTTGACTTCAGCACCGACCCGGACAACCCCTTCCGCATCAAGGTCTTTGAGCGCTTCTTCGCTCACATTGGGAATATCGCGAGTGATTTCTTCGTTGCCCAGCTTGGTGTCACGCGCTTCGATTTCGAATTCTTCGATATGGAGCGAGGTATAAACGTCTTCCTTGCAGAGTTTTTCGTTGATGATAATAGCATCTTCAAAGTTGTATCCGCGCCACGGCATAAAAGCCACCAACACATTATGCCCCAGGGCTAGCTCCCCGCGGTCGGTCCCGGCACCATCCGCAATGACCTGTCCGCGCTTCACCTTGTCGCCCACCTCAACCAAAGGACGCTGATTGATACAAGTCCCGGCATTGGACCTTTCGAATTTCTTGAGACGATAGACAAAATCATCAATCTCGATTTCATGTGAACTCACGGCTTTCACAGTCCCTCGTGATTTTGCAACGAGCGTCGATCCGGAGTCTCTGGCCACGTGCAATTCCATGCCCGTCCCGACCAGCGGAGCATCCGTTACCAGCAACGGAACGGCCTGGCGCTGCATGTTCGAACCCATCAAAGCGCGGTTCGCATCGTCGTGCTCCAAAAACGGAATCAAAGAGGCGGCCACACTCACCAACTGTCTCGGTGAAACGTCCATGTAATCAATTTCGTCCGGTTTCTTTTTTGGAAAATCACCGCGGGAACGGCAGGAAATGGTATCCGCCATAAAATTCCCCTTTTTGTCCACCGGCGCATTTGCCTGAGCAATCACATACTTATCTTCCATATCCGCCGTGAGATATTCAATTTTTTCGGTGACACGGCCTTTTTCCACCTTGCGGTAAGGACTTTCCAAAAAGCCGATAGGATTAACACGCGCAAAAGTACTCAGGGATGCGATCAAACCGATATTTGGACCTTCCGGCGTTTCAATCGGGCAAATGCGGCCATAGTGGGAAGGATGCACGTCGCGCACTTCAAATCCCGCACGTTCCCGCGACAAACCTCCGGGTCCGAGTGCCGAAAGCCGGCGTTTGTGCGTCAATTCCGACAATGGATTCGTTTGATCCATAAATTGCGATAACTGGCTGCGTCCGAAGAAATCTTTCACGGCCGCCGAGATCAATTTGGGATTGATTAAATTATGCGGCATTGCGGCATCGAGATCGTAAATCGACATTCTCTCAAGACAGGAGCGTTTCATGCGCGCCAAACCAACCCGGAATTGATCCTGCAAAAGTTCACCGACGGAACGGACGCGGCGATTGCCCAAATGGTCAATGTCGTCGACATCGGCTTCGGAGGTCCGCAGCTTCAAAAGCATCGCAACCACGTTCATCACGTCTTCTTTGCGAAGCGTTGTCTGCCGCGCATCACTATCCAGGCTTAGCTTGCGGTTCAACATGAAACGGCCGACTTTTCCGAGATCATAGCGCTGGGCATCAAAGAATAATTTCTGGATCAGATCTTTTGCGCTGGCCTCCGTCGGCGGATCACCGGGGCGCATGCGGCGGTAAATCGCGATTTGTGCTTCCGCCGTATTGCGATAAGGATCCCGTTCGATCGTGTTCACGATCGCGGGATCATCACCGGCAAGTGTCACCGTAGTCAGGGCCGTAATTTTGTTCGTCTCAATAACACTAAGAAGGTCTTTGGTCAATTTCACGCCGCCGAAGGCGATCGGCTCTTTCGATTCCGGATGAAGCACATCATCGGCCAAATACTGGCCTTCGAGCTTCTTAAGATCCGCTTTGTCCAAATTTTTGTGATGTTCCACCGAATAAAGCTCTTTCAAAATATCATAGGTCGTGGAATAGCCCAGCGCCCTGAGCAAGGTCGTCGCGAGGATCTTGCGGCGGCGATCGATATAGGCATAAAGCACGTCGCTGATGTCGGACTCGAATTCGATCCAGGCTCCGCGATAGGGAATGATACGGACGCTGTAAATGTGCTTGCCGCTCGGATGCAGGGATTCTTCCAAAGAAACTCCGGGTGAGCGATGCAATTGGCTGACGATCACTCGCTCCGCCCCATTAATAATGAAGGTACCTGTCTCGGTCATGAGGGGGAGTTCTCCGATATACACTTCCTGCTCTTTGACGACACTCTGGCGCACAAGGCGAATTTTCACCTTAAGCGGCGCGGCATAGGTCATGCCCCGTTTATGGCATTCCGCGATGGAATACTTGGGTTTCCCCAGGTTGTATCCTTCATATTCCAAACGGCACGAACCGTCGAAACTCTCGATCGGAAAACAATCCTGAAAAGCGGCTTCCAGCCCCTGGCGCTTGCGACGGCGCATGGGACGGTTC
>JAQTOZ010000021.1 GCA_028713205.1 Candidatus Omnitrophota bacterium
CAGGCTGTTCGGGAAACGTGGGAACGAAAGGACAAGGCCATGATCGCTCTTTACGTCGAAGAAGGAGAATTGCAGATTTTTGCCGGCCAACGCAAAAAGGCCTATCATCTTCTCAAAGGCGACAGCGCCTATTTTGACGGGAATCTGGGGTATGCGCTGCGAAATGTTTCAAAAACCCAGACGCGGCTTTTCCTGGCCACGCACAAAGCCATTCAGGTTTAACTGATTTTATATACGCCCGCCTTCACGGCATATTCACGGATTTGATCGATCAACGCGGTCAGATCAAACGGTTTGGTAACCAGTTTTTCGGGATCGAATCCGACGCTCTTGAGCTGCTCTTTGACGCTGTCGGGATAGCGCGCCGAAATGGGAATAATTTCTATTTTCGGATTCAATTTAAGGAGTTCTTCAATTAATAGGTGTCCTAATAAGCCGGGGATCGCCATATCGATCACGGCCACGTGATATTCCCCGGCATGTTGCTTCAAATGTTCCAGGGCCACTTTACCGTTCCCGAAAGTTGTCACCTGATAATCATCTTCGCGCAAGGTCGTTGCGAAAATTTCGGCGATCTCCTGCTCGTCATCGACAATCATGACCTTGGCTTCATTCTCAACGAATACCTGCTCCGCCTCTTTGCCAAAGGCCGATTCAATCTTTAGTTTTTGGCTGATTTTCGATTCGAGCATCTCTGGCTCAAACGGTTTCTCGACAACATCTGCCTCCGTAAGCCCAAACTCTTTTAATTTGGGAAGTTCCGATGCCAGATAGGCCGTGATAATGACAAACGGGATATGGAGTCCCTTGGCCCGGACCATCTTGATAATGTCAAATCCGCTGATATTCGGCATGCGCAAATCGGCCACAATCAATTGCACTTGGCAGGTATCCAAGACCTTTTCGACGATGGCGGGATTGACCGTCGCGATGGGCTCGTAACTGCACCAGCTTTTGAGGTAGGAAAAGATCTGCGCGACAATCGGTTTTTCATCATCGACGACGAGCACTGTTTTTTTCTTTTCGGTCATGGCTTAACCCTTTATGTTTTAATTTGAGTCCTTAGGGGATAGGCAGGGACTTATTGCCTGTCCCCTAAGGTAAAACTTTCCCAATTGTTACTTTACAAAGATTCAACTAAGCAACCTGGCTGATGATTTTCAAAATCACATCCGGCGTCAAACTGTCCGTCTTCTCATAACAGGCATGGATCAGATCTTTGACCCCTTCCTTTTCAAAAACGGGCTGTAGGGCCTTGCCCGGTATGGCCGAGATGACGATCATCACGGGGCGCGGCTGCAATCCCCGCGCATGTTTAATGATATCGATGCCGGAGATCGTCCCGCCGAGTTTGATATCGACAAAAAGAATCCCGTAGGTCTGACGGTCCAGTTTTTCAAATGCCTCGGCCGCGGTCGTGACATAATCCACTTCGAAATTTCCGCCGTCCTCGAATTCGATGAGCTCCTTGAAAACCTGGCATATATCCGGTTCGTCATCGATAATCAAGATTCGATTTTGCATGAGGGCCCCTTCGGTCCGTCCGGTATGTTATCGACCGTTTCGGGTTTAGACGGAAGCCAAAATTTGAAAACGGCGCCGCCTTCTTCCGTCCCCCGTTCCGCCCAAATCTTCCCATGATGGAATGTCCCGATGATTTCCCGGCAGGCAAACAACCCGTAGCCGGAACCCGACGCAAGCAAATCCCCGCTGGCGGGTTTGGGCTTTGTCGAAAATCCCTTTTCGAATATTTTTTCGAGATTTTCCGGCAGGATTCCCGGCCCGTTATCCGTAAATTTAAAGCAGGCGGCTTGACGTCCCTCCGCTTCACCGTAATCACATTCCAGCACGATTTTCTTATCTTGTTTCTCACCCATCGCATCGTCGGCATTCTTGATCAAATTGGTAAAGACGCGCTGAAGCAGAACGGGATTCCCGTAAACATAAAAGTCTTTGTCCTTCGGCCCCTGATACTGAAAATTCACACCTTTGACGCCGCTGTCAAGAATCGCATCCTCCCACAGCATCTTGACGTAGATCTCTTCCGCAGCGGATTCATCCGAGGACAAATGATGCTGGGCGGTTTTGGTGATAATCCTGATTTTCCGGGCGCGGTCCTGGATACCGTGGCCGATTTCTATGAGTTTCTGACACATCTTTTCGAATTGCTTGATCGCGCCGTTCGGGATCAAATCCTTCATGAATTTTTCCTGAAACAACCGGAACCGCGGCTCGACCTGCTCATAGAGCGACCGCGCCTGAAGATCGGCCGCCGTCACGGCATTCTTGACTTCATGGGCCAAAATCTCCGCATAATGAACCCGTTTGGCCTCGTCCTGCGCCTTGAGTTTCTCTTCCCGCTCCCGCAGCACCGTTTCGAACAAAAGCGCGTTCCGGATCGCCAGCGATGTCTGGCTCGCGATCGCCGGAAAATAATCGATCTCATCGTTCGTATACTCCTGATCCGACTTCTTCTTGCCGAGGATCAGAAGAGCAAAGTATGACGTATCGATTACAAGCGGGATGATAATACGTGTCTTTATAATTTTTACCCAAGCGATAAAGTCACCTGGTAATTCTTTTGAGAAATCGCTCGCGCGTTCGACATTAAGGATATCGTTATGACTGCCAAAGTACCTCGCTACTCGTGATTGCGATAATACATTCTCAAGCCCCTCGTTTAAATTTCCGGTTGGCAAACCAAAATAATCAATCAAACGATAAACGCGAGATTCTTCTCCGCGCACAAATATCATGCCCGACTCTAACCTCAGTGTCTCATCAAGTGTGTTAAGGATAGTTCTAGCTATCTGGTTTAAATCAACCAGTTTTACAATCTCTTCGGAAAGACGATTTAACATGGTTTTGATTTCAGATCTCTTTTGGAAGAGGAATTTATCAGTAACGGCAACCATAAACCGGTACATTGGCTGATATAACAAAAGGGCAATTATCACACTTACAAGCGTTGCTGCATTTAGCCCCACAAAGAAAAAATGGCCTAAATACCCTTGTGTAATTGTGCTTACCACTGAAACAACAGCCATAGCCATCGCAAACATACCTGCAAAAATGAATGTCTTCTTTATGATGACTTCAATATCAATAAACTGATATCGCAAAACAGCATAAAAAGTCACGCACACAAAAAAGAAAACTCCCCATATTCCGTAAGGAAATGGGAATATGCCGATATTATAAACTGGAAGGAAACAACCAATACCACCGAGATAACCGAGTAAGTTGGCTACTAAAAAAAATTGGAGTCTCTTTCTTTCCAAACCGACTCGCATCCTGGACTCGAGAAACAATACGACCAACGCCGTCAAAACCAATACCACAAATACAACTGTCCACAAATAAAACAAAGGACCGGGATCAGGAAAATAATTAAAAGTTAATTTTGGAATAACATCGCGAATAAATAATCTAGGCCATACCACAATTGAAAAAGCGATGGATCCAATTATGAAGTAGGCAATCAGTATAATACGACTCAGCCATCGCGAGTTATTACTGACCAAAACTTTCACAAAATGAAGGAATGCGACAGGGATAAAAATGCCTACAAAATGACATACAATCGACAAAGGATATGAAATGTTATATT
This sequence comes from Candidatus Omnitrophota bacterium, assembly GCA_028713205.1. Lineage (GTDB taxonomy): Bacteria > Omnitrophota > Omnitrophia > Omnitrophales > Aquincolibacteriaceae > JAQTOZ01. The sequence continues at coordinate 3,611 of JAQTOZ010000021.1, forward strand.
GCAATACCGCAGTGCAAGCAAAAACAAAAAAACTCCAGTGAGCTATACAATAAGCATACCAAACAAAATAATGCGCTAATTTGCGGTTCGGCGATTTAATAAAAACAAATATAGCAAAAAAAGCTGCGGCAACCGAAGTCACTAATGCAGAGGTAAAATAATGTTGCGCGGGCGTGAGCACGAATTAATTCCTGGCAAATCTGTACTGCATTATCTTTTGAGGTTCGTACTTCAGCGAAAGCTGACTTTTTTCAAACCCGGCATTCTTAAACAATCTTGCGAATTCTTCTTCTGTCCGATAGATCAGTTCCCAACCGCCCCCCCATTCCATATAATGTCGGGAAGGGTTTGCCCATTTATCGCGATAGTTGGAAATAATCATAACACCATCCTTCTTTAGTAACTTTCGCATATTACCAATAAGGGGGGTTGCAATTTTTTCATCAAGATAATCAAAAAGTCCCGTAGAAAAAATCACATCATATTGATGGGGAAAATATTTTTCAACTGAAGGCGTCAAAGCGATTCTCATTGCATTACGTTGAATAAAATTAATCTGGCACTGGTTAATTCCGTTCAATACATTTTTACCATAATTAATGGCATGAATATCATGATCAACACAATCAATAATAACGGGCATAAATCCACGCTCGCACTTGTCTAAAAACTCTTTAATGTCCCGGCATGGCCCCGAAGCAAGATCCATAATACGCACTTCGGATTTAGTTTTATTAACAATTTCCAGCAAATACGCCTTAAAATCCTCCTTCCGATTCCTCGTAGCAATTGAAGCAGCGGTCCTCAGGAAATAATTATCCATACATCGTTCTAAGCCTAGTGTTTCTGCTTTGTTCGAATAGATCTCGTCTATAATCAGGAAATCTCCATGATAACCGAAAGGTTTTTCGATAACCATCCGTCCCAACCTGCCAAGTTTAAAATAATGCATAAAGTTTTCATTAAACAATCTTTTCATCTTATACAATTTCACTTCGTCATCCGCATGTTGCCGTTCATATTCCCAACAGAGATTAAAAACCGAGTCGATAATTCCATCTACTTCTTCTTGATAAGCCAACCAATTATTAGGTTCCTGCGTTATAGAAATTTTTAACTTCTCTATTTTGTTTTCGTAAGAATGAATGGTGTCCAGGAACGTCATGACACTAACCTCTTCACATGATCCAACAATACTTTAACATCAAAGGGTTTGTACAAATAAACAGCCGGCCGCAATTCTTTAACTTGCTTTTCCAAACATTCATCCGCATATCCTGTCACAATAATTTCAGGCGGACTTTGTTTGTTCTGTTCATGACAAGCCTCACGAATACCTTTTAAGGTCTCGTAGCCATTCATTCCGGGCATTCTCATATCCGTAATAATTAAATCAAAGTCTATCTCCTTAACAATTTCAACTGCATCAGCACCTGTTTTAACAAAAAAAGCCTCGTATCCATTCTTCTCGAGAAGCCTTACAAACGTTCGCGTTAATATTTCTTCATCATCAATTACGAGAATCTTTTTCTTTTCCATCAATGCGCCTTTCTGTTAGTCTTTCTATAAATTCGCATTCAAACGTTTTTCCAAATACGCAATTACATCCTTGACCTTTTTCATCCGTTCGGCGTCTTCGTCGGCGATTTCGAGGCCGAATTCTTCCTCAAAGGCCATGACCAGTTCGACGGTATCCAGGGAATCGGCGCCCAGATCAGTGACAAAATCAGCTTCGGGGATGACTTCGGCGGGATCGACGCCGAGTTGTTTGACGATGATCTCTTTGACTTTCTCCGGAACGGCCATAGAAAAAATCTCCTGATTAACTGAGCCCTCGGGGAGTCTTTCACCGGGGTTCACCCCATGAGGAGGTCGGTTTTTTTGACCGACGACGTGGGGTTACCTTTAAGTTCTTAAGAGGGTCGGGAGTTAAAAACTCTCCGCCCCCTCGATTAACTACAGTATCGTCTTTGTCAGGGTAAGTATTAAGCCGGTCTTCTTGCGGAAAGCCGTATTTTAGAACAAGTTAGGGCAGGAGGTAAGAGAAATTTTGGAGAATTTCCGGCCAGTTTCCGGGCTCTTTCGCCCGCCGTGCGGTCCGTTATAACGGTGGGTCTGCCTGTGTAGGGATCAAAAGTGAAGACAGCTGGGTGTTGGATGTCATCCCAGAGAGTTCCATAAACTCGTACGATTTGTTTTTAAAGAATAACTTGCTCATGTCGATGAAAGAACATGGTTTGCCGGTCGAAGATCATCATTCCAGTTGTGTGTGTTCTGATGACAGCTTCTGCTTTTTTTGCCTCCGTGCCGGCGTATGCCGCCGATGAAGACATCCCTTACGGGATACGCATGCCCTACCGTATTTTCCGGGGAGTCACCAATATCGCTTTGGGATGGACGGAAATCCTGCTGCGACCCATCGGAGAGATCAAAAGTGAAAATCCGATCGACGCATTCGCCAAGGGATTTTATGACACGCTCCAGAGAGGTGCGGCGGGTTGTCAGGATATCTTTATGTTTTGGGTTCCGGACATGCAAATGGAAAATTCCTATCCGGACTGGCAGGTTTGGCCGTATCTATTCCACTGGTCATAACTTGTCGGTTGTCAGTTCGAAATCCTCGAAGACATTCACCGCTGCGAATGCCGGTTTCTGTTCGGCAGGCGCTGCGTTCGAAGCTACGGCGGATACCAGCGCCGGGGCCGGGGGCTCGGTATTTCGCACACTCGCCTGCACGGCCGGCGTCAAACGGATATTCTTGGCTTCCACCATCCGTTCCAGGGCTTCTTCCAAAGACTCGCCCGTCGCAACGGGGATCACCACTTCCCAATTCTCATGAATCGTCATCGGCATCTTGTCCGGATACTGCGTCTTGAATTCCTCGACCGTTTTTTCCAGTCGCAAGGTCCGTTCGGGAGTATTGGGATGCGTCGAAAAAGTGTAGGCGAGAACTTCAAATCCGGGGGCGTCCGTTCCGAGCCGGGCAAAGACCTTCGCGCCGTTCTCAACATCATAGCCGGAATGAAAGGCATGCCGCATCCCGAAGTAATCGGCTTCCCGTTCGTAGCGGCGTGATAAGGCCGCTTGCGATGCCTGCATCGCAGGATTCATAATCGCCTGCCCCACACCGGGCAGGGTAAAAGCATCGACCGTCGCGGCCGCCAGTCCGTAAGCGAGCCCCATCCCGACTCCCGCCCCCAATTTTTTGGCGGAATGTTTCAAGGTCACGTGCGCCAATTCATGTCCCATAATCACGCCCAGTTCATCATCGTTTTTCGAGTAACGTAAGGCGCCGATACCGACGTCGATTCTCGAGAACAACGCGCTGGCATCAAAATTGGGCGTCGGGGCCAGAAAAAATTGAGCGTTGTAATAGACCTTCTCGACGGGCAACTCACATTCAAAGAGTTTTTCGTTCCGGCGCCAAACCGCCGCTTTCACTTTGTCTTTGTTTGTTTTACGGATAGCCTTGAAATAAGCGCCGAGATTTTCGGTTTTCTTACCGTCGATTTTGGTAATCACATCGCCGGCTTTTAAACCCGAAAGTTCCGCCTTGCTGCCGGGATAAACCCCTCGTACCAGGACACCGCGGACTTTTTTGTCAATCCCATAGGCCTGGCGCCCGTAATCCTTGAGTTCATCCACACCGACGCCGACAAAATTATAATCCGCTTTCTCGCTTTTATGCGCCGGCACCGGGGAACGAACCAACTGATAACCGACGCGGTAGACGCGCGGCAGCCATTCGCCCGAAGCCTGGAAAAACCGGAGATTGAATTCCTCGTTTTTCTTCGCCAGTTCCGCTTTGGTAATGGACGGTCCCGTACTGGCGCAGGACTGTAATACCAGAGCAAGGATCATCACACTGATCTCAAGCACGCGGGGTTTCCCCGACGGGTTCACGGTTGCTTCTCTTTCTCCCGGGATTGTATAATTTGAGTCCTCAACTCCATTGCCTTGTCGCGATAGACCGGATTCTGAATCGCAAAATCAAGCTCATTCAAAGCACTTTGGGGATTTTTCTGCCGGGAATAAACGGAGGCGAGGGCTAAATGAGCTTCCGTACGAAAAGGTTCGGTGGCAAGAATTTCTTTCAAAATTTTTTCGGCATCGCCGTAATTCCCGGCGGCAAACGATGTCTTTGCCGCGGCATACTTTTGGGCAAACCAGGAATCGTCCCCGGACATGACCGGCGCTGGCACGGCGGGGCCGGAAACCGGTCTTGCGGGAGCAGGTTTCACCGTCGCCTGTTGGGACAACATCGTCTGAACCAAGGCGGCTTTCTCTTTGTCGACAATTTCCTGGGTTACAACTCGGAATTCTTTGCGATCGATGCGGCTATCTTTGAAATAAATCTCGACCGCCCACCGCCCCGGTTTGTCGGCAACATCCGTTCCGGCAACCGGCAATTTCGTTTTCATAAAGACATCATTCATCGCGCTTTTGTTAAACAAAACCTCGCGGTAGACGGAACCGTCGGGCGCAATCCATTTGGCTTTGAAACTCGGCATGAAAGCCATGGCAAAGGTCGTCTTATTGAACAGGGCCCACCAGGTAATGCATTTCGTGTCCGGAAGGAAATCGGCGGAATGACCGATCGGATCAACCTTATCGGACCATACCGAATAATCGGCATCTTCGCTGACACCGGACGAACGGATTTGCCGCCAAGTGCCGTCGGTTTCGGCGTCTTTGAGCCCCGAGGTAGAGGTACAACTTTGTAGAAGGAGAGCGGAACCTACGGACAGACAAAGCAGAAGGAATATCTCTTTGTTGCGGTTCATTCAGATGGTCCCGTAACGCTTTGAAATCCTCGCGATGGAAGTCATCTTGCCACACCTGCATGATGGATTCAACGGAATAAACAGAACCCCCAAGGGGACAGTCCCCTTCGGGGTTGCCATTCCCGTCACCCGTCCCCCTTACTTTACCGGTTCTACCGGTTCAGGCGGGAGCGGAGATCGGCGACGATCATCAGGCCCGCCCGGCGCTCATGCTCTTTCAAGCCCGCGCATTCCGAGACCAGCACGAACAACTCCCTGAGCATCTGCCGCACCGTCACCAGCCGGTCCGACTGCGTGCCCAACTGCTCGATCACCGCGTAAAGCAGCGACTTGACTTCATGCACTTCCCCGGATGTGACCGTGTCGATGCGAAGCAAAATGCCTTCGACCTGCTCCAGAGCACGGATGAACGCCTTCACCAGCCGGTAGGTCCCTTTCCCCGGCCGTTTCTGATTTTGATTTGTTACCCTGATCATTCATACTCACCTGCCTTTCAACAGCGAAGACCCAAGTCCCAAGACTCAAGACCCAAGTCTGAAATTCGAGCGAAACAAGCTATCAGCGAATGACTAAACGCTATACGCTATCTTTCATCACGTCCCCACGTGACTAAACAAGCTGTCAGCTTTCAGCTATCAGCTGTCAGCTAATTACTAAACGCTACACCTGCCTCGCCGGCAGGCGGGCGCTATACGCTAACCGCTATCTTTTCTACCACGGAAAATAGTCCGACTGGATCAAGGCCTTGGTTGCGTCGCCGATGCAGTATTCGGCTTGCCCGCCTTCCGTTTGGCGGGTTTGGTCTTGCCTGTCCCCTTTTTCGGTGCCCGCCTGCCGGCGAGGCAGGCCTGGCACCTTGGGGCCCCATTTGCCGCATGCCGGCCCACCGTTTCTTTTCTCCGCCTCAAAGGCCTCGCGGACTTTCATGTATTCAGCATCAACACGCCCAGGTTTTGGATCACCGGCTTTCCCAGTTCGGAAATACGCCAAAATCTCATCAATAAACGCAATCCCCGCATCATAATCACCGATTGTGTCGTATAGGCGGAGGATTTGACCTATGGCGATGGATGAAAAAGTGTCGTAATCTTTTGGCGGTAAGGATTCTTGATATTTATGCTTCAAGTGATCAATATATTCTAAGACAGGTTGCTTGGCATTTGTGACATTCCACTCTTGAAGCGCTTCTAATTCCACCGATAATTCTGAATCCAATGACAGTGTCCTTGGCGCATATCGCATCTCATTTAGCCCATCTTTGAAATTGCTCGTAACACGATAAAGCCTTATCTTCCTGACAATGGGGCCCCGTTTATCTTCATCCTTTAGAATGAACTTGGAATTCAAACTCTCTTCATATTTCTTAAGAGCTTGTAAGTAGCGCCCTTGATCAACTAATCTATCGCCATCCTTTAATACTTGCTCTTGAGCAACAATTTGCCGCATCCTATTTCGGCCCTCAAAAGAACTTTTAAGAGATATATTTGTTATTCCGAAAACCAGCAATACGGCAAAAACAATCATACTTAAAATAATCAAAAGAGCTTTTTTCATAACATTTAAACCCCTGCTAGGTCAATGTAATTACCCAAACTTTTCTCGTTACATCATAGTTAGCAACATTCGAACCTAAAGACTGCAAAAAAGCATCGGTACTGTCCTTAGTCACCGAATTATTAACGAGTCTAGCAATAAATTCACTGACCGTTATGTTCCATGCAATCTCATCTTCGGAAAGCAGTAAATCAGTCCAATTAGCAGCACCACTAACGAAACCTCCTCTTAGAAAATCAATCGTACTGTCATTCCTTATGAAATCGTGATGCCCGGCACCGACAATCTCAACGTTAACGAGAGGATGGTTACGATCTGTTAATGAATACTTACCAATTTCATCCCGGTAACCGGTTAGATGCGGCTGAAAATTAATACCTCCTATTTCAAACTCATTGAAAATATCCTTGGTGCCGTAAACATTGACAACGACGTTCATTTTGGATGAAGTAAGATCAGTGGGCTGTGCTGCAGTCAACATCGCAACCATCTCTTTCGCCTTATTCAGGAAGAACTCATGAGCAGCGATTAAAGAACCTTGCCTCAGATAATCCATTGTCGTTTGAACAACATCGTCTTCGATTCCTGGGAGTGTCAAATCTTTGGCAATACCGATCAAACTGATGAGTTCCTTTTCGATGCTATCCAAAATCGCGACGGTCGTCGTCTTAACTTTCCTGAGCGCATCGACAAGAAAGCCTACTTTATCGACTAATGCCTGGCTGAGCTTGCCAAGATCGAAACAAATACCGCCAAGGCCTACCAAGCTTTTCGCATTATAGCCCGTTTTGGCCGCGGCATTATAGAGATTATTGATCAGAACTTCCGCTAACGGCATAAAGCCGCCCGAATAGCCGACGCCGATCATTTCTCTGGCACGATCATCATCGCCTTTTTCATCGAAATAGCTTTCCATGGAACCTTTGATCTGCCCGGCCAAAGATGCCTGCACAGTACGATCCATAGCCTCGATGATCAAATTCAAAGAATCTTTTGCACCGTTAAGCAGCTGCGACACAAAATCGCCAATTACAGTACCCGCGATTATTTTTACGGGATTGTAGTTTGAAGGGTTTGCAAGCTGAGCCAAGCTTGAAATATCATTGGCGGTGAATCCCAATCCAACCAATGTCAAAGCCAGCGATTGAAAAAATGTTGGTGCCAAAATAATATCATCGATAGCTACCTTATTTTCACTTTCTTTGACAATATCACTCTGAAGATTCAAAAGGTAGGACGGACTTGAAAAATGGTTGTCGTTCAGAACACCGTTCACGAGTGCGAACAAATCACGCTCATCGCTAGGTGCTGAAGGCGATGAGCCGGCAGAAGTTTGCTGGTTTATCAGTTGAACGGATGCTTTGGCGATCTGTCCGCCCAAAACGGATATATTCCATATAAATGGGATCGACAGTTTTTTCGCCTCGTTTTCGGGTGTATCCAAATCATCGGGACGTTCGATAACAATCGGAGCATCAATCTCCACATTACCGGCGATGAGGTTGCCGTAGGAGTCCATCCAGCGCTGGCCGGAGGACAGGCCGGAACCGTCGGCGGTGATCAACGCCGCACCGTCGACACCGTACGACCATTTGCTCAAATAGCCGTTTTCATAATACTGGCTCAGTTCGCCGCCGCTTGCGGAAATGGTCTTGTAATCCAGCTTTTGATAAGCGGTATTCCCGGCATCATCGATGCCCGCACCCGTGATCTGCGCGATGCCGCCGACTCCGAAACCTGCGTCCCGAATGGTGTCCGTCACACTATCGTATTTCAGAACGGAATCGCCGACCTTGTAGGTCCATTGATCGCCCGCGACCGTCAACTCGCCGTCGAGCACGCCGGTTTCTTCCTTATATAAGGCCTCCTGGGTCTCACGACTAAAAAGTCCCGAGAACGCATTGGCCGCTTTTTGAAAACCTTCTTTGGTGATTTGGCCCAACGTGCCGAGCGCTTTCTGACCAAAACTCACGACATTCCCGGCCAATTTGGCGACACCCGTGCCGAATTTCTTGATGCCTTCGCCGATCTGGGACAAAAGCCCTTGGCCAAGCTGCTGCTGATCAGCGGACAGTCCCCATTCGGAGACAGTCCCAGGACCGCCACCTCCGGTGGAACCGGCCATGCCGGCAATAAGGCCGCCCAAAAATCCGCTCACAAAATCCGTCGCCATCGGCGGAGCGCCGAGCGCGTCGAGTCCGAGACTGGCGCCGACCGAGACCATACGCGTCAGATTTTGGGAATTGAACACCGAATCGCCGACCGAATCACCGACATATTGTAGAAAACTGCGTGAATCGGCGACCCGGATCTCCGTGCCGTCGGAACGTTGACCGATCACAATGTCCGGACCGTTGACGAGACGACTCACGCCCGCCCCCACCGCAGCGCGGACGGGAACCGACAACAAGGAACTGACAACCGGCGGAAGACTGAGCGCATCGCCGAGCGCAAAAAGTCCGACCGAAGCGAGATCGACAGAGAGAGCGGGTAAGGCCGATTTGAGCCCGCTGATCGCACCCGTGATCGAACCTGCATCGAGCAGACCGCCCGCGAAGGCACCCAAACCGGCGGCCCCGATGGAAATGAGACCGGTCATCACCGGCGAAAGATTGGTATGCATACTCAAAAGCTCCCCGACCCCGCCCGCGATCATGCCAAGGCCGAGAGGATTGCCCGTTATCGTGAGCGCAACCCCCGCCACAAGCTGCCCGCCGCTGATGAGCGAACGCGTCAGTTTCGGCGCAATCCCGATTTTATCGGCGAGCATCAGAGCCCCGTCGAGCAGATATCCCAGCATCCCGATCTTCAACGCACCCGCAAAGGCCGACGAGCCGACCCACGACGAAAGCGTCGACCCAAAAAACGGAACGTACCCTGCAATTCCCTGAATACCGGCAAGCAAGGCCCCGTGCAGCATATTAAAACCCGCGCTCAAAGCACCACCGATATTTCCCAGGCCCGCCAGGACACCTGAAAAAAGCCCTTCGGCCAGGGACATCAATCCCGTAAACATTCCGCTCAAAAAGGAACCGACCCCCGAAAGCACGGCCCCGACGGCGGCAACCACGCCCGAAATAATCGCCGTCACGGCCGCCACCGCAGCGGTCACCGCCGCCATAATGGCATTGGCAATCGCCAGAAAAATCGGAATGAGAAACACGAAAAACGAGCCGCGGACGGACATCGCTTGCGCGGAGTTTAAAGTTTCGAGTTTCAAGTTCGAAGGTAATGAAGACCCGGATTGGGCCATCGCCTCCCGCAAAGACGCAACGGCGGAAGACGGTGCCAGGATATAGCCGACTGCGGAAGAAGAACTTGAGATTGCTTCACCCTCCGTTGGCGGGTTCGCAATGACAGACTGTTGTATTCCCGTGTCTCCGGCCCCTTGCCCCGTGCCCACAGCCAGCCACGCAGTAAGAAAATCCTTCTTCGACAGAGTCACCTGCTCGACATCCGCTAATCCGTCAGCGGATTGAGGCCCGAGCGCCGGATCAATGTACGTCACTTCCGTCGCCGTGACTTTCGTAATGATCACGTAATGGTTACCATTGATGTGGGCGACAAGACGAAGACTACACCCGCCTGCCGGCGAGGCAGGGTCCCAAGACCCAAGACCACAGACCTGATCATACATTGATTTCAAAGCATCGTAGTTCATGGCGAGGGCCTGCGCATCCAGGCCATAAGACGCCGCGACGCGATTCATGGCATACATCGAAATCACCAAATCGTCCTGCTCCATCGGTGTGAGCGTCCCGGTAAGTATGTCGATGAGGATGAGGCGGGATGCGAGATCCGTACGAGACGGGAGATCCTTCGCTTCGCTCAGGATGACACCGTTTTCGTCAGTCACCGGCTGCGCGAGCAATGCCTCGAGGGCGAGAAAGGCGGACTGGCCGAAATGAAGCGAGCGCGACGCGAGCCAATCGAGAATCGCATCGGCTTCGGAGTCGCTTAAATCAACCAGCAGGGACGGAGATTGCTTCGCCCCGTCCGCAGAAGAACCGGAACTCGAACCGGGGCTCGCAATGACGGCATCGGTAATGCCCAGACTGCGGGCGAAGGCGATTTTTTCCTCGTCGCTCAGGGTTAAATAATGAAGGAGGTCCGTCTGCACGCGGTTCTTGATGGCGCCGACTTCGGCCGTACGCTCGGCAAGCTCTGAGCCGGAAGAAAGCGTATTTTTAAGAGATACCAGCCAAGCCGGCAGGGGCAACCCTTGTGGTTGCCCTTGGACTGAATCTGACCCCGTCGGATCCTGGGCAGACCCCGCCCCGGCAGAATCACCATTCGCCTCGGCAATCCACCGTTCGTATTCGGCCTGGCTCGGATCCCGCCCCAGGATTTTCCGGTACCAGTGATACACGATCGGCGAGACTTCCTGTTTCAGAATCGCGGCACGCGCCTTTTGATTTTCTGTCTCGATCGAAACGTACGCCTCGGCCGTCTGCGTTTCGATTTGGTCCGAAACCTCCTCGACCTGGGCCGAAAGTTTGTTCAGGGCCTCGATGCGCTGCCCGGCCAAATCGGCAAGCGCCGTGTTGATCTGGTCGAGATTGACCCGGATCATGCCCATCGCTTCTCCCAAAATTTCCAGCGCCTTTTTGCCGCGTACCTCGATCGACGCCACATGAGCCTGCTGGGCCTCGATCTTGTCCCGAATCGCCAGCAGCCGGTCGCGCGCAACGACATACTCGCCTTCAATGGTCTGGTCCAAAAGCGAATGGCGATCCGCAAGCATGGCCAGCGCGTTTTCGCGTTCAACGGCGACTTCGGCCTTGAGTTTCAGCACCGATGATTTCAGAGCGCGCCGCGATGCCTCCATTTCAATACGCACGGGATTCCCTTCCCCGTCATATTCGTAACGGATCATGCGCTCGCCCGCGGGACTCAAGACCTGCTCGATCTTTCCGTCATCGCGGTAAAGTTCCACCACCCCCTCGGCATATTCGCGCGTCACGAAGCGGCCCTCGGCATCGTATTCCGTCGCCACCGCCAGCGTCGCCGGAGGCTGAAACTTTTGCCAATCGGGCTCCACCAGCTCCTTCCAAAGTTTCTGCGCCTGGGCGAGATGAAATTCGGCGGACTCGTCTTTAGCGATGAGCGCATAGCGTGTAGCGTTTAGAAGACCCGCCGTGGAGGATTGTTCGCCGCTATCGGGAAGAGTTTCGGTCAGGAGCGAAATCACGCGACCCGTGGCGCTTGTCACGGCATACGGCAAACCGTTGCGGAATTCCGTCACGGTCCCGCCGGAATGAAAGACCGTCGCATCCAGAAGCCGCGCCGTTTTCTCCGTTTCACCCGTTTCGGAATTTTTGATCTCGCAAACTTCGGTGCGGTCAAAGACCATGCGCGTCCCGTCCGGGAGCCGGGAGGAATGTTGTGACGAGACATCCTCAAGCATTACGGATTTCAAAACTCCGTCTTCATATTCCGCGCTTTTCCGGCCGGTGATATTTCCCGTACTGTCCGTCATCGGCTTCTCATAGCCGATCAACGTCACCCGGTGCACCGTCTCGGCCTCCGGACCCCCGTCCGCCAGACTCACATTCGGGACCTCCACCGACAGCACGGTCCCGTCCGCCAAATCCACCGTCTCCGTCCGGAGCTCGCTCACGACCCGGCGTGCCGGCTCATATTCATGGGCATACCGGTACCCCTCGGGAGTCGTGTGAAACAGAATTTGACCCGTAACCGGATCGGACTCTTCCTGAATACCGTTTTCGGTAGTGACGAGTTTGTTCCCGGACTCCGACGTCGCATGATCAAACGTGGCACGCACGCGTCCTTTGTACACGATGCGCGACTCCGTCAACTCGTCCTTACTGTCATAGATGAATTCGGTCACGACGCCGTTGGGCTGCGTGCGGGATATCAGAACACTGGGGACAGTCCCCTCCGGGGACAGTCCCCGGGCAAACCCCGGGCGATAGCGTTCAACAACACCCGTCGCGCTGTTGCTTACGACGGTGATTTCCGTTCCGTCGGCAAGTCCCGCGCACGAATTCGCAGGCAGACCTCCGGAACAAAACTCATAGGAATATTCCAGAACCGGGGACAGTCCCCCTTCGGTAACAGCCCCCTGGTCTTCCTGGTCTCGGTCGGACGTTACCGTAACCACCCGCCGCACACGGCCGTAAGCCAGCGAAACGCTTTCCGTGGAGCCGTCGGTATTGGTAATATGCTGAACAACCGTGTTGGCACCGTCGGCATCCGGCGTTTCGAATTCGATGCGCGTACCGTCGGGCAAAGTGGTCTCCACCACATTTCCGTTTTCGATTTTGGAAACCGAGCCGTACAGCGTTTCAAATTGTTTCGCGGCCCCGGCTTCATCAAACTCGATGCGCGTTTCGGCCGTCAAAAGTTTTTGCCAATCAATCACAGCCGCACTGCCGGACTCGGCCCCGGACAAAGCCGAATCCATCGCATCGGCCAGCGTTTGCCCGCTTTCCGAATGGATTTCCGCAATCGCGCTCTCGTCGGCCAGCAACCGGTCCAGCCAGTCCTTGTCCGCGAGCGGACGCGTGGCGGTAAACGTTACGTTGTCCACAAAAATAGGAATTTCGGGGTCCTCGCCGGCGGCCTCGAATTTCACTTTGATTTCGGAGGCATCGGTCTGGGACGCGTCCAGCTTCAGGAAGAAATTCTGCCAATCGGAAGTCAGATTTTCGATCTCCCACTCCTGATACGAATCCGGTATGCTTTTTTTGCCGAGCGAGACGCGCACTTTCCCGAGAGACGCCGGTAAAGTCTGGGCCGCTTTCAAGCTGACATGCAAATAATCATAACGCGTACTTTTCAATCCTTGGGTCGCGGCCGCAAGCCCCGCGATTTTCATTTCCTGCACCGGTAGAAATCCGGAGCCCGTGCCGAACTGCACCATCCACTTCGCGCCGGTCTTGTCGAAAATCACACGGTCCGGAATTTTGTCGCCGTTGATGTCCGCCAAATCCGAGACGCGCTGAACAGAACCGGGCGAACTGCCCCACGGTCCCGCCGAACCGCCGTCATAGTTGCTGCGAAAATTGCGGTTGTCCTGTGATATCGCGCTTTCGGCAATTGTATTGCCTTCAATCCCTTTCCATTCTGCGGCCGGCGCAAAGGTCGTACCGGTATTGACTTCCACCCACCAGCTCGAAGATGCCGCCGTGCCGTTTGAGGCCAGCGTCACGCGGTCAGGCAATCCGTCACCGGTGACATCACGTAAATCGACATAAAGATTGCGTTCCCCTTCCCATCCTCCGAACACACGGAGGGCCGTACCGGTTTTCGCGTCCGGCGCACCGGGAAGCTGTCTCACGGAATCGTCCCAAAGCTGCGCCGAGTCGAATCCCTCGCCGTTATTTTTCTGGATGTACCACGCCATCGGCGAAGCGGAATCCGCGCTGTTTAGTTTTTTCAATAGAACACGGTCGGGCCGTCCGTCGCCGGTAAGATCGATCAGGTCCGCAAAGTCGGCCACCGATCCGCCCACCGTTTCGTACCACGACAGCGAAGCACCCGTGCGCTCATCGCCGGGATAAAAGCTCGAATCGACTCCCTTCCAAAGCACGGGTTCCGCAAAGGCATCACTGCATTCGGCCCCGTTCTCATTGCAAACAGGCCGGCCCAAATTTTTCTGAAAAAACCATTGATCAAACGGCGCTACGTACGGCCGAAGAATGCGGTCCGGCAATCCGTCGCCGTCCATGTCGATAAGATCGGACACCAATTCCTGCACCGCCTTGGTGTAGGCATCATCGCGGACTTCGGACGCATATTTCGACATCGAGTACGGCACACTCAGCGGTTGGGCATTCTCCGCCCACAACGCGACCGGATCAAAACCGTGGCCGTTGTTGAACTGGACATACCACTCCCGTTCGCCGGAAAATTTCTGCAGGATACGGTCCGGCAATTTATCACCGTCGAGGTCCACCAGGTCGCCGAACACTTCGGGATGGCGGCCGTCATAAAAACGCAAGGCACTCATCGTCGAGCCGAACCACGGCGCGTTGACGGGATCATAGCGTCCGTCCACACCCGTCCATTTCACCGGCATATCGAAACCCTGCCCGTTATTGAACTGAATCCACCAGTAACCGGCATTGGCGGCGGAATCCAGATACACGCGGTCGGGCAATCCGTCGCCGTTCATGTCTCTGAGGTCTGCGGCGAGAGCCGGGAGATTGTCATCCAAATCCATGCGGACATTGCACCCGAGATAGCCCTGGCTGATGTCCGCCGCCGTCTGGCCGAAAGTGAGCCATTCCGGCAAATATTCGGAAGCGAATTCGTAGGCATTGCCGCGTTCGGGGTCAAGCGCGAACTTGGCGAAGAAAAGGGATTGTTCGTCCTCCTCGTCGTCACCGGTTTTAGCGAACACCGGGATTTCGGAACGCGCGTCCATTTCGTTCTGATTAAAATGCAGCAGCAAGCGCGTATATTCATCGTGGTCATATTTTTCCGCCGGCGTAAAGTCGGCATTCCAGCGCACACACCCCTCGGAAATCCTGAACTCATCGATCCAGCCTTTGTAATCATACGACCCGGAAAGACTCGGATTTTTCCCGACCAGAAAAGCGTTCCGGTAACTGCCGGGACGCACCGAGGACACTTTTTTACTCACAAGTTTCCCGTTCACGAAAAACAGGTACGTGTCACCGTCCTCGACGATGGCCACATGACTCCACACATTTTCCGCGATCTTGCCGACACCCACTGAAAAGCTAAACACATTTACGCCTGCTTCCCGGATCAGAAACTGAAAATTGCCGGTATCGAGCAGCCGTCCTACCATATAATTGTTCGCGTCCGAGCCGTACTCGAAAACACCGTTGCGCAAATACGTAAAATCCGGATTGATCCAAAAATCGAGCGCCCAATGCCCCTCCCGGAAATCAAAATCCTGAGAATCCTCGATAGCAAGATCATCCCCGCTGCCGTCGAAGTGCAGGCTCGCCGTACCGGATATTTTATTTTCGAGAGCCAGCTGGGTATTTCCGTGAAGCGCAAACGCATGCCCTTCATTTTGAAGCTCATACAGGGAACGAATACGCGAGCGGTCCCCCAGTGAATTGAAAAGTGGCCGCGCGGCCAAAATCTCGGTCAGTTCTTTGGCATCGGCGGCAAAAGCACTCGGCGGCTCGTCTTTGGGCGGTTCGAAATGCAGCAAAAGCTTGGTGTCATCGTCCATCTCATACGCGGCCGTGGGCGGCGTAAAATTCGCCATCCAGCGCGCAACACCGCGGGATATCCGGAACTCATCGATTTGCCCTTTCCAGGACTGGGTATTTTCATAAACACCGATTTTCATTTCGCACGGCGCGCCGTTATACGTCGTTGCCGCGGCCTGATCGCCGCCCTGCTGAATGCCGTCCTTGAAAAATTTGATCTTCGCCCCGTTGCGCACAACAGCCAGGTGGCACCACGTATTCGGCGTGTACGCCGAGGTATAAACGTAGGCCGCGCTGTAACCGGAGTTATAAAGAAAAATCGTACCGTTCCCGGGATTGACCGTAAAAATCCAGCCGGCTGCCCCCGAATACTTCGAGGCAATCGTGTATGTCCGGTCCAGGGACGGAAATTTTACCCAGGCCTCGATCGTAAAATCATCCGGCCCGAAATCCCAGTCGGCATTGTTCGGCACCGCCAAAAAATCGCCGGCACCGTCAAAGTCCGCGGAGCCCTCGCCGAATTTCGCAATGCCGGTTGCAAGCGCAGCGTCCCCGTTAAAGGTCACGGGGTAATTGGGCACTTTGGGGGCGGACAAAAAGGACAGCATTTCATCCGGGTCCGAGAGGTACGGGACAAGAGAGAATTCGGGCGTACCCTCTTCCGAAACCACGCGGATGCGGATATCTTCGAGTTTGCCGGCATCGTCATTTTGATAAAGGAGATCATAACTTGCGGCGGCCGTCTCTATTTTCGCGATTTGCCTATTCTGATAATGGACTTTGGTCCCGTTGGGGCGTATGGCTTGCGTCAAAATACCGTTTTCGACCACAAGTTGCGCGTCGTCGGAAAAATGAACCTTACCGCTCAAAACCCCGCCCTCATCGAAAACCGGAGCCTCGACGGTGCCGAAACGCGTCACGAGTCGCGCGACTTCTCCGTCCGTAATGTCGGCATCCACACCGTCCGAAAGGATTTTGATCAAGTCACCATCCGCAGTAAATGTGCGCCGCCCGTTGGCGCCGGTCAAAAGGATTTGGACGATTTCCCCGTCACCATCTTTCACATAGTCAATAGACTGCTGCTCCCCTTCGGCCGTGATCAAAAGCACAGCCACGCCCTCACGGTCATAATTGATTCCGGTACCGTCGGGCATGATCCACTGCTTCAGCCGCAGGGTGCGCGTTTGCGCACCGCTGCCGTCCGTCCCGGACGCCACGGTTTCGAAAATCTTCGTTGCCCCGTCCGCCAGCTCCTCGACATAGGAATCGACTTCGCCCTGCGCGTTGAACCCGATGGTGTGCAAGCGCCGGTTGTCCGGAAAAATAATTTCGGAAAGGGTTACGCCGTCCGTGCCGGACGTCCCGCCGTAAATGACCCGTGTCCCGTCGCCGAGCTGCCATTCCTTCAGCACCGCGTCGCGTCCCTGGCCGCTCTCGGAGGGGTTCATATCGTAAATTTTGCCGTCGACGGTCTCAAAACCGGTCAGGACCCCGTTCTCGATCCGTTGTTTGATGCCGTCTTCGGTTTCGATCAAGCCGTTGAGGATGCGTCCCTCGGGATCCAGTTCAAAATCCGTGAGCGTATTGCCGCCGGCCTCTTCGAGTATCAAATCGACGATTTGCTCATCGGTCAGACTCCCGTCGGGGGCCGTCACGGTCCTTTGCTCACGCTGGATCGTCCCGCTTTCCGTCTTGATGGTTTCTAAAAATCCGTTTTGATTGTAGACAAACTCCGTGCCCTGCCGGTGTACGACGAGCGCATTCGTGAACCCGTCTTCCTTATTATAAGCATAGGTTGTCTCGTTCCCCTCTGCGTCGAGCGCACGCACGATTTGTCCGTCTTCGAAGAAAAGTTCCGTTCCGTCGGCCTGGCGCATGCGGAGAATCTCGCCGGAGATTGCGGCACGAATCTCGACAGGTGTTTGGGCCGCAGGGGCCCCGGACGCGGTTTCATCGAGACGGACACGATAAAATTCACGGGCGTCGGCACGCGAGGCTTCCGGGATTTCTTCGCGCGCGTAAACATAGCGTCGGCCGTCCGGGCCTTCTGTCTCGCTCAACAATCCTTTATCGTCATAACGGATCATGCCCGCACCGGGAGAAATCACACGCGTCGCGCGGATTTCAGTTTGGGATATTTTGTCATAAACGTAATATTGCACCGTTCCGTCCGGCAGCATTTCCCGTACCGCCAGCCCCTGCGGTGAAAAATCCATGACCGAGCCGTCGCTTGCGATGCGCCGCAACAACACACCGTCACGGATAATTTCGCGCGTGCCGTCGGGATATTCGATCAAGGCATCGCGGATCGTATTATCCTCATTCAGCGTAAACTGCCCGAGCCGTATGCCGTTGGAGGTCCTAAATTCCACAATCTCGCTCCCCTGATAAAACGCTTCGATGCCGGTCTCGAGTGTGATCTTCAGTACTTGGCTGTCATCCAGCGCCGCCAAGACCGGCCGGTCAATCGTCTCGATCACAACACCGTCTTCGTCCAGACGTTCAATGACATGATTATTGAGTGAATAGCGGATGGCGGTCCCGTCCGCATTCCGTATTGAATCAAAACTGCCCGCCACACTGCCGGCGGGCTGGCTGCCGTCCCTGTAAAACAATTCTGCGTCTTCCGGTGTCCGTTCGCGCATCACGAGATCGCCCACGCTGAAAAGCCGCGTCCCGTCCGCGAGCACGGTTTCTACCTCCCCGGAATCTGTTTGCGACAACGTCGAATTCTGACTCAGAAAATCCGTTGTGGTTTGATCAAGGCTGCCTGAATCCTGCCCCGATAAATCACTCCCGCCTTGAGACGGGTCGGTGGTCAGCACCGGGTTCGGGACCTCCGGCAGTAAAGGCGTTTCCGACAAGCCGCTCTGCGATATCGTAAAAGAGAATAAGACTATCCATGCGATAGACCTGAGCCATTTCCATTTTGCTTTTGCGTTTCTTGGGTTTTCGGTTTTAGTTTTCATTTTGAAATTCCGCCTTTTTATTTTTTTACCCCCAACCGGGAGCTGCCGTCGCAGGAAATCAAAACAAGTTGAATCGTTCTTCTGGCAATCCAAAGCTTAGCCACCCGTGTCAATATTTTCGAGACCGAAATCGTTTTTTTTCATGGCGGATCTATCATTACTACCCTTGATATCTATTATTAGTAGATGGCCTCCGGGAGCCGGTTATGGAAAGTTATATGATGAAAGCTGCTGTTAGACGGTGGGAAATAAATTCCTTTTTTAAAAGAGTTTTTAAATATAACCGTAACCGGACGCTGGCCTTGGTCTTGCCCCTTGCGTCTTGGGTCTTGGGTCTCTTATAATGCCCGCATGCGCATATTCTTGTTACCGTTCATCATCGGGTTCGCGGCGCTTCTCTCGCAGGTCATCTACATGCGGGAACTGACCGTGGTCTTTTACGGCAACGAACTCGCCTTTTCCGCAATCATGGCCAACTGGCTTTTATTCGGCGGGCTGGGCGGATTTCTGGGCGCGTTCCTGAACCGCAAATTGCCGCAAGTCCGGCAAATCACCGGTTTCTTCTTTTTCGCCCTCTCGGGCCTTTTGCCCGCCATGCTCTTTTTTATCCGGATCAGCCGCAATGTGTTGGACATACCGCAAGGCGAAGTCATCGGCCTGTCTCAAATTTATTGGATTTCATTTCTGACCCTGTCCGCCCCGTCCCTGTGCCTGGGACTGCTTTTCACGCTGACCGTCGAATTGCTGCGCCGGCAAAGTCACGGCACCAAACGTATCCCGACTTACGGTTATATTATGGAAGGCGTGGGGTCCGCGGTGGCGGGATTCGTGCTGACCTGGCTTTTCGTCCGGAACCTTGACAGTTTTCAGATCACGTGCTTTGCCGCGGGACTGGTCTTCCTCGGAGGCTGTATCGTCTGGTTCGGCTTTAAACTCGGTGTCCCGCTGGGCATCGCGGCGACGATTCTTCTGACCCATTGGGCCCCGCCGCTGCAAGACCTCTCCCTGAAAATGCAATGGAGCGATTTCAAGATCCTGAAATCAACGAACACACCCTATGGCAATCTGGTCGTCGCCAAACGCGAAGGTCAAATCAACTTTTTCGAAAACGGCTTTCTGATCGACTCCATCCCCGATTATCAGGAATGCGAATCGGTCGTCCATCCGCCCCTGCTCCTGCATCCGGACCCCGCGACCGTGCTTCTGATCGGAGAAACTTCTCCGGAATATCTGCGGGAGATCCTGAAACATCCGGTCCACCTGCTGGAGGCCACCGAACTGGACTGGGAATGGATCGACTTAAAGCAGAAATATTCCAAGATCCGCCCGGATGATCTGCCGCCCAAATTCACTTTCATCTACGGAGACGGGCGGCGGTATCTCAAAAAGTCCCCGCGGCAATTCGATGTGATCATCATTGCCTTGCCGGAACCCAACACGCTGCTGATCAACCGCTACTACACCGTCGAGTTTTTCAAAGAGGCCAGAAAACATCTCGGCGAGAAAGGTCTTTTGTCGTTGCGCCTTCCCGGCATGGCCAATTATCCCAGCCGCGAACTCGCGGAGCTGATTCAATCGATCAAAAAGTCCCTGAGTCATGTCTTTCCGCAAGTGATCGTCCTGCCCATGCAATCGACGCACCTGATCGCAACGGGGCAAAGGGAAGCTTTAGAGCACGCCCCCGCCGATTTCACCCGCGTCCTGGAGGAGCGCGAAATCGAAACACGCTTTTTTAATGAAAACTACATTCCTTATTATCTGACCCGGGACCGCGCCCAGCAGTTGGCAACGGCCCTTGAGAAAAACGATGTCGTGGAGGACAATCACGACTTTCGTCCCTCCGCCCAGTTTTATGCCACGTTTTACTGGTCGGCGTACGCCTCGCCGCGTTTCAAAGACGTGCTGCGCACGATGATGGATGTGCCTCAGGCCGGCCTATTCATGCTGCCTTTTGTCTGGTTGATTGTGCTCACGGCCTTGCGGCACAAAACCTATTTTAAGGAAATCTCGGTTCTGAATTCGATGGGCTGGACGGGATTCAGCGAAATCGGCTTCGAAATGATTCTGATCCTCGCCTATCAGGCCATTTACGGATACGCCTACCTGTGGATCGCCGTCATCTTCGGGAGTTTCATGACCGGCCTGGTCCTGGGAAGTCTTCTGACGCTAAGCATCCGTGTGCACGGCCGCAAACTTTTCCGGCGGCTTGAGGACGTTCAATTCTGGATTGTCTTTTATCCGCTCTTGCTGATTTTAATTCTCATCCTCATCCAGCACCGTGAAATCGCATTCATCCCGGCGGTCCAATACGGATTCCCTTTTCTGGCCATCATTGCCGGATTCTTCGGAGGCCTGCAGTTTCCACTCGCGCAAAGGATCTTTGCGGAAGGCAAAAAAGACAACTCACATTCCACGGGACTGGTTTACGGCATCGACCTGCTCGGCTCCTGCCTGGGGGCGCTCCTGATTGTTTCGATTATGGTTCCCGCATTCGGATTGATCCGGGTCTCGGCCGTCATCGCATTGATCAACCTGACCAGTTGGTGGATCCTGAAGCTGGAAGAGAAAAGCGTCGCGGCGTTTTTGGAGTAGTTTCAGCTTTCAGCCTTAAGCTCTTTGCCGAAGCCCAAGACCTGCCTCGCTCGCACTTTTGTTCCTGCTCTTTGCCTGTCATCGCGAGGAGCGCTTTGTGCGACGAAGCGATCTCGGTTTGCACATGGTCGCCCCCCGGGCAGAGCCCGGGGTTCCTTCACAGGTCAAGCGTTGCTTGACCTGAATCCAGTTTCTCCTGATATTTAATGTAATTTCTTATCACGTGCTCGTCGATGCCTACCGTCGATACA
>JAQTOZ010000209.1 GCA_028713205.1 Candidatus Omnitrophota bacterium
TGATGATCGATAAGATTGCGATCAATTCTGAAGGATTGGCATTGGTTTCCAATTCGATGGTTCGGGCGGCTTCGGAATACGGCAAAGTGATCGGTTCTGTTCATGTGGGCGAAAACGCAACCGATCTGACCATTTTAAGTGAGGGACAAATGGTTTTCGCGAGAAGTATTCCGTTGGGTGCGCAAACTTTCAAGACAGACCGTAAAGCCTCGGAAGAGGAATTTGTCAATCAGCTGAATAAATCGTTGAGCGCATATCAGGACGAGGGGCTTGGAAAGGCGGTTGAAATACTTGAGATTGCCGGATTGACCGAAGGCCTGGAGGAGATGAGTGAAAGGTTCAAAGCTGCGATGCCCCTCAGCGGAGGCACCAAGGGGATCGTCAAATTTGTTGATTACCGGGTATTTTTCGAGTTCTCAGATGAGGTTCAAAAAGAGCTGGAACAGCAAAAACAAATTTCTTTTTTTGATTTATTGTCGTGCTTGGTCAAGGTCGACTCACTAACACTTGATCTTGTTCCGAAAGAAATCAAACTCAAACGGCAGGTCCGCGAAGGCGGAAAAGAAGCTATGCGGTTTGGCATTTTGATCATGACGATCTTCCTCCTGATCAGTACGATGCTTGTGCTTAAAATTTATGTCAAAAGTGTTCAGCTGGATAAACTAAACAAGATCAATGCCAAGACCTTTGATCAAGCGCGCAGTTTAGGTCGCGTCTCGACCAAAACGCGCGTTGTCCGGAAATTATTGGAGAATCGAGGACGGGGGCTCTATGTGTTTGATAAGGTCACGGCGATCATCGGAGATGACATTTATCTGACAGAATTCAGTTATGATGCGGAAGGCAACTTAACGATTAGCGGAACGGCTGAATCGATGTCGCGCGTTTTCGCGTTCGTCACTCAGCTGGAGGAGTCCAATTACTTCAGCAGTGTTAAAACCAAGGAAACCAAGACTCGTCGTGAAGGTAAAAACGAAGTGGCCGACTTTGTCATTGAAGGTGTCCTGGCGGAGGGGTTTTAAGTGATAAATATTGGAAAAATATATTCAGAATTAAGCCAGGTCGGGAAGATCCTGCTGTTCGTTGCTGTCGGTATTGTCTTTTTGTTTTTTATGGACCAATTAGTGCTGGGGCCGATTTTGACAAGAATGAAAATTATGGATGCCGAAATCGAGGCTAAAAAGGAAACCATCCGCCGGAATATGAGAATCCTTTCGTTTAAGGAAAGTATTCTCAAAGAATATGCGTCGTACAACGAATATTTGGATAGCGGCGAAAAGACACAAGAGGAAATTGTCGGAGCCCTTTTGAGAAAAATTGAAACTTTGGCCAAACAGCAGAATATCAGCATTATTAATATTCGGCCTGGAGATGTGATCGAAAATCCTGTTTTTCAAGAATATCGAACCAGCCTCGAATGCGAAGGGACCTTAACGGATCTGCTGACCTTCATGAACCTTCTGGAGGAGTCCGATTATCTTTTTCAGATAACGCGATACAAAATGTCCCCGAAGTCAAAAGGGGCTGAAGTGATCAAATGCGAAATGGATATTGCGCGGATTCTCATTACGGCGGAAGAGGTTCTAACATAAGCGTGCAAAAGCTCACGCTCATATTATGCATAGTCCTGGTGTGGGGGCTGGTCATTGCGCCTTGTGTGACCGCTGAAAAAGATGATTCAAAATCATCCGCCATGCAAGAATTAAAGGATCTCTATAGCCGAGGGACGGAGTATTTGGAGTCCGAGGATTACGATGAGGCCATTGAGATCTTTCTACAGATTTTAAGACAGCAACCCAATATGCCTCAAATCTACAACCTTTTGGGCATTGCTTATCTGAAACAAGGCGAGTCGAGGGAATTGGCGATTGATTCATTCCGTAAGGCGACGGAAATCAAGCCAGATTTTGCAGAGGCTTACTTTAACCTGGCCACGACTTATGCGGAGTCTGGTGATGACATGAACCTGGCGATTGAGAATTTTAATAAAGTGATCAATCTGGATCCGAAAAATTACCGCGCCTATTTTGACCTTGGTTGGATCGTGTTAATGGAAAAAAATGATATGGAGGAAGCGCGGAGATTGTTTCAAAAGACGATTGAAATTGCGCCCAAGTTTGCACAAGCCTATTTTGGGTTGGGTGTTGCTTATATTCAGCTCAAACAGACCGCGATGGTTTTGCAGCCTATTTCGGTTTTGCGTTCGATGAACGAAGAGGAGTTGGCTTTAAAGCTTGAGCAAATGATGAAAGGCGAAGAAGGCTGGATGCCGGGAGGCGGTGGGGAAGGCGAAAATGGCGCCGTTTATTGAGTGCGTTTTTGTTTCTGCTGATCGGATAGGTCCGATTCTAGCTTTTTGATTTTGCACTCAAGAATACCTACAGCCTGTGCCAGAGTTTCGCTTCGGTTATTCTGTTCATTGACATAGAGGGTTAGGAGCAGAGTCAACATAATGAAAAAGATCGTCGCGGTAAAAAAGACAAAATTG
This sequence comes from Candidatus Omnitrophota bacterium, assembly GCA_028713205.1. Lineage (GTDB taxonomy): Bacteria > Omnitrophota > Omnitrophia > Omnitrophales > Aquincolibacteriaceae > JAQTOZ01. The sequence continues at coordinate 2,489 of JAQTOZ010000209.1, forward strand.
CTAACCAATGCAAAACCGACAAAATGTGCAATTTTCGCAATCAAACCGTCATAGATCGCAGCGAAAAGAACAATCACGCAAGCGGCGAGCCAGAACATAGAGTATTTAAATGTCATTTTTTGACGTCGTATCATTTCGATGACTAGGATCAGAATGACAATGGAAAATAGTATGGCAAGAGTTTTGGTTTCCATAGAATATCTCCTAATAACGTTTTTTGATCATGTCGATTAGGATGGCAAGGGTGACTTTGATCATGTAGTAAGCTGTTTTAAAATAGCGGATCGATGAGATCCCGCCTAAGCGTTTGCGCATCTTGACAGGGACCTCTCCGATTCGGGCGCCATAAAGTTTTGCGATCAGGATGGCCTCGGGTTCCGGGAAATCAATGGGATAATGCGGTGCAAATCTGTGAATGATTTTTTTCCCGGTTGCGCGATAACCCGACGTAGGATCCGTAATGGATATGCCGGTCAGCAAGCGAAGCAACTGTGAAAAAAAACGGATGCCGATACGGCGCATGAAGGTCGATTTAAAGCCGTTGGATTCGGATAAAAAGCGGCTGCCAATGCAAAGATCGAGTTTGTCATCAAGGATAGGTTTCAGTACCGTTTTAAGATAGACTGGATCGTGTTGCCCGTCACCATCAATTTGAACGGTAATATCGTAGTCTTCTTCGGCGGCTACCTTATAACCGCATTGAATAGCACCGCCGATTCCTAAATTGTAAGGTAGTGTAATGACGCGAGCGCCTGCTTCTTCGGCTTTTTTGGAGGTGTCATCGTGAGAACCATCATTGATGACGAGAATAGGATAATGCGGATAGAGTTCGCGAATTTCTCGGACTAAACGGCCGATGACACGGCCTTCATTGAAGGCAGGGACTAAAATGAGTATCTTTTTTGCAAGTGTCATAGGGTTTCATTATGCCTAGCTTTTTGTTGAACTCAAGCGAATTCTTATTTTATTCGTAGGAGGATGAGCGTGACCCGAAGAAATCTGTATTGGGCAGGTGCAATGATTTTAGCGTGCGCCCTTGGGCTCTATTTCAGAACCTATGAACTGCGTGAATCGTGGTCTGATCGATGGGGGGATGCAAATAGAAGGGCAAAGGCCATGGTGGAGAAAAGCTTGTGCAATCAAATGATTCAAGTGCTGCAAAAGAATTTTCCGGACATGGATTCGGCAACGCGATTACGATTAGTCGGTGAACAAGTTCAGAGAATAATCAAAGAGGAACCTGCCAAATATGAAGAAACGGTTCATAAGGCTCTCGCACAAATGGGGTTTAACAAACCGCCGATTGTATCGCGCCATTATCTTTTAGAGGCGGATCCCTATTACTACTATTACTTGACTCAAAAAGTCAATGAAATCGGCAAGCTCGGTTCCGTGGTCAAACACGACAAGTTTTTCAATCCAAACCGTGTCGCTCCCAAGGGAGTTTGGTCGTTCGTCACTTGGCATCCGTATGGAGGGTATTACTTGTTTCGGTTTTTAAGAATGTTAAAGCCTCAATGCGATATGATGTCTGTGCTTTGCTATTATCCGTTGATTCTCATGATGGTGGTAGTGTTGTGTTTTTTTACCGTCTGTGTCGCACTTAAAAAAGGGATTTTTGCTTCTTTTTTGGGATGTGTCACATTGGTTCTTTCTCCTGTAGCGATTCAGCGAGGCGCTTTTGGCTGGTACGACACGGATCCCTACAATTACATCTTCCCTTTGTTGATTCTTTCTTCTTTAATTGTTGGTTGCCATGAAAAAAAACGGGCGCTCGTTTTTGGCATTGCGGGTGGAATCCTGACGGCGGTTTATTCATTCTTTTGGGTGGGGTGGCCGTTTATCGTATGCTTGATTGTCTTGGGCGGCGTATCCGCTAGTATGATGTCTCATTTCTTCAAGATGAGAGGTCCTGAATATGCGTTGAAATATACTCTTTTTTACATTCTCTCAGCGTTGTTGGGTTTGCTTTGCTTCATGACACCGATAGGGCTTTATCAGTCTTTGCTGAGTGTTTGGAAAGATTTGCCGATGTTTACGAATCCCAAATATGATGTTTGGCCGAACATCTTTATTACAGTAGGTGAAACCAGGTCGATCTCATTCCAGAAATTGATTTTTCTGACCGGAAACTATCTGAGCTATGGCATGGCGGCCTTTGGTGTTATCGGTGCAGGTGTCTTTTATATCATCAAAAAATCTTCGCAGGATTTTAGCCAATGGCTTGTGCTGGTGATTGTATCAGTTCCTCTGTTTATCTTGCCATTTCACACAGAACGCTTTTCGCTTTTGTTTGTAATGCCGTTATCTGTTTTTACGGTATTTGGTGCTGAGCTTATGCGCGATATGCTGCAGACATTGATGGCCAAGGTGCCCTTTGTCAAAGCCGTCGTTACACGATGGCTTTCCATGTTGGTGATCATTCTATGGATTATCCCTGCACAATTGGTTTTTGCTCACGGCGTTGTCATGGGATTGCATCCGATTATGGATGATGCTTGGTATGATACTCTCCAACAAATCCGTCAGAAGACTCCGGAGGATTCCATCGTTTATAGTTGGTGGCCGCCGGGACATTTTATTACCTCGGTGGCTAGACGGCGAGTTCTGGTTGATGGAGCGAGCCAACATTTACCAGAGTGTTATTGGATCGCGCGATTTTTCGTGGCGACCGAAGAAAACGAAGCGCTTGGCATTCTCCGCATGTTGCGCGCGGGTGGGAACGATGCTTTGGATTATCTGCTACGAGAAGGATATGACTTTGACGATGCCATGAGCATGATTATAAGAGTTATCAAGTTAGACCGGGATGAAGCAGCAAAAAATATGGCCGAAGTGGAACCCGTTCTTCCGGAAACAATTCGAGAAAAGCTACTGCCATTGACTCACGGACAAACGACGCCGGGACCATCCTACATTATGCTTTATTACGAAATGATCGAAAAAAGCATGGGCATTTCCTATATCGGTAAATGGAATTTCAGAAAGGCAAAGACCCAACGCGAGAAACAGCAAACCAAAGGGATGTGGGAGCGCTTGACGTCCGGCAAAGAGGGTTACATCCAGAATCTAACAG
>JAQTOZ010000022.1 GCA_028713205.1 Candidatus Omnitrophota bacterium
GGCGCAGAAACGAGAACGCAATTTTGCGAGACGGCTTTGAAGCATTGGCGCGGATTTCGAATGAATGTACGGCATTGACCGTGCCGGCAGATCTCGTAACGCAGCTCCTGTCTATATGCAAAGTATGTCGGCACTCGAACAGAGGACCCGTGAGGCGGTACAGCCGTTTGAAGGTCTCGATGGCGTCATGATCCCTGCCGAAATCACCGCGCTTCAAAATCAGATTGCCAGCACGCTGACGGCGCGACGAAGTGAAGTGTCCGAACAGACTTTGGCGCAAAGGCGTGCACGGTCCGTCCTGCAACGCAATGTGCGGCAAATGTCCCGGTCCTTGAAGAAAACCCGGCAGATGATCGGCGCATTGGGTACGGGTACTTTGGCGGAGCGGGAAGCGGGATTGGCAGCGGCACAAGCAAGAATGATAACAATCGATATGGCCATGAACCGGGACGTGGATCTTGCTCGTGCTTTGGCCGATGATGTGGAAACCTTACGCGAAAGTCTCGAAGACCAACGCCAACAAATAGAACATCTGCGAAATACGGACAATCGGCTCACCGGAATATTAATGGAATGCAACGCAGCAACGATGCCTGAGAATGAAGCCGGGCTTTCAGCGTTCGAGAGACAATTGACGGAATTGCAGCAACAGGCAGCGGATGCAGTGGTCGCAATTGCGCAAATACCGGGGACCGAACTTCCTCCTGAGATGACGTCACATCAAACGCAAATAGATTTGGCCATCCAGCAACGCCGTGCCGAAATCGAACAATTCAGGACAACGCAAAGACTGTTACGGCAGAAAGTTCCGGGGGAGAAAAAACCCAGAGGAATTCAGTATGATCGAGCGGCCGCGAAAAAGGTGGCGGATGAAGAAGCCGGGGAGTACTTGGCGGAGAGACAAGCGCGCGCGGCGACGATGGAACAACAAAGAAGAGAGGCAGCGCAAACGGCACTTACGGAATTAAGTGCACAGGTTGAGGCATTCGAACAATTGGTACGCGATGTGTCAGCCATCGAACGGCAGTTCAACGCAGCGGTGTTACCGGGTCCGACGGAATCGCGTGAGTTGTGGAATGCCGCGATGCAGCAATTTTTAGAGCAGCGTCAAGGGCTCGAAGAACGGTTGGAAACAACTTCAACTGCTTTGACTCAGGCGTTTGGCCATGCAGGGGAATATATGGACGTCATCGATTTTGCCGAAGGGTCGCGATTGCTAAGGAGGACCGAGCAAGGATTTGCCGATCTGGAAGCGTGCTTTGGCCGAATGGAGCAATTGGCCGATGCCAACGCGAGACGCGTTCACCTGCTTGAAGAGATTGAACGCGCAATCGTATTGTATCAAAGTGCAACTCGGGAAACGGATCTCGAAACCGTTAACCAGCAGTTGGCTGCGGCCGACAGAATGATCCTGGACTTGGACGAAGAAGGTCAATTGACTCCTCAAGACTGGGTTGTGATCGAACAATATAAAAATCCGGCGGACGATCATGAGATTCAGCTAAGGAATGATGAAAAGAAAATCCAGGATGCGTTGGCGACATTGACACGGCTCGAAATGACTGTGAGAAATCCACTGCAGGGTTCAATGGCGGAACGTGACAATACCATCGATAGAATCGAATCTCAGTTAGCGCGAGTCCGGCCATATCGGAATCATGCGAGAGTGAGTGATTTATACAATCGGGTAGCAGAAACCCTGAACCTTCGCGAGCGGGAAGTTGAAGCATTAAGAGAAGCCCAAGCGGAATTTGAAGACATTAATCAGGACTTAGGAAGTTTAGGGGATGACTTTGCGGCGATCGAAAATCCGACCGGAGAACAGTTGCAATTATTTGAGAACCGGTATCGCCGATTGGTGGAACGGTATCGTGCCGTAACGGCAACGCTCTCGAGTTTAACAGGGGTTTCACTTCCCGATGAAGTTACGGATGTGCGGGATGCCGATCGTAACACTCTTGTCTGGCTCCGGGGTCAAATCGAAGCGCGCCGCGAGCAGCAAAAAGTAACCGCTTTGGAAAGGATGATGAACCATTATGCGAGGGCGACGGAAGCCGCGACCGGCGAAACACCGAATCCCGAATTGGCGATGACGGAATTGATTGCCGCGGAACTCATGCGATTGAATTTCAGAAGGGCGGGGATGCGATTTAAGGAACCTGAACCTGCGGAACGAATACGACAGGCGCGGAGCGGTGCGGGCAGGAGCGTTCTGACACTTGTCCGCCGCCATATGCATAACCTTTACCGGCAGGTTGCCCAAACCAACGATTTGGCTGAGGCCGAGAGAATGATCCGTCAGGCCGATACGTTGTACACTCGCCTCAGAGAAATGCAGGGGTTGGATACTGTTCAGGGACAGAGAATTCAGATATTGCAATTAAGCCCAGAAATGAATGCGGAAAGTGAAGGATTCATGAATACCGCCCACGACCGGCTTGCGCGATTGAGGCTTATCGATGGTTATGCGCGGCGTTTGCGGACCTTGCACGAACGAGTGGCCAATCCTCTTGTTGGAAATGTCGCACAAAGGTTGGATACCATTCGCCGATTTCAAACAGATGTGCAAGCGCTGGTTACGGAGATGATGAACAACCGTCCTGCCGGTACGACGGACGAAAGCTGGTGGATCGGTGAAGCCCCGATTCTCGATGCCATGAATGCGGTGATCGAATCGACGCGGCAGAGAATAACCGAAGAACAAGAACTTGTGACGGGAGGCTATCGCGATATTGAACTAAATGCGATGGCCGTGATTCAAGGTGTTCAAGAACGACAACCTGATTTAAATCTTGCCGTAGTTGAGGGGCTGTTCAATGCCGATGATTTCGATACGGTCATACAGTCATTCGCAACCGCAGACGGTCATGCGCGCGCAGGAAATACGCGCAATCAACCGGGAGCGCCCTGTGCGACTATATTACCGGAAAGTAATCGTGAGGCGTGGATGCAAACTGTCCGTGATGCTCGCAATGCGGCAAGACGTCATGTGGGCCGACTCGGTGTTTACGCGGCGATGAGTTTATACGAGCGTGCCGCGTCCATGGATACGGCCGATTTGAATCTTATCGATGCGATGGTTTTGCAGGCACAACAAGATATTGAACGTGCGGAAGCCATCGGAGAGCGATTGAGTCAGGCGGGTGTGACGATACGATCCGGTGATCCGCTGATGGTGCGCTTGGAAGATGTTCGAAGGCGAGCTCAGGATAATCTTGCAAGATTACGCGGGCGTGCCGCGGAACCTCGGCCCTTACCCCCGCCGCCAAAAACACCGGTTGAAGTGATGACGGAGCGCTTGACGGGATTATTGACCCGTATCGATGATTTAGAACCGGATATGACCGTTGCCGATCGATTTGAAGTGATTCGTGAAGTGGGCGAAACATTGACCGATATCCGGGGACAAGCGGATTGGAAGACCATACGGAAAACGCAGGCCGCCGGAGCTACCTTTACTCTCAATGAACTTTTTATTCGCCTCCAAACGGCGCATCAAGCCAGATTGAATCATGAATATGACACCATGTTGGGATTGTATGAATCGGCTGATGCTGTTGCCGCACGACATTCTAAGGGGAAAACGTTTAGTCAAAATGTATGGATCACAGCCAGTGGCGACTATTCTCTGGCGGAAGAAATTCGGCATGCTTTGATCGAAAGTCACGCAGCGTTGACGGCGGATGCGCAAGCTGTTCCCAGAGACGGCGAACGTGCGGCGCGCGCGCGCGAAGGCGCTCGGCGCCATCTCGGGATTCTTGGTGTCAAGACCGTTGAATCGTTGTATCAACAACATGAAGTCGCGGCTGGCGATGTTGTTTTGGGCGAAATGATCCAGCTCAGGATCTCGATTACGACGCCCGTGGCCCAACGTCTCAATCGTGCCAAAGCCGAGGCTATGAACGTACCGTCCGCGATTCAAATGATCGTATCGCAAATCGAGGAATGTCTGATACGGGCACGTAACTTGACTGAAACTGTCGAAAGACAATTGCCTGAGATGCGGGAAGATTACAGGCGCAGAAAGAGAGAGGGCTATTCTTCAAATACCCGGGGTTTGCAGGAAATATTTGATATGGCCGCCGATGCGGCTCAAGCACGTTATGAAGCCAATACGCTTTATCTGCATTTGAATCAAGTCCTGCGCCGGATGGCGGATCAAGGAATCGAGCTCGGCGATTCCGATTCAAGGCTTGTCCGGCAATTGCGGCGGCAATTGATCGGAGATGCGAGCCGGTTTGCCAGAGATGCGGAACTGACCGATATATTGCCGGCCATTGCGCAGGATAATCGCTTACGTGCGCTGCACATTTTGGAAAACGTGCTGCCAAGGATTGAGGGGATGGCCACGATTCAGGGATATCGACCGGAAATCGAATTGCTGCATCATATGGGTGCGCGGCTTGCTCAAATCCAGCACATGATTCACGGCTCTGTTACCTCCGATATCCCGCCCAATTTGCCCCTGGATCCGCAAGTTTATATGGATATCGTCGGTGTTATGAATCGTGCGCGGTATCGGGCCGAGCAAGAAGGGCGGCCGATGCCTGACGGCGAAGTTTATGAGCGGCGTTTCAATATCAGTCCGACCAGCCGTGATAATGACGCATTGCGTGAATTAATGGATCAAAGGTTGGCGACGCCCTTACAATTGATTCCGGTCGGTTATGTCCCATTTGTCAGACAGTATCGCGCTATTCGGCGGGCAGCGGACGGAAGCGGACCTGCCTTTCAAGTCGGCGTCGGATTCCAAGCTCCCGTCGGTCATGTCTTATTTGATGATTTGAGGCAGGCCCTTTTGCAGGATCCGGTGCTGACGGATGCGCGTCGCGACGAAATCCTGGCGCATCTCGGAGAAAGGATGGTGCAATGGCATGTGGCCGTTCAAACCTGGTATCCGATGATGACCGAGGCAACCCGTTTGCATCATTTCGGCATCGTCATGCGGGACCTCAACGGCAGGCAGGTGCCTTTCATCATGAATTACGATGTGACGGGTATTACGGCCCTGCAGCGTTCGGAAGCCCGGGCGCCGGAAGAGGAAGCCGCGTTAAGGGAATTAATCCAGACGTTGCAAAATAGATTTTATACGCGGGAAAAAACCTATCGCGGTATGTACGGAACGGGAGTGATACCTGTTCCGGGCGGGAGAACGCTCGAGGCTTATTTGGACGAAAATGTCTATCTGTCGATGAGGGAGGACGGCGTTTTGCCGGGATTATTTGCGCCGGAAGCGAATGAACGCAGAGAGAGACTTTACCGGCAGTTTGAAGTTATGACTGATATGACCCGTCCGGCAGATGAACGCACGGCGGCGAGTGGGGCGATTATAACGATTCTGGAAGAGAACGAAGAAGAGTTGGAAGCCTATATAGTCGCCCGGCATGATGTTGAACGTGCGGGACGTTCAACCAATCGACAGACAACCCGCGTTGAAACACTGGGTGGCGTAGGAGCAGCTCCTGCCGCCGCACCGGCATTCAATCCGAACGCGCCGGGTCCGCTTCCGATGCCGGGAGAGTCAAGGGCGACATTCTTAACGAGCGAGATGGATGGCAACCGCGTTGTTTCGGTGATCGGTGAGGTGCATTCAAAATTCACGAATATTTTTAAACGAAACGGGATTAAGGTGCCGGGGCTCATTTGGCGAAGCCTGCCGATTATTGCATTTGTGGCCATCTTTTTTACTTTGTGGTCAGGGGTTTTGTTCGGCATGATCTGGGCGTGGTACGCCGCTCTTTTTTGGGCCATTATTGGATTGTATCTCACGCAAACTCTGACGGTCGGCATGCCGTTAAAATACCGAATTCGATGGATGCGGCAAAACAGTACGGCCAACCGAGATCGCATCGTCGATGGATTTCTGCAGTGGTTTGATGTGCGCAATGCGGAGGAAGTCGCGGCGGGAACGCCGGCTCCGCGTGACGAGGCGAGGGGACGCATGAGACAACGCCTGGTCGATATGGCGCAGGCGCATTTCCCCAATGTCCGGAATTTCGAAGATTTGACCCTGGATCAATTACGGGTGATGTATCAGAAATTCGAGCGTCGCAGCGATGAAGAAATGGCGAAGCAGTATGAAAATCGTTTTCATCCCAAAGGGGAGGCTGCTGCTGCGGCGGCCCGGGAGACACCGCCGTGGGAATCCGCGCGCAACCGGTATATCGGTGCCGCGATCGGTGCGGGATTCTTTATTTCGCTTTTCATTTTTGCTCCCGGTTTTGCCGCAAGCGTGTTTCCCTTCCTTATTAATTATCCGGTCGTGATGGTTTTGGCTGTTATGCTTTTGGGAGCCGGGCTGGGCATGGTCGGTGGAAAAGAAGTCGCGGAATTCATTGCATTGGAACAACAAGCTTTTCGCGGAATGTATAACCGGAGAATGCCGGATTGGGTTCCGGGATGGTTGAATGGTTTGAGAATCATTGTACAGTCCGCCGTGATGCTTTTGTTAGCGCCGTTTTTTATGCTGTGGCATTTAATTATGGGGTTTGTAGGCACTGTCACCTTTGGATTCTCGAATCATCTCTTCGGTTATTCCTATCAAAGCCCGTGGGTCAATGAGAGAGGGCAGGTCGATCATAACGCCCTGCGCAGAGTCGGGGATGAAGCCTGTGAAAGCTTGCGTGAGATGCAACGTGAAAATTATTCAGGATACTTGGAAGGAGTGCCGGGGGCTACCGAATTGGGGCAATGTTTTCGCGAGGCGCATGAAATTCATGAACTGATCAATCAACCGATACGGTTTGAGTGGCATCCCCGGGAATGGACCTGGAGGGTCTGGCGCTATTTCCCGCTTCGGCGAAGCGGGATTTCGACCACTCAGGCAAGGGAAATCGATACCTTGACGCAACGTTTTCATCGCGCTATGGAAAGTGCCCGTCAAAACGGGGCGGATGAAGCGCGGCTGCACCAATTGCAGCAGCTCTGGGACAGTCAATTTGTCACCGGGAATTGGTTCCAGCAAATTTCCGATCATATGCCTCGCAGCGATCCCGCCGTGCGAGGGTCTGCGATCGGATTTTTCTTCTCGGCCTTGCTCGGACATATCCTGCAGTCCTTGACCCGCACTTCCAATCCTATCGGCGGTTTCATCAATTGGTTAATCGTCAAACGCGGCAAACTATTCCTTCGTAGTACTATTGCGGGACTTCCGCTCTTCCTCGGCGTTTTCGGTCTTTGGCTCATGGCCGCCATCCTTTTCGCGTATTTGCTCTATCACGGAGTTCAAAACAGACGTTCGGGAGTTACCGCGGCCGGCATTATCGGTATGGTCTTGCTGATCGGTGTTCTTGCAGTCGTTGTCACTCAAATCCCGATGGGGTCTCTTATCGGCCAGAATTTCGAAATAATGGGGCACGCCCTTTGGTCTTACGACATGGGGGCCGCAACGGGTGTGACATTAGCGGCCGAAGAAGCCAGTCTGATGCATGTTTCCTTTACGGTTCAAGGCGTGGTCAGCTCCTTGTTCCTCGGATCGATCGTCTCCTATGACAAGTATTCCAATCCGGCCCGTGCGCGTGAACGATATCAAAGATTGATTGAGTCGCCTCTCCGGGGGTTGGTGGATCCGGTCGATATGCCGCGGGATTATTCCTATGATTTATTATCCAATTACGTGGAAGCTATGCCCGTACCGCCGTCAAGAGCCCAGGGACAATGTGAAAATGCCCGGCATGCTCTTAATGTGATAAGGCGCGCGGTGTTGACGGGCGATTTGGGGTATACGGAGTCGCAGAACCGTGCGATCCTGCGAAAAATAAGCGGCAAAATGGCGGATGTCGATGCGCGCTTGGGTGTGGGGCTTGAACGGGATCCTCTGAGAGGCAATGTGTTCAATTGGAGTGAAGATCCGGAGACGCCGCGATTTGACATCGACCGGTTTAAAGATGATGTCGACGCCGCGGGACGTTTACAGACATTTACGAACTTTGAATTCTATGGTAGCGCGGTGATGGCCGGCATGGCCTTTCAATTTATCAACGTGGAAATCCCGCTGGGCTTGAGCGGGATGTGGCATCTCGATCATTTTATCGGAGATGACCTGGGTATCAATCAGTGGGTCCGGAGCGTGAGCGGGAATGAAGATTACCAATTCGAATTCTTCTTTGCCATCGGCCGGTTCATTGAACATACGATGCTCGGACTTTTTAAAGATTGCTGGAACCTGCTCTTTAAGAATAATCCGGTGTGGATTTATGCCTCCGGTGCTTTCGGGGTGATTGATCAGGACATACGCGAAGCAGGTTTCGCGCCGGAAGAAATGGTGCGAATCCAGATTGAGCGTACGGCTTTGGCGCATGCCCAGAAAGATCTTGAAGTGCTGGTTCAGAATCCCAATGTGGGAGATGATCAGAAAAAGGAATACATGCGGCAGGCCGGGCTGATTCAGCAGACTTTGCAGGGCATTGACCGGCAGATTTTATATCAAAAGCTCGGGAAGGAAGCAGCGGAGAAAGCCGAGAGAGATGAACGGATCAAAGCACAGTTAAAGGTGCTGTTCCCCAATTATTTGCGTTCTCCCGAAAACGGCGATGATTTGACGACGCTTCAGGCCTATCTGACCGACATGTCAAGGATTCGCGCGGAAATCAAAAAAGAAAAGGCTGTCGCAGGCGGGCCGCCTCCCATAAGTGCCGGTTTGCTTGAGGCGCGACTCAAGGCGTTTGAGGCCGTCATTACCGCAAATCGTGAAAATTTCCGCAAATTGGTGGAAGCCGCGATTCCAATTGATGAAACAATGAAACCGGCGGACAAGCAGAAGGCCGAGGCTCAACGCAATGATTTTCTTTTGGCCTACAAGAAGATGACGGATGCTTTCAAAGTTGAAAACCCTAATCCGGCGGATTTGCATCCGAATGTTGAAATCGTCCAGCGGTTTTTTGCACTGATCGATCCCCAGCTTCACTTCAATTGCTTTTTGACGGAGGGCACGCCGTTCCCGGTGATTTATATGGCGGGAAGCGTCAAAGGCAGCAACGGTGTTGAGGCAACGCTCCTGACGGATCGAGTTGACGGAGTCCGGGAAATACGGCCGGCGAAGGGCAGTGATCTCATTGTGAAACCGGGGAACCGTCCGATTATTGTGGAAGACAATGTTCGTGATGAAATTGTCGCGCAGATATTGAATGCGCCGCCTGCGGAAAGGGCCGCAAAACTTGCTGCTTACGGCGTCACCGACAGTCCCAAACTTCAGGAGGTTTTGCAGCAAATGTCGGCATTGCCGCCGGAAGTGCTGTTTGGCGCGACCTCCGGCGAGGATTTAATGAAACGCCTGGCGGAGAATTACACATCGCAGGTTTCAAGGTTAGAGGATATGCAAAAAGCTCTTAGGACGCAGCAGGAGAAGATTGATGCTCTGGTGCAACAAGTTCAGACTGAGCAAAAGGCATTCATGGAAGTCCGGTTGAAAATCCGGGATCTGGATCCGTTCTACGAAATCCGGCAAGCAGCTAAGCTTCAAGGACAAACCGATTTTCTAAATGGTTTGCCGCCGGCAGATCCGGGCGTCGAAGCCGAGTTGGCGAAGTTAATACCTCTGTATGATTCGGCACTGCAAAAATTTCAAACGACCCGGAATGAACTGAGTAGATTGATCGAGGAAATTGGTATCGATTTCAACGAATTTGCCGGGGACGGGATGACCTTGGCGAAAACAATCGAAAAGCTTGAGCAGCAGCTCAGGGCCCTTGCCAGCGCCAAGACGAAGCTTGAAGCGGACGCGCCGAAGATGCTGGAGATGTCCAGAACATTTGTGGCGGTCCGAAGCGAATTGCGTCAATTCATCATCGATCGTGAGCTCGGCGTGACGAAACCCGTGACACCTCCCAAACCTGCGGAGCCTCCCAAACCGGTAGTCCCCGTGGAAACCGATGAGCAAAAGGCAGCAAGACAAAAGGCAGAGGCCGAGCAAAAGAAACGGGAAGAAGCGGCCGCAGCGGCCGAACAGGAAAGAAAAGATGCGGAGGATAAAAAGGTTAAACGACCGGAACTGAAGCAATGGTTGGAGGATTTATTGCCGAAACCCGAAGCAGCCGCACCGGTCCCGGGAGAACGGGCCATGCTGGGACAGCCGACATCTTCCGCTGTGAGTATGGGATTCATGAATATTCCGCCGGAGCGTTTAGAGCAGCCCGCCGCTCCGGTTCTTCCGGACGCGACAACCTTCGTTTCAATGACAACGAGTACCACGATGACGGATTCGATGAGTACGGCAACCACCGCAATGTCGACCACCGTACCCGGTGCCATTGTTTCGGAGAGCGCTTTGGGAGTTATGCCCGAAGCGACGAGCACCATTACGACCGTGTCGACCGCTGCAGTCGGAGCGGCTCCGGCAGAACCTGCGGCGGAAGCGAAACCTGCACCCTTGATCTTTGGAGTTCGTTCAGCGCAGGACGCAAAAGAGGTTAAGCCGCCGACCCAGGCGGATCTCGATCAAATCATGCAAATGGCGGATAATCATGTTGACAACTTGAGAACGCTTCACACCTTTTTGCGGGAAGTCCGTATTTTGCAGGGGAAAGAGGCCGGGGAATCGGTGCTTAAAACCCGCTGGGGGACGGACGTCCGTATTATCAAACAACCATTGCGTGATCCTGCGGACAGAAAGAAAGTCATCGGGTTCGAAATCGTGGTGGTGAGGGCCCGGGACGGAATGCCGCTGGAAATCGTGCAATACCGGAATGTTGCCGGTGAAAAATATCGTTGGCTTGGCCGTCAGACGGATGCGCAGCGTGAAGTTTACCGCGTGTTGATTGATAAGTTTTTAAGAGCCGACAATCCGTTGCTGGTCAAAATCATGGGGATCCCGGGGAGCGAGAATGCGGGACCGCGGGCTTTTGACAATGCCCTCAGGTTTGCAGATTACTTATTGCGTTGCGGGGATTCGGATGCCGGCATTCTGGCCCTGGATCGTGCAACGAATTGGATCAAAGGGCTCGGGCGATTGGCGACGGTCCCCGCCGAAAATCTGGGAGATTACCAGTATACGATCCGGTCGCGGCCATCACAGGATGGCGTTAAGCAGGAAGGTTATGAGCTTGTCATGTGGGGGCCCGACGATGAGTTCGAATCCCGATTCATTATTGATAAAGCCGGAGAGCATGCCGCTGGAGAAAAAACCAAGCCGGTGACGAGGGCTGAGGTTGTTATTTCGGCGCCTATGGATCCGGCTGTGCGCGCGCCGGAAGCCGAAACACGCGAAGCCATTTTAGCCAAAGATTTGCCGGTCCCGCCTTTCATCATGCCGCATGTGCCTTTCCGATACGATGAAATTACGTTGAAAGAAATTGAAACCCGGACGCGGGCATTGGCAAAAACAGCACCGGATAAATTGGCGGAAATGCTGAGGGCCGATAAAGCGTATCAAGCCTATCTCAAAGAAAAAGGGCTGGATGCGGATCCGGACATTTTGAAGAAAGTTGATCCTTATCTGGAATTTCTGAAAAGGAACGGTGTTTATACCTCCACCAACCTCGCGGAACTCCAAATGGTGCGCAAGATTGTCAAGGCGATGGGCTTCGCAACGGTGATTGATCCCGGTTTGACTGCGGACCAGCAACGCGCGAAAGAAAAACCGGAAGCTTATCTGGCCTTTTATCGTGATCGTCCCAATGAATACAGTGAACGTGATTGGTATGAAAATGTTTTTGCCAACATGACATTCGTCATGCAACGAACGTCACCCGAAGCGAGACTTGCAGCGTTGCAGGAATTTTACAGCGCCTTGCTCGCAGTCAATCAGGATCAGGCGGCCATCCGGCGCACCGCGACGGACGCGCGTGGTGTCGCGTCGCAAAGACGCAATGCGGTGGCTGATTTCTTCCCCGAGCGTCACTATGCGGCGGTCGATGCCAGCCGCGGACGCATCCGGGCAGGAATGAGCGATGACGCAAAAAAGAAAATGCCGCATATCGTCCTGACGACGGCCGATTTGATGGGGCTTGCGCTCGAAGAGTTAAATACCCGCGAGACCAATAGCTTCCGCGGCTTGGTCGCTCATCAGCGTGAAATTGCGGTCGGTCAGCAAGCGGTTGAAAATCCGATGCCGTTCACGTTGTTATGCCATGAAATCGCGACAGTGCTCGATAAGATTATTTTTCAGCAGAACCTGGGATTTGACGCGACCTGGCGCAATCGGATGCGCAATGCCGAACAAGCTAAACAGAGGGCGCAGAATGCCATTGGCCGAGCCGAGAAAAATCCGATTTATTTACTAGCGCCATGGATTTTGGATAATTACAACCCGTTCGCACCGATGAATATTACCCAAGCCCAAGGATTTTTGAGTCAAATCCAAACATGGATTGAGAACCGTTTGTATTTGGATTCGACCTTTGATATCCGTACACGCATTTTTTCGGGAAGACTTGACGAGAGAGATAAAAAACTGCGAGGCGAAAGTAGCGATGGCAGGCTGACCGTAGGCACATTTGACGGTTATGAATTTCTTAAATATGAACAGCGCAAATTCCCATATACGACGGAGAATGTTTCGACCGCGGAGAATATTTTTGCCGATGCATTCTTTGGACGGCGCAATCCGCAAACGGTTGCCGATGACCAGGCCGCAGAGCTGGTGCGGGGGTACAACGGGATGTCGGCACGCTTAGGAGAATTGACGATTGCCGGACGATTCGGACAGGGGCGGATTCTCAACATTGCCGATGATCTTGCGGGAAAACCCGCGGGTGTCGCGGACAACGTTAAGCTGTCGCAAATGTTGCAGTCGGTCGCACAAAATGTGGCGACGGTGCCGACGCGGGATCCGACGATGTCGCAGGATGTCGCCCGCATTGTCGACAAACTCAAACAAGTGACCAATCGTCATGGCGGCGGGATGGCGGTCAGTTACTCGGATGCGACGCGCAACGCCATCGCGCGGGCATTGCTTTACAAGATGTTGATCGAGCCGGACCTTTGGCTTGATGGCAGGGGTGGTACGATCAATCCGCTGGAACCCGGACACGCATTGATGGAGGTGTTTACTCCGGCCAATGAAACCAACGCCTACAATGATCAAACGATTGCGGCACAAAACATGGGCATTTTGGGTGTTTTTCTGGCGATGGCGAATCCGGATATCGAAAATCCGGACAGCTATTTCAATGACTTGATATCTCCCTACCGGCGGGAATTCGGTGATTATTTGGACTATAAAGCCGGGGACGGAAAGCAATATAACTTTCTCAGGATGTTCGTAACGGGCGAAGCCGACCGTGTCTTCCTGTTTGATGCCCGTACGGGCGGTCTGTCGCCTGCAAAAAATGTCCAGGACGCGTTTGCAGCACTGACGATCGTTCACCGGAGGAATTGGAACAACATCCCCTATGAGTATGAGCGTCAATTCCAGATTCTCTATGACATGCTCAATGATTGCAGGGTCCCTGACGGAGGGTATCTGATCAATGTGCCGTTGTTATCAAGGGTCGATGCCGATCTGGCGGCCCTTCAAAGGACCGGAGGTATTTTTGGGCCGGGCGCTAAAGTCTCGAATCCGGCGGACCTGGAAAAAGAACTCCGTGATATTCAAAGAGCGATGGACATGATCTGGCCGGCTCGTCCTGCGGGTGGAAAATGGGTTTTGAATCCGGATCAGAAAGTCCGCGCTCAAGGTATTACCAACCTGAATTTGCTTCTGGCCCAAAGGCAGGCGCGAATTCAGGGCACGATCGTTAATCTGTCTCGGGACATGCTTTTGAGTATTCACTCCAATGTCATGATCGATCCCATCAATGATATTTTGCGATGGGAAAGGGAAGCCAAAGCCGGTGTCCCGCCGCGGGAAAGAATCGGCGTGCCGCTGCATGATTATTATGAAGAAGTAAAGGGTAAAAAAGTTTTGGTGGTGCGCGGTGTGATTACCCGTGCGAAAAACATGGCCGCAATCCGCGAGCATGTGGAATATTTCTTCGGGCGGCAATTGAATCTTTCGGACACCGTTGAGATTGCGCACGATATCGCGATTCTATCCAGTATGGAAGAAGCCATGTCGCGTACCGGACGTGAAGCCAGAGAATTCAATCAAATCCTTTATCAGGCCGCACGTCCCGCTTTCGAGCAGGAAATATTGCAGACCCTCACGATGAAACCGCCTCAGGAAGAGTACTTAGCGACAACCAAACAGCTGGGGAGATACCGCGAAAGCAACAAGGCCAAAATCGAACAGGGTGTGACCATTATCCTGGAAGGCCTTAAGACGGGGAAGAGTCGTGAAGATGTCATGAAGGAACTTGCGGAAAAGATGAAGCGACATGAGCTTGATTCTCTCTCCGTGCGCCAAATGGTAAGCCGGGCTTTTCAGCAATACCGCGATTGGCGCGAAGCGGAAACAAAAGCGGGCCGCGCGGTTCCTCCGGTGCCGTATTTTGAACAGCCGTCATTCCGGGATCAAAATGCGCGTCTGGCACAACAGTTGTCGGGGCAACCGGCAAAAAGATGGGAGTGGAAGCTTGAAGACAAGTCGGATGGGCCGCGTCATATCGGTTTTCTCCTTTCGCGCGCTTCCGAAAAAGTCAAGATGGGGGATCAACAATACTATGACCAAACCGAAAAATTGATACGCTTCCTCGAGGCGGATCCAACGCGCGTGACCCGAGCGACACAGACCGCGATTGCATCGAGTAACACCTATAACCAGTATGTCGGCAACGAGAGCAAGGAATTATCGCCCAAGCTAGCTTATTTTCAATTGGATGCCATGACGCAAGGACGCATCATGGTATTGCTCCGGGCCTCATTAGAGGAAGGCGGAAATTTTGATCAGGAATTGCAGATCATGGATATGACGGCCGCGCTCTTGCGTACCAAACCGCGCGAAATTGAAGCGATGCTGCCGACGATCAACGATTTCTTCAGGACGATTTACGGAGATGCCCTGGACTTGCCCGCGGTGCTGGATCTGAAGACCTTGAAGAAGTCCGAATTGGCCGAAATCTATTTCACGGCATTTGTCTCGGAGATCTCGCGGCGGATCATTAAAGCGGAAACGGCGGCCGGCAAGGCCTTGACGGATGATCAGAAAGCCCGCGTGCAAGAAGAATATTTGGCTCTTGCGCGAAAAACCATTCAAATGATCAGGGACAACCCCTTCTATTTGGAAGCGACCTATTTTACGGTGTTTATCCGCTATCTCAACGAAACGGATCCGGCCGGTTCGCAAGCGTTCAGACAGGCTGCCGTGGCAGCAAGGCAAGGGAAAACCGGGCCTGCCGAAATCGACGCCATCACGGCCCTCTTGGCGAAGCCCGAGTGGGCGAAATTTAAGGATGCTTATGCCAGGTATCGAACGATTGTTCCGCGCGATCCGCGCTGGGCCGGGCAACTTATGCAATTATTACTCGATACGGCAGATCGACATGTCCCAGGCGTTCCGGTGCCTGCGGCAGCTGTTCCGGCAGTTCCTGCACCGGCACCGGTGCCGCCTCCGGGGCCTGCGCCGGGCGCTATGATTCCGCCGACGGCCGGTATTGAAAGACTATTGGCCGGGAGACCCGAGGCGTTGCCGACATCCGCCACAACGATCATGGAAAGCACATCCGTGAGTACGGTCATGCCGGTTGCGATGAATGAGGTTATGACCGAGACGATGACGACAACGACAACGGCGATGTCAACGAGTACGACGGCTACGGAGGTCATGACATTTCCTGTTTCGCTGGATTCCACTTCGACGGTAAGTGAAATATCAACGACGGTTGAAACTCCTGAAGTACCAGTGCAAATGCCGGCACTTCCGGTGGTGGCTTCGGATGCGATGAGTCCTTATGAAATGATTATGAGTGAGGTTTTATCGGCAGGACAAGAAGGCGAAGAGCTCATGCTTGCGATGGCCCCGGCGGCAGCACCAACGCCGGCCCCGGCGGGAGTTCCTGTCACGGTGGTGCCTGTGGTCCCTGTCGATGCCGCGCTCAGATCAAAGATTGGTCTTAAAATTCTTGAAATGATTCAATACGAAACACCCGTTGAAGAAATGGTCCTGAGGCTGGAAGAAATGGCTGGAAGAAAACTGGATCGAACGGTGCTGACAGCCGTCTTGGAAAAAATCCGCGTGGATTACCATCAGCAAATCGTTCCCCCGGCTGTCTTGAAGCCGGGAGAATATCCCGAATGGGGTATTAGTCCGACGGTTAATCCTGCCAACGGAAATTTCTTCAATTATACCTTGGGAAAACAGTACGGTGTCGATCAAAGTACCGACATGCAACCTGTGATATCGCCGCAGGCAAGTTGTTTCATGCTTCCTCATGCGCCGGGCGAGACTCTGGCAAATATGGGACAGATGGAGTATCGCCATCCGAAGATCTATCGTGAGGCGCAAGGTTTTCAGGAGTCGGTGGATCTTCAGACCGGCACTGTTTCTCCCGCAAGGACACTGGATGCGCAGGGGTTTTCCTTGATATCGCTGACCAATGCATTGACGGACAATGCCATTGCCAAAGAATGGCAGAGTAACGGACGTGTTGCGCCCATGCTTGGGACGGTCAAGATCGACCCACTTGGGGCTCTTCCTCCGGGGTTGGGAATCCAATTGGGGCAACCCATGACGGATCCGCAAAAATTCCAGGCGTTGCGGTATGCGCGTGATACGTGGAGTTATTTCGACTTCACGCTGACTGTCAAGCCGGGAGAGGTTTTCAAGCTCAGCCGGATGAATCCGACGGAACAACAGGCCGCGCGGATCATACTCGGAAATTATACACAGGACGCGGATTTGGCGCGCATCGAAGCGGGAGACGCGGCATTCCTCGCGGCGGCAAGATCGGAAGTCCGCCGGGCTGCCGAAATACTGCGGCAACGGGACCTGCTGAAAGAGATACGCAAATTGACTCTGAAGGATCATCCCGGCGGATTTCCTCCCGATGGTTACTCGATGCCCGGTGTCCCGGCCGAAGAAATCGGTATTACCGGTATCGGATTGTATTTGATGTCGATTGTGAGTGCCGAAAAACTGGGATTCATTTCCCGCGCCGAGGCGTTGCGGAGAACGCAGGCGGTGCTTGAAAAAGTCTCCAAAATGGAAATGTACGACGGCCTCTATTACCGCTACTACATGCGCACACGTGAATTACCTGTTGCCAAGAAGGCTCCGGAAATTTCGGCCTTGGATAACGGCTGGCTTGCGACCGGTTTGATGATTGCGGAACAGCATTTCGGACAGGAGTTAGGCGACGGCGCCAAGGCACGCTTGGACGGGATGAACTTTGCGCAGCTCTACGATCCGAAAGAGAAGCAATTGCGTTTGAGCCGCACGACGGGTGCTGCGGGGGTCGAAAGTCCTTATCATTACTCGAATTTCCAGTTTGAGGGAAGGCATGTCTATCTGATTGCAACGGCGCTGAGCAAGGATGTCGCCGAGAAAAAATATCAACGAATTCCGGAAGGTGTCTTGTGGGCGCAAGCACTTTCCAAAACTCCGCTGAGTGAAGTCACCGTTGTCGTCAACGGGCAATCGGTTAAATTGCCTTATTATCGTCCCCATTATGGAGGTGCGTTGGAACAGTTCGGTTCTTCGCTCGTTCTGGCGGGTGTTGATCCGAATGGTTTGGGAAGGCTGGAACAGACCGGCGTCGTGCTTCAGATCCAGGTGGCCAGCGGTCAATACCGTGAAGCAGCGGCAGAACGGCGTACCGCCGGCATCGAAGCCGTTAAGAAAGGCTTGAATGAGGTTGTTGACGCTTATGCCCGGGTCATGCCTCCCGAAGAAGTCGCTGCGGCGAAGCCTGAAGATCGCCGGATTCCAAAGTTAAGAAATATTCCCGTGCCGATTCGTGAAGCCGAAGTCCCGGGTGAGCCGCCCGCTCCGGGAGCAGTTCCCGCGCCCGTGCTGGACATCCCCAATGTGGATGCTTTGCGCACGACACAACGGTTGATCCGCCAAACCGAAGTCCAAAAACGTATCGAGGCTTTTCAAAATGATCCCGTGAAGATGAAGCAGCTCCAGGATATCGCGGAACGTTATCACAGCGCCTTTCTGGGGCAGGATATATTCCTGCGCATCGGGGATCGAAAATTGATGCTGGAAGGTTTTCAGACCGGACTTTTAATGGCGGTCGCCAATGAGCCGGGGGATTTGAGCAAGGCCTGGGAAGATGCCGTAGGCCCGAATGGTCTGTTCGAAAGGACGATCAAGCAGTTATCGCCTACTGAAATGCCGGTCGGAGGTGGAAAACCGCCGATTGCCATTCCCTCACTGCGCGAATATCAAGATTTAATCAAAGTTCCCGAAGCCGCGAGAACGGATGAGCAAAAAGACAAAATCAAAGCCTATGCCTACCGCGAGAATATCCGCAACGCGTATTTGGACCGTGTCTATCGATTATTGCGAACGGTGCAGATGCGCCAGGCGGATCTCACTAGTGATGACCGGAAGAATTTCGGGCAGATGTTGCATCTGGCCAGCAATGATTATGGTTGGGTGCAAAGCTGGGCGTTTTCTCTGATCCGCGACGAATTGCCCCTGGACCATCCCCGTTCGGAGCATTTGGTCGAGATGCTGACCAACCCGACTTTGTTTGCCCAGGAAAGCGGGGATGATAAAGGTTTGATGGACCGCTATTTCGAGATGCTCGGAATTGTCAGCGACAAGGTTTATGAAAAATATGAAGCCAAGAATCTCCGCGAACTATTAAGTGTGTTGTCGACCCGGCAGGACGTGGAATCCCGCCGTTTGTGGATCGAGATCTGGGGCAAGCTGATTGTGATCGAGAAAGATGTCTTTGAGAATCCGAGCATCGTATCGAACATCGCAGATTTGGAAACGGACTTGGCGTATCGCCTGGAGACGGCCGGAATTATGCAAAAGATCCACGCGGAGTTGGTCCGCCAGGGCAAAATACCCGCGAATGTCAATTTCGTACAATGGGCGACGACACTTCAGGATGATCCCGATCCGGCACACGGAGTCAGCAACTATGCGGTGCAGTTGCAGAAGTACCTGGCGACCAAGCGAGCCGAGTATGTCGCCCAGGGAGGCACCTTTGATTCGCCCGAAGTCGAAAGGCTTTTTGTCGCCGACCGGACACGCGAATTTCCGTATGTCTACTTTGAAGGTATGATGGCGGCTTTTTCGGCCGATTGCCGCGGCATTATGTACACCGATCCGACCGAAAGAACGCGCAACAGTGTTCCATTCCTGATGCTTGAGACCCATTTCGTAAGATTGATACGAAACCTTGAACTGCAAAACCGGCAAATTATTCAAACGGCGGACAAGGGATTTGTGTTCAAGAAAAATAGTGCCGAAGACACGTCGAAATTCGTCCTGGAATGGCTCCGCAGCCTTCATCAGATCAAAGCGACCCTGCCGGAAAACGAAATTTTGGAACGTGTCATCAATTACCGTGCTTTTGTCATGATCCGTTCGCGTATGGATGCGGGCGGTGCGGCACAGCATCGCACGGAAGCCGAGTTGACGACGGCTTTTAGTCCCGCGACGCTTGCGGCGGAAAGGATGGCCTTGGTGCAGAAGCGGAATGCTGCGGATGCCACGATCCAGATCAAGGCGCAGATCGATGAGGAGATACGGCAAATCGATCAGTTGATAGGACTTTCGGATGCCGATCTCAAGCAAATGAATGAAATATATGAAGGGATTCATGTCCTGAAGTATGGTGTCCTCGATCCGGAAACCGCCAGATCGGTCATTGCCAATTACAGTGACGACAAGCATTTCGGACGAAGGTTCGCATTTGTCGAAGCGGGGAGCATGGCCAAAAGTATCTGGGGGTCTATTCTGCTTCATCTGTTGATGACGGAATATTACGGGGAAGATGGCGGTCAGCAGCTGATGGTGAATTTGGACGCGATGCGCGCGGGCCGTGAGGATGTGCCTGAATTGACCGGGACGATTGAGGATGCGTTAAATCCCTGGGGCGATATCGATTATGCGGTTGTCCGGGAATATCAGGAACTGCTGGCGCGGAAGGACCGGGTGCCGACCAACGACGTGGAACGTGCCCGCCAAATCGCCGATCAGGCCCGCTTCAAGGCATTAACGGATCCGTTTGATCAAGCAGCCTATGATCGTCTGAAACCGTTGGTCGAACAGCATAAAGGGGAATGGAAGGTGTTGTCCGGGATGGTCGAAAGAAATGAGCCGCTGAACGATACCCAAAAAGCGCGATACGCAGAATTGAAAAAGGAACTCGACGATTTCACGTTGCAATCCGAGCGCCTGAATCTTACGAAATATTTCAAAGTCGTCGAGGCCTTGCGCAAGAAGCCGGCGGAAAGGACCGAAGACGATACGAAAATGATCGCGATCACTCAGGTCGCGATGTTGCAACGCCTGTCGGATATCGTGCTGATTATGGAACGAATGAATGCCCGCAACGGTAATTTCTGGTTCCGCCCGTTCTCGCTGGAAGAAAATTCAAGCCGTGCGCTGGAAATGATCCGCAACCGTTGGTGGTTGAAGGATCCGACGCAGTTGTTCGATACGCGTTCGGAAATGAGATATGGTTTGGAAACATTCTTGATGACCGCGCTTTCGGACCCTGCGTTAGTGAAGAACGAACTCATCTACAAATATGTGACGGACGGGGACGTGCCTTACTTTGTCCATGTCTATCGCACCGTCGGTGAAGTCCTTTACGATTTGGAGAGGGCCATCGATTTTTCAAGACAGGAAGATCCGCGTGCCAGACTCGACGCGTTCTGGACGGGCGATACCGATTTGGAATCCATGCTGCCGCAATCCATTTTGGATGTTTTGGAAGCGACCGATGAAGGTTTGGGAGAGTCGCATTGGATGAACCGTGTTCAAAGTTTCAATGGTTGGCAAAATATGCGGCCCGTCATGAACGATACGCAGCGTGCGCAGGTCGCATTGCTGAATCAATCCGTGGCCTTCAACGGTTCTTTTGAGCGTTTTCTGTTCTGGTCTCAGGATTTACTCCAAATGATCGGGAAAGAGATGGACGGTGATAAGGCCGCCAATCAGATATTGCTGTTTGATGTGTTGGGATTAAGTCCCGAGATCGATGAAACCATTCATCCCAATTCGATTCGCAGGGAGCTCGAGGATAAAAAGCGGCAGGTCCGGCATTATTTGGGAGAAATTCAGATACCTCGGGCCGAAGGTTTTGTGACCGTTCCGCCGCAGGCCTTGACCCTGGATGATCTTCGTGCGGTGATTGAGCATCAAAAAAGACTGATCAAATTGGGCGAGATCATTGCCAAACCGGCCGACAAACGCAGCGAGACGGAGCGGCAGAACATCGATGCGGAACTCATGCGCTCGCCGGTCATTGATCCGCAATTGGTGGAACTGCGGAGGATTTTGTTGAGACCTGCGAACGCGAGAAATCCGGATGAGGTTTCCAAGGTCCAGGCCGCCATCAACGGATGGACTATTCCCGAAAGCCTCTTTGCCAAACGCATTAATGAACGCATGTTACCTCCGAATCTCGAGTTGGCGCGATTGATCGAGGCGCTTCGGGTCGAGCCTGCCAAAAGGTCAACCGAGGAATCCACGCGCGTGAGCCGGGCGCTTCGAGCCGGGCAGAAAGAAGCCGACCTTTTGAAAGAGACGGAGGACAAGATCAAGAAGAGTGTGGATGCGGACATGATCCGGTTACGATGGATCCTGATGAAAAAAGCGGATGCGAGATCGGATGAGGACAAACGCTTTCTGACATCGCGCTTGGCCCTGGAAGCGAAAACCGAAGATGATTACCGGGCCTATGTCTTCGATAAGTTGAAAAGCGCGGAACAAGTCTTTTTGATTTATCACGATGTCAAGAACAAGGACATGATCAATATGGAATTGATCTTCCTGCAAAAGGTTCTGGACCTGGTCCGTCTCACCAGCCGGCAACGGATGGTCGATCAGAACCGCGAACTTCAGGGCGTTTCCGTGATTCTCAACTACTTGCATGCGCGTTTGAATCCGGTCCTTGACTATCGTTACGCCAGTGAGCGCGCCTTGGGCCGGGTGGCCCTTTATGAGAACAATGAGGAATTGCGCATGAAAGAAATAGAGCCTTACCGGAGGCTGATCCTTCTGGTGGAAGCAAAAATCGCCGGAGTGCAGCCGGATCTCAAGGACCTGAGCGAAGAGGGCTTTGCGAAGGAGTTGAAACGTTTGGCGGATCTATCGGACAAAAAAGGGTCCGTGGCGAGGTTGCGCAGGACGCTTTCCGATGATCAATACAAGAAACTGCTGGAAGCCAGTAATAATGTGCAGAAGTTTGTCGAGCTTGAAAACGAAAGACGCAAGAATCATGAAGAAGAGGCAACTTATTTGGCCGGTGCCGCCATCCGCCCGCTGAAAGACGGCAAGTTCGAGGTCTGGTATGCGGAAATGAAAACCGATACATTCGATAATCCGGAACAATTTATCCGTTGGCTGCAAACCCGTTTTCACACCTATCGCAGTTCTCAAGTCGATTTTACGATTTCGCCGACGATTTACGGGACCGAAGGCGCCAAGAACCGTCTCGGGGCGGGTGAGGTCGGGAACCTGCTTTCTCTCTTGAATGACGTTCATTTGCGTGTTCAGGCACGGCAGCGTTTTGAAAACTCGATGCTGGTTTTGAAAGGCGACGAAGGTGTAAAGAATCCGGATGAAGCCAAGAGAGACTTGAGCAGTTACCGGCACTATTCCCAAACCATCGATATCCGCCGCATTTTTGTCTTGAATAGCCTTGTCCTGGGAGATCTGAGACATTGGCAGATTCCCGTACCGAACAACGATGGTCAAATGGACATGACCGATTTGGCCTCCGAATTTTCACAGTCATTTCGAGACAGCCATACCGAGGGATTAAAGACGTATCTCGAAAAGCTGTTTGAAGAGGCCGGCGTTAAGGCTCTACAAAGTGACATGGGGGATCTTGGATTTTATCGCTACTATGCGATTTATACCGCGGCATATTTGGCGGGGGAGATTGAGGCGCGATCTCATGAAGCCGAGTATAAGCGGGATGAAGAGGCCGCTATCCGGAGCGTCGATCAGCGGATCAAAGCAGGCGAGATCCCCGAGATTGACCGGGTCAAAAGGACGGAAGAGGCCGTCAAATTGGTCCGGGAGAAATACGAAGCCCTCAAGCGTTCGGAAGTGCGCAGGGCTGCGGTCGAAGAATTAAAACAATTGCGCGGCGCATCGGAGGATTTGTTTATCCATTTGATCATACGGACCGAAATTACCGAATCGCTTCGCGTCCGGGCTTACGGTTTGCTTTTACAGGACCAAATGGTCGAAAGCATTGTCAATCGAAGTCAAAGTATTATTCAAATCAACCGGGAGCGTGCGAAAAAAGGTCTGGTGCCGCTGGATCAGCTGGATGAAGAGGAGCGCAAGGACGTGCTCCGCGAATACAAAGTGAGAATTCCGAGATTAACCGAAGCGCAAATCAGCGGTATGGTCGCCAGCTGGCGTGAAGAAGGCGAGAGCTTTGCCAATATCGAGAAGAAACTCGAAGAATGGTTTGCGATCGCAGGTTTTATCAATGTCGCCGGTTTTTACGGGAACGGCCGTTTCCTCAATTATCACATGATCAATTATCTCTTTTTGTTCCAGAGGGACAAAGATTTCGGTCCTGTGCTTTCCAGGATCTGGCTGCGTTTTACGGGGGAGATACCTCTCGGGAAAAATTTGATTTATGAGACGACAGGACGTCCTGCCATCGATGTGATCGAGTCCATTCTTGCGGCACCTGCCGTCAAGGCAACGGACAATCCGATCTATAACGAAGACGCGATTATGCAAAATCACGGTGCCGATGCGCAAAAACATTTGGATATTATTTTGGCATTAAATACGGCGTTCGGCGCGGTCACGGAGAAATACATCGATATCGTGGACCGGGGCATTCGGGAAGCGGCGCCGTTTTACCGGCAGCACGTGCAGCAGGAAATCCAGGAGCGTGAAGCCCTGTTGAAAGCCAAAAATATGAAGCCGGAGGACATTGCCCGTGATCCGGATATCTTGACGCTTCGGATGGACCTGAAACTGGATTATCGCTACAGCGATTTGGTGGAATCGGTGGAAGCGCTTTACGGCCTTCTGGATGAAATGAGGAGCCGTGAATTGGTGGAGCTCGCACGGCGTGCGAAGGAGAACAACTGGGACGCTCAGAAGATTCAACAGGAGCAGCAA
>JAQTOZ010000210.1 GCA_028713205.1 Candidatus Omnitrophota bacterium
AGTCGATTCCGGACTCGAACCCTTCGCGTCTTTGATAATCCCTGTTTTCCAGAGAAATTTCGGGCCATAAATCGCTTTGCGCGACCACGATGCCCTGCATCGCGGTGCGGACCGCTTGGTGGGTGGCTTCAACGTCCGGACGTGTCCGGGCTTTGGGCAGGTAACTGTCAAGGTCTTGCGGTGCGTCCGTCGGGGGAGTTTCGTCCAGAAATGTGCGGCCTTCAAGGGAAATCCCGGTCAGAAACTCCAGCATTCTCTTTGCGATCGCACAGTCGCCGCGTGCCTGGGCCAGGTCCGCTTCGACGGTACGAATTTTGGAATCCACCATGACGACTTCGCTTTCCCGCGATTTTCCGATTTTTTCGCGCGCCGCAAGATCCTCCCGCCGGTCTTTGAGCAGGACAAGAATTTCCTGATTGATCTCGATCTCGCGTTGAAAACGCAGAGTCGTGTAAAAGGCGTCGACGACATCGAGGAATAAGACTTGGATGGCACGGTCTCTCTCATAAATACGTTGTTTGCGGAGGCTTTTTGCGCCGACCAACGCGCCGACGGCCTTGAACCCCTGAAAGATCGGTTGCTGGATTTCAAAATACCGTTCACGTGTCTGCGGTTTGGTGAACGTCGCGCCGACGCTGTCTGTTTGCCCCGAACCGCCTTTGAGTTCTTTTTGCCGGAAATCCGTCATGATGAAATCGACCGTGCCGATCGCCTCGCTTGAGGCCGTCAGGAAATCGGCCCAGGTCCTCTCGATGTCCACGTTTTGGATGGCCAGGATCTCGCTTTGTTTAATGGAAAGGTCAAAGCAGTCCTCGAGAGTCATGGGTGGAAGTGTTTGCGGTGCCGCGGGCTCAACGGGGACTTCCGGCGGCCTTTTTGCCATCGCCCATCCCGGAGTCGAAAACGGTAACAAGGCGGCAATCAGCAACGCGGTGAAAAACACGAGTGGGCCGTGCGGACGCGGAAAACAGTTTTTTAAGATGTGGGAGGTCATGGTTTTTTGTTTCGGGATAGAATAACGTCTAAATGTTTCGAAAGTTTCAGATTAAACTTTTCCATCATTTCGGCTTCGGCGTGCGGCAGATCCGAAAGCATCCCGGAGATGAACGTAAAGATAAAAGACTGGGCGTGGGCCACGACTTGTTTGCCTTTGGGCAGCGCCGACAACAAATAGGAACGGTGATCGTTGGGATGACGCAGCCGCCGGACGAATTTGGCTTGTTCCAAACGCCGCACGAGTTTTGTGAGCGCCGGTTTTGAAATATAAAGCTTCTCGCTTGCCTCCGTCATGGACAGATTGCCGTAGGCCGTGAGCTGACTCAGGAGGGCATATTTGGGCAGGGTGAGACCCGCTTGGCGCAAAATGCGCCCGTAGAGGCGCACAAATTTGATGTGAATATCGCGGAAATAATTAAAAAATTTATCGTTTTTCTTCATGACGCGGCTTGGGTTGTTCTGTGCATCCGATTTCTTGCCTGGATTTGTTCGTTTTTGGTTTAATTCTGTCGGCGATATCGTCGCGGGTCCCTCTTTGCCGGGGAGGAATCCAAATTAGTTAACTTGGTTAACTAATTCCGAATAGAATCATACCCAAACTCCGGCGAAAAGGCAAGCCCGCCCTTTTTCCCCTGGGGATGGATGGGATGTGATGAAGGGACGTCCCGCGAATGGTACGCGGGACGCATCGCTTGGGGAAAACCTCGCCGTTTTGTTTTCTTACTCGGGTTGAATCTTGCTGAATTTTGATCCTTCCAGATTCAGGTTGTACATCAATCCCTTTTGTCCCAGGACAAAAACCAGAATGGGTTCGTTGGTTTTGGTGGTGTCGATCGATCCGTCCGCGCCGACTTTGATCAAGGCGATCGAACCATCCACGCCGGCCTGCCAGCCGCTGGCGTTGCGAAAGTCATCCAGGGTTGTTTCTTCCATAAACAGCATATAAACGGTCTTGACCTGGAAGCCAAATTGAAATCCCAGGGATCCGCTGATAATTCTGTAATAGTCTGTGGTTTTTCCGTTCACGCGGAGTGCCCCTTCACCATATTCTCCACCGATGACGATTCCGCCTTTCATGACCGACGGAAAGACGAGTATCCCTTTGGTTTTTTTGATCATATCCGGTGCGCCGAACACCTCTCTTTGAAATCGCGCAAGGGACCTATCCACACCGGCGTCAATTTCTTTTGCGGTTTTGGCGTAAGCAGTGCCTCCGGAGAGCAACATCGTGAGCAACACGACTCCGACGATCTGTGCCTTCATCAAGGATTTCATAAGTTCCTCCCTTTCTTTATTGCGGCCAGGTCGCCGATCCGGCGCTGATTCTTGCAACCGGCGATTGCCGGATCGAAATGACTGACGAAACTATATTATAGGAATGGGGGACTGCCTCGAAAGGGCTGGCGGACGTATTCTATTGACTTTATTCCCCCCTCGGACATTATTGGGCTTTCAAGACTTCATGGATCGCCTCCGGTCTGCAGACCGGTGCTTGGCCTTTCTTGCCGGAGCTGTTAAAATACCCCACAGCATTGAGCAACTCGTTCGTCCGCGTGCCAATTTCCCCGTCGACGGGAAAATTGACTTGTATGACGCAGGGGCATGACGGTGGGGCCCAGCGGGATCAACTCAAGCATGATTGGGTGAACCAAACAGACCGGCTGTTGGGCAGAAAGAACGTTGAATCATCGACAGGATGATTTTGCTGTTCATAATCATTTTCTTACTCTTGATCGGGCGCGGAACGGACTCAAGAGGGCTTATCCGTATTCATCCGGGCATGATGTCATCGGAGAGTCGTTGTGTGATAACTTGGGCATCGATGAAATCAAACAACTCTTGGAATGTCCGAAGATGTGTGATGTCAAGCCCGCAAAGATGGAACCGGTATTTGATTTTGGAAAACAAGTTTGTCAAAAACTCGTAGCGCATGGACTGAAAGCAGGCGAAAGGTGTTGAAATAAGTCGGCCCTTTGAGAAATGCCTTGGGGGGGTGCTTCTCAAACAGATCGTGACTCAAAACGAAAAAGGAGGAAAACGATGAAATTATTTGCCGTTGTTTGCTTTTTGGTGGTGTCATCAGCTTTTTTTCTATCGAACAGCGCACGTGCGGACGAATTGGACATCATCTATTCTTTTTATAACGGATTAGCGGATGTTATTGAGCAGAACCGTGATAATCCTGATCAGTGTGTCGCAAAATCCGAAGAATTTATCAAAGGAAAGGTGCAGTCGATCAGCGAGGCGGCTGCCCGCGCAAAGCAAGCGGCGAGTCAAAAAGCGGCTTCCGAGGAAGATGTCAAGCGGATGATGAATGAACCGCCGCCCTTGGTTGCCGGAGGACCGCAAATGAATGCCATTCAGAGATTTTCACTGGTGTTCGGATTGTTTGCGCAGAAATATCCGCAACAGGCGTCTGAAATTTCGCAGGTGGTCCAAAAATATGTCGCACAGCAACAGGCCGAAAGTGCGGGGCAGCGATAAGACGTATGCAAATTCCGGATGGACTTTCGCATGTCCCGGCGGAAGATGGCGTGCTCAAAACCATAATCTTCGAATGAAAAATGTAAATTGTAAAACACATCCGCCAGCCTGTATGATGGTGTCCTTCCCGGCCCGAGACCGGAACCGATGAAGTACGCTATCGCGTTCGATCCTTTCATGCCGGGTTGCGTTGTGAAAACAAGCGGCAAGATGACGGGCGCTGAATTTATCGCGATGGCCGAAAGTTTGTTGGCACAGGGGCAATTGAAGCCGGACGGAAATGTCATTTTTGATTACCGTGATTTGGACTTTTCACGCGTTTCGATTGACGACTTGGAGGCGATTCGGCGCTTCCACAAGGAAAACGAAGATCGGATCGGGAGCGGCAAATCCGCGATGGTGGTGCGACCCGGATTCCTGAAGAAGTGGTATGCGCTTTGGAGCCAGGGACAGAAAGTTCAAACGAAAAACAGAGTCATGGTTTTCGAAAGTTTGGAAAATGCCACCCAATGGATCATGACCTAGCTGGGCGGGCTCTGGATGATGCACAATATCCGTTGAAGTCAATAAGGAAAGGAGTATTCAATGAATGCAACTGAAATCAGTGCCGGTGAATTAGACACAAAAACTTTTATCGAAGAGAAGGCGAAGGAAATTGCAGAAACCGTGGGAGACGGTTTTGCGATCAATGCTCTTTCGGGGGGAGTGGATTCTTCCGTGGTGACGTTGCTGGGCCATCAAGCACTCGGGCCACGATTGAAAACCTACTTTATCGACAATGGGATTATGCGTCAGAATGAACCCGAAAGCATTGCCGCGGTTTTTAAGAAGCTCGGAGTCCGGATCGACATTGTGAATGCCCAGGATAAATTTTTTAAGGCCCTGAAAGGACTTACGGATCCCGAGGAGAAAAGGGAGGCCGTGACGCAGACGTTCTATAAAGATGTTTTTGCAAAACTCGTGAAAGAAAGCGGCGCGAAGTTCCTTTTGCAGGGGACGATCCTGACGGACATTGATGAAACCGTTGCCGGCATCAAGCGCCAGCACAATGTTTTTGAACAGCTTGGCATCGATCCCCAGAAAGCGTTCGGATATAAAATTCTTGAACCGCTGGTCCAGCTCAGAAAAGACGGTGTCCGCAAAGTCGGCGAGGCACTCGGGCTTCCGCCTTCCATCTATCAAAGGATGCCCTTTCCGGGGCCTGCGTTGGCGGCGCGCGTGATCGGTGAGGTTACGCCCGAAAAGATCCAAGTTGTCAGACAAGCGACTGCGATTACGGAGGAGATGCTTGTGAATACGCAAGCCTTTCAATCCATGGCGATTTTGCACAATGACCGTGTGACCGGTATGCGCGACGGCAAAAGGGATTTCGGCCTTCAGATCGAAATCCGGTGCTGGGACAGTATCGACGCCCGGCAGGCGCGGCCGACCGAATTGCCGTACGCATTGCTTTCGCAATTGGCGCAACGGATAACCGGTGAAGTCCCCGGTGTGGTGAGCGTGACTTACAACATGGCCACAAAACCGCCATCGACGATGGAAGCCGTTTAGTTTCCGGACGTTTCCGGAAATGCCGGTTATTTATTGCGATCATTTGTGTGTGGAGTAGGAATACGATGGTGCGAATATTTTGTGCGCTCATCATGAGCGTTTGTGTTGTTTCATGGACAGGATGCATGGCAACGAAGACCGGGAAAGTGTCCGGTCCAAAGGAGGCGGCGGCCCCCGCGCCTCAAGGAGACGATATTGTGAAGATCAGGATCGAAACGTCGCTTGGCGAAATCCGCGCGGAACTGTATCCCAAAGATGCGCCGAAAACGGTTGAAAATTTCGTGACACTTGCCAACAAAAAGTTTTATGACGGCATCCTTTTTCACCGTGTCATTCCCGGTTTTATGATTCAAACCGGAGATCCGACCGGTACTGGCCGCGGCGGACCGGGGTATGAGTTCCAGGATGAGTTCTCCAAGGCGCTCCGCCATGACAGGGCCGGCATTCTTTCGATGGCAAATTCGGGGCCGAATACCAACGGCAGTCAATTCTTCATCACGCTGGCGCCGACC